>NZ_SMKL01000049.1 GCF_004348545.1 Jiangella ureilytica | reverse complement strand
GGCGGCGGTGGCGGCGGCTCCGCGGTCACGCTGGCCTTCCCCACCGCGAACCCGTACGTGACCTCGCCCTACGGCATGCGCGTCCACCCGGTCACCGGGGTCTACAAGCTGCACGACGGCACCGACTTCCGCGCCTACTGCGGAACGCCGATCCGCGCGGCCGCCGCGGGCACCGTCGAGTGGGCCTACTACCGGGGCGCCTACGGCAACCAGGTCGCCGTCGCCCATCGGCGCATGGTGACGACCTACAGCCACCTGTCCCGGTTCGCGGTACGCGACGGCGAGAGCGTCTCGCAGGGGGAGATCATCGGGTACTCCGGCACGACCGGCAGCTCGACCGCCTGCCACCTGCACTTCATGCTCTACGTGGGCGGCGACCGCGTGAACCCGATGAACTACCTCGGGCGGTAAACGCAGTCGTCTCGGAGGCCCCGGAAATGCGATCCTTGGGGCATGGCACGAGAGCGCGGACGCACCCTGGTGGCCCAGAACCGCAAGGCCCGCCACGACTACCACATCGACGACACCTTCGAGGCCGGCATCGTCCTCACCGGCACCGAGGTGAAGGCGCTGCGGGCGGGCAAGGCGTCGCTGGTCGACGGGTTCGCCGACGTCCGCGACGGCGAGGTCTGGCTGCGCAACGTGCACATCCCCGAGTACGACCTCGGCACCTGGAACAACCACGCGCCGCGACGCTCGCGCAAGCTGCTGCTGCGCAAAGAGGAGATCAAGCGGCTCATCGGCAAGACCAAGGAGACCGGCTTCACACTGGTGCCGTTGTCGCTGTACTTCAAGGACGGCTACGCGAAGGTCGAGCTGGCGCTGGCCCGGGGCAAGAAGAGCTACGACAAGCGGCACACCATCGCCGAGCGCGAGGCCAAGCGCGAGGCCGAGCGGGCCATGGCGCGCGCCCGGCGGCGCGGCTGACCGCGGCGTGAGCCTGCGCCGGCGGGTCCCGACGGCGGCAGCCTGCGGTCTGGCGGCGGTGCTGCTGCTCGCCGCCTGCGGAGGGTCGGCCACGCCGGCGCCGTCGCCGTCCACCGCACCGCCCACGCCGTCGGCCACGGTGACGCCGTCGCCGACTCCCGCGCCGGTCTGGCCGCTCACCGGGCTGCCCGCGGCGTCGGCGGCCGACGCCGCCCGGCCGGCGCTGGTCGTGAAGATCGACAACACCGGGGCGGCGGCGCCGCAGCTCGGCCTGTCCGCCGCCGACCTCGTGGTCGAGGAGCTGGTCGAGGGAGGGCTGACCCGGCTGGCGGCGCTGTACCAGTCGGCCGTGCCGCCGGTGGCCGGGCCGGTGCGCTCGGTGCGGACCACCGATGCCGGCATCGCGCTGCCGGCCGGCGGCGTGCTGGTCGCGTCGGGCGGCGCGGAGCGGGTGCTGCGGGCCCTGGACGACGCCGGCGTGACGGTGCTGACCGGCGGCGGCAACGGGCTCGCCCGCGACCACGACCGCGAGGCGCCGTACAACGTCATGCTCGACCCCGCCGAGGCGCTGGCCGGCGTGCCCGCGGGCACCGGGGTGCCGGCCGGGTCGTACCTGCCGTGGGGCCCGGCTCCTGGTGGCGGCCGGTCCGTGGCTGGGGTGGACGTCCGGTTCTCCGGCGCCCACACCTCGAGCTGGACCTGGAACGACGGGCTCTGGGTGCTCGACGGCGACCGCGCGGCCTCCGGCGACGTCTTCGGGCCGGCGACGGTCCTGGTGCTGCGGGTCGCGGTCCGCGACGCCGGCTACGAGGACCCGGCCGGCAACCCCGTCCCCGAGACCGTGCTGGCCGGCTCCGGTGCCGCGACGCTGCTCATCGCCGGCACCGCGGTCGACGGTCAGTGGTCGAAGGCCGCTCCGGGCGCGCCGCTGCTGCTCACCGACGCCGCCGGCGCGCCGCTGCACGTGCCGCCGGGCCGGGTGTGGATCGAGCTGGTCCCCGACTCCGGCTCGGTGACCCTGCGCTGAGCCGCCGTCCGGGGCGTGCGAGGCTGGCGGGGTGAGCACTGACGAGGACTGGGAAGGCCGGGTCGCCGCGGCCTGGACGCTGATCGACGACCACGACGAGGTGAGCTTCGTCGCGCTGATCGACGGGCTCGCCGCCGAGCTGCCCGAGGGAAGCGCCGTCGCGGCGTTCGAGCGGGCCTCCGCGTTCGACTCGACCGGCCGGCCCGATCTCGCCGAGCCGCTGTACCGGCAGGCCCTGACCGGCGAGCTGCCGGGCGAGCGCCGTCGCCGGGCGGTGATCCAGCTGGCCAGCTCGGTGCGCAACCTCGGCCGGCCGCAGGAGGGCGTCGAGCTGCTGACGGCCGAGCTCGATCGCGGCTCGGACCACCTCGACGACGCCCTGCGGGCCGTGCTCGCGCTGGCACTCACCGACGCCGGCCGCGAGCGCGAGGCCGTCTCCGTCGCCGTCGGCGCCCTGGCCCGGCACCTGCCGCGCTACCAGCGCTCGATGGCCGCGTACGCCCGGGCGCTGGTCGAGCCGGAGCCCTAGGAGCGTCGCCCGGTCAGAGCACGCGGCGGGCGACGTTCTCGGCCGGCGGGCCGCTGGGCGGTGGCGCGATCCAGGGGCCGGTGCCCTCGCTCTGGTCCAGGATGTCCGCCTCGAACCAGGTGTGCTCGCCGGCCAGGACGGCCTTCGCCAGCGCCTCGTCGGAGCCGTCGCTGTTGTGCCAGAGCGCGTCGAAGAGCCGCTCGACCCGCAACCGCGACTGCCGCGCGAACGCGTCGGCGAGCCGGCCGGCGCCCGGCTGGCCCTGCTCGGCCAGCATGCGGGCGCGCACGCAGCAGGCGGCGATGGCGAACAGCTCGGCGCCGATGTCGACGACGCGGGCGAGGAAGCCCTGCTTCTTCTCCAGCGCCCCCTGCCAGCGGGCCATCGCGTAGAACGTCGACCGCGCCAGCCGCCGCGACGCTCGCTCGACGTAGCGCAGGTGTGGCGCCAGCGTGCCGAACTCCTGGTACGACGTGGGCAGCTGTCCGGCGCCGGTGACCAGCTGCGGCAGCCACTTGGCGTAGAACCCGGTCGCCCTGACGGCGGCCTTCGCCTTCTCGGGCAGCGCCACCTCGGGGTCGACGATGTCGCCGGCGGCCTGCAGGTGGGCGTCGACGGCCTCGCGGGCGATCAGCAGGTGCATGATCTCGGTCGAGCCCTCGAAGATGCGATTGATGCGCAGGTCGCGGAGGATCTGCTCGGCGGGGACGGCGCGCTCGCCGCGGGCCCGCAGCGACTCGGCGGTCTCGTAGCCGCGACCGCCGCGGATCTGCACCAGCTCGTCGGCGACCTGCCACGCCGTCTCGCTGCACCACAGCTTCGCGATGGCCGCCTCGATGCGGATGTCGCGCCGACCTTCGTCGGCCAGGTGCGCCGACAGGTCGAGGACCGCCTCCTGCGCGAACGACGTCGCCGCGATGTAGGACAGCTTGTGCGCGACGGCGGCGTGCCGGCCGACCGGCCTACCCCACTGCACCCGCTCGGCGGACCACTCGCGGGCGATCTTCAGGCACCACTTCGACGCCGCCGCGCACAGCGCCGGGATGGACAGCCGGCCGGTGTTCAGCGTCGTCAGGGCGATCTTGAGACCGTCGCCCTCGCGGCCGATGCGGTTCGCCGCGGGCACACGGACGCGGTCGAGCCGGGTGACGCCGTTCTCGATGCCCTTGAGCCCCATGAAGGCGTTGCGGTGCTCGACGGTGATGCCGGGCGAGTCGGCCTCGACGACGAACGCCGTCACGCCGCCCCGGCCGCCGTCGTGCCTCGGGACCCGGGCCATGACGACCAGCAGCTCCGCGATGACGCCATTGGTGGTCCACAGCTTGGTGCCGCTGAGCTCGTAGAACCGACCGTCGTCCGTCGGGACTGCTTCCGCGGCCAGCCGGGCCGGGTCGGAGCCGACGTCGGGCTCGGTGAGCAGGAAGGCGCTGATGGCGCCCGCGGCGCAGCGGGGGAGGAAGGCGCGCTTCTGCTCGTCAGTGCCGAACAGTTTCACCGGCTCCGGCACACCGATGGACTGGTGCGCCGACACCAGCGCGCCGATGGACGGGTGCACGCCGCCCAGCAGCATGAGGGCGCGGTTGTAGCCGACCTGCGTGAGTCCGGCGCCGCCGTACTCGCGCGGGATCTTCATGCCGAAGACGCCAGCCCGCGCCATCGCCTTCACGTACTCGTCCGGGATGCGCGCCTCGCGCTCGATGACAGCGCCGTCGAGCTCCTCGCAGAGGCTCCGCAGCC
Source organism: Jiangella ureilytica (assembly GCF_004348545.1). Taxonomy (GTDB): domain Bacteria; phylum Actinomycetota; class Actinomycetes; order Jiangellales; family Jiangellaceae; genus Jiangella; species Jiangella ureilytica. The sequence goes on along the minus strand of NZ_SMKL01000049.1, from coordinate 40,817 downwards.
GGGCGAGGAACGCCGTCGTCGTCGCCTCGTCCTCGGCCGACTGCGACGGATGCGGGTGGATGAGGTCGAGCCGGAACCGGCCGAGGTAGAGCTCCTTCGCGAACGACGGCTTCTCCCACCGCGTCTCGCGTGCGGCCTCGGCGACTCGCCTCGCCTCGCGCTCGTCGACGTGCTGGGTGCGGGGCTGGGGCTGCGTGCTGGTCATGCGCGCCTCCTTCGTCGGTGGCGTCATACCCCATGTTACCCGCAAGTAGCCCTCGCTCGGGAGTACGAACGGTTCGTACCTGGACCTGTTCGGGCTCCACACTGGTCGTCGCCGCCCGGCCGGGAGCCGGGCTGCGGGAATCTCGCTCGCCTGCCAGGCGTTGAACACGGTAACCTGGACGGACCATCGGGTTCGCTCGAGGGATTGACAACTCCAGAGGGGCTGAGCGGTTTCGACTCTGTGCGTCGAACCAGGGGAAGCGGGCCGAGGAGGCCGCGTTAACTCGTTAACGCTCGCGGCAAACGTTACAAGTGCCAACGCTAAGCGCACTGACTTCACTCTCGCCGCCTGAGGCAGAGTAAGAAGTCTGTCGACCCGGGGATGTCTCCGCCCCGGTGTTCGGCATCATCAAGGAGACTCACCGACCGGTACGGTCACGGGACCGGTAGGGACACTTACGTGGCTGGGCTCGTCACGGTGAACTCGCCTGTGTGATCACCGGAGCCGAGTAGAGGCATAACAGGCTGCGCCCGGAGAAGCCCTGGAGAAGCGTCGGAGGACCCGGGTTCGATTCCCGGCAGCTCCACAGAACGGCCGAGGCGGCTGGTCAGAAGCGATTCTGACCAGCCGCTTCGTCGTGCCGCGACCACCTCACCCGGACTGCGAGGGTGAGGCGTCGAACGGGCCCATCGGTGTCGCCCATCGGTGTCGCCACCAGTCACCGAGCCCTCGGACGATCTCGGGCAGATCCTCCCCGCGGGCTCGGACGACGATGACGAGAGCCGACCAGTGCTGCACAGCGCCGACACGGTCGACGAGGTCGGCCAGCGTTCAGTTCGGGCGGGTCGGCACCGGGACGGACGCATCGCTGCCATGCACCCAGTCGGCCAACGTGTTCCACCGTGTTCAAATATTCGGACGCGTTCATCGCCGTACCTCCGTGCTTCACTGATGTGTGATGTCAAGGAGCCGGCCCGTAGGCCGGCATCTGTCGAACGACTGGTGTTGACGCATGACGATCTTCCGCGGGGCGGTGCTCGACACCCCTGACGACCCGTTCGCCGGAGGCACGCTGCGTTCGTGCTCGGACGAGGGCCTCGTGGTGCGCGACGGCGTCATCGTGGCGCGCGGCCCGTTCGCCGCCCTGCGCCCCGCGCACCCGGACGAGAGCGTCGTCTCGCTGGACGGTGGGCTGCTGCTCCCGGGGTTCGTCGACACGCACGTCCACTTCCCGCAGGTGCACGTCATCGGCGGGATCGGCCTGCCGTTGCTCGACTGGCTGGAGCGCCGCGCGCTGCCCGAGGAGGAGCGGCTGGCGGACACCGCCTACGCCGCCCAGGTGGCGGCGGACTTCGTGTCCGGCCTCGTGACGGCTGGCACCACCGCCGCGATGGTCTTCGGGGCACACTTCCCGGCCGCGGTCGATGCGCTCTTCGAGTCCGCCGCCACGGCCGGGCTCCGCGTGACCGCCGGTCTCGTCGTCAGCGACCGCAACCTGCCGCGGGAGCTGCTCACCTCGCCGGAGAAGGCGTACGAGGACAGCGCCGGGCTCGCCCGCCGCTGGCACGGCACCGGCCGGGCTCGGTACGCGGTCACGCCGCGCTTCTCCCTGTCCTGCAGCGACCCGCTCCTCGCGGCATGCGCGGCCGTGCTCGACGACGTTCCCGGCGCGTTCTTCACGTCCCACGTCAACGAGAACCTCGAGGAGATCGAGAAGGTGGCGAGCCTGTTCCACCTGAGCACGTACGTCGCCACCTACGATCGGCACGGACTCGTCGGCCCGCGCAGCGTGCTCGCGCACAACGTCCACCCGGGCGACGACGAGCTCGAGGCGCTCGCCGCGCGGACCGCGTCGATCGCGCACTGCCCGACGAGCAATGCGGGTCTGGGGAGCGGGCTGTTCCCACTGGCCCGGCACGTCCGACACGGCGTCAGGGTGGCCCTGGGCTCCGACGTCGGCGCGGGCTCGGGCTTCTCGCTGCTGAAAGAGGGCCTGCAGGCGTACTTCACCCAACGACAGCTCGGCGACGCCGGGTATGCGCTCACCCCCGCCCACCTGCTCCACCTGGCGACCGCGGCCGGGGCGGCCGCCCTCGACCTGCCCGATGTGGGCCATCTCTCCGTCGGGCAGCGCTTCGACGCGCAGTGGCTCCGGCCGGCGCCGGGCTCGACCTACGACGTGGCACTGCGCAACGCGACCGGCCCGGAGGACGCACTGGGCAAGACCTTCACCCTCGGCACCGCCACCGACGTCGCCGCGGTGTGGATCGACGGCGACGCCGTGGTTCGTTGACCCGCAACGACCCGGCGGCGAATGATGGACGCAGCGACACGTCCTGGAGGTGGCGGATGGCCGAGATCGTGGTCAACGGCCGGCCGCGCGACCTGACCGGCGTCCCGCCACACACCAACGTCCTCGACTTCCTGCGCGCCGCGGGGTTGACCGGTGCCAAGGAGGGCTGCGCCGAGGGCGAGTGCGGTGCCTGTGCGGTCATGGTCGCACGGCCCGCTGCCGACGGCTCGGAGGCCGCCGAATGGACGGCGATCAACTCTTGTCTCGTGCCGGCGGCGGCGCTGGACGGCCAAGAGGTCGTCACCGCGGAAGGCCTCGGTGCGCCGGGGGCGCTGCACCCGGTCCAGCAGGAGCTGGCGGCGCGCGGCGGCTCGCAGTGCGGATACTGCACGCCCGGCTTCGTCTGCTCCATGGGCGCGGAGTACTACCGGGCCGATCGGGCGCCGGCCGGCGACGGCGGCCCGCGCGACCAATACCACGGGGCGAACGGCTTCGACCTGCATGCGATCAGCGGCAATCTGTGTCGCTGCACGGGCTACCGGCCCATCAAGGACGCCGCCTTCGCGCTCGGCTTCCCGCCGGCCGACGACGTCATCGGGCTGCGGCGCACGGCGGCCGCGCCGGCGGCGATGGCCACGGAGCTCCGCGGCGACGAGGCGACCTATGTCCGGCCGGCGAGCCTGGCCGAGGCGCTGTACCTGCTCGGAGAGGACGCGGGCGCCGTCGTCGTCGCCGGCAGCACGGACTGGGGCGTCGACGTGAACCTGCGCGGCCGCCGTGGCGGGTTGGTGATCGCGGTGGATCGGCTGCCGGAGCTGCGGGGCTTCTCGGTGACCGATGCCGAGGTGCGCATGGGCGCGGCCCTGACCCTGACGGAGATCGACCGGCGTCTGGCGGGGCGGCTCCCGCTGGTGTCCGCGCTGATCGCGCAGTTCGGTTCGCGGCTGATCCGCAACAGCGCCACGCTCGGCGGCAATCTCGGCACCGGCTCGCCGATCGGCGACGCGCCGCCGGGGCTGCTCGCCCTCGAGGCCTCCGTGGTGCTGGCCTCGGCCGAGGGGTCGCGGACACTGCCGCTGGCGGACTACTTCACCGGCTACCGGGAGTCGACGCGCCGTCCGGACGAGCTGATCACCGAGGTGGTCGTGCCCCGGCCGGTGAGCGGGCTGACGGCGTTCCACAAGATCGCCAAACGGCCGTTCGACGACATCTCCTCGGTGGCGGTCGGCTACGCACTCGACCTCGTCGACGGCGTGGTCCGCAGAGCGCGGATCGGGCTCGGCGGCGTGGCCGCGATGCCGATCAGGGCGCTCGCGACCGAGGCGGCACTGGAGGGACGCCCGTGGACCGCCGAGACCGTCGACGCGGCCTCGGCGGTACTGGCGGCCGAGGGCACGCCGATCTCGGACCAGCGGGCGAGCGCCGCCTATCGGTCGGCGATGCTCGGGCAGTCGATCCGCAAGCTGTTCGCGGAGGCGACGCCATGACGACCATCGCCCGCCCTGTGGGCACCCCGCTCAGCCGGCGGCCGGACGACCCCGTCGTCGGGACGCCGCTGCCCCACGAGAGCGCGGTCCTGCACGTCACCGGCCAGGCGCTCTACACCGACGACCTGGTCGGACGCACCAGCAACGTGCTGCACGCGCACCCGGTGCAGGCGCCGCACGCCCACGCGACGATCACGGGCCTCGACGTCGCCGCGGCGTACGACGTGCCCGGTGTCGTCCGCGTGCTCACCGACGCGGACGTGCCCGGCACCAACGACGCCGGCGTCAAGCACGACGAGCCGCTGTTCCCGACCGAGGTCATGTACCACGGCCACGCCATCTGCTGGGTGCTCGGCGAGTCCCTCGAGGCGGCACGGCAGGGGGCGGCGGCTGTCCGGGCGACCTACGCGGAGCTGCCCGCGCTGCTCACCGTCGAGGAGGCGATCGCGGCGGCGAGCTTCCAGGGAGCGCGCCCGACCCTCGCCCGCGGCGACTCCGCGGCCGGGATGGGGCGAGCGGCTCGCGTCTTCGAGGGCGTGACGTCGTTCGCGGGGCAGGAGCACTTCTATCTCGAGACGCACTGCTCGCTGGCGCTGGTCGACGAGAACGGCCAGGTCTTCGTCCAGTCGAGCACCCAGCATCCGACCGAGACCCAAGAGATCGTCGCGCACGTGCTCAGCGTTCCGAGCCACGCCGTCACGGTCCAGTGCCTGCGCATGGGCGGCGGCTTCGGCGGCAAGGAGATGCAGCCGCACGGGCTCGCCGCCGTGGCGGCGCTCGGCGCGACCCTCACCGGCCGGCCGGTGCGGGTGCGGCTGACCCGGGCGCAGGACATGACGATGACCGGCAAGCGGCACGGCTTCCACGCGGCGTGGACGGCGGGGTTCGACGCCGACGGGCTGTTCACCGCGCTCGAGGCCACGCTCACGTCCGACGGCGGCTGGAGCCTCGACCTGTCCGAGCCGGTGCTGTCGCGGGCGATGTGCCACGTCGACAACGCGTACTGGATCCCCGACATCACCGTGCACGGCCGGATCGCGCGGACCCACAAGACCTCGCAGACCGCGTTCCGCGGCTTCGGCGGGCCGCAGGGGATGCTCGTGATCGAGGACATCATCGGCCGGTGCGCGCCCGCGCTGGGCATCGACCCCGCCGAGCTGCGCCGCCGGAACTTCTACGCCGAGGGGCAGGCCACGCCGTACGGTCAGCCGGTCCGGCACCCGGGGCGGCTGCTCGCGGCCTGGGAGCAGGTGGCCGGCACCTCGTCGCTGGCGGCCCGGCGCGCCGAGATCGATCGGTGGAACGGGCGCGAGCGGCACCGCAAGCGCGGCATCGCCATCACGCCGGTGAAGTTCGGCATCTCGTTCAACCTCACGGCGTTCAACCAGGCCGGCGCGCTGGTGCACGTCTACAAGGACGGCTCGGTGCTGGTCACCCATGGTGGCACCGAGATGGGCCAGGGCCTGCACACCAAGATGCTGCAGGTCGCGGCGACCGCGCTGCGGGTACCGCTGGAGCGGGTCCGGCTGGCGCCGACGCGCACCGACAAGGTGCCGAACACGTCCGCCACTGCGGCGTCGGCGAGTGCCGACCTGAACGGTGGCGCCGTGAAAGACGCCTGCGAACAGATCCTGGGCCGGTTGGAGCCGATCCGCGACCAGTTGCGAGACCCGTCGTGGGAGGAGCTGGTCGCGGCGGCGTACCGCGAGCGCGTCCAGCTCTGGGCGGCCGGCTTCTACAAGACCGAGGGACTGAGCTGGGACGCCGCCGCGATGTCCGGCCATCCGTTCAAGTACTTCGCCTACGGCGCCGCGGTGAGCGAGGTCGAGGTCGACGGGTTCACCGGGGCGTACACCACCCGAAGGGTCGACATCGTCCATGACGTCGGCGACAGTCTGTCCCCGCTGGTCGACCTCGGGCAGATCGAGGGCGGCTTCGTCCAGGGTGCCGGCTGGCTGACCCTCGAGGACCTGCGGTGGGACGTGTCCGACGGGCCGGGCCGTGGCCGGCTCACCACGCAGGCGGCCTCGACCTACAAGCTGCCGTCGTTCTCGGAGCTGCCCGAGCAGTTCCACGTCGCCCTGCTGGACGAGGCGCACGAGGACGGCGTCGTCTACGGGTCGAAGGCGGTGGGCGAGCCGCCGCTGATGCTGGCGCTCAGCGTCCGCGAGGCGTTGCGCGACGCGTGCGCGGCGTTCGGCCCGGCCGGGCACTCGGTCGAGCTCGCCTCGCCGGCGACGCCGGAGGCGGTCTACTGGGCCCTCTGCGCAGCTCGCGCCGCCGGGAGGGCGTCGTGACGACCTGGTTCGCGGGGATGGCCGGGCTCCGGGCGGCGCGGGAGCCCGGCGTGCTCGTGACCATCACCGACGTGCGCGGCCACGCGCCGCGCGAGGCGGGCGCCAAGATGGTCGTCTCCGCATCGTCGCGCTGGGCGTCCATCGGTGGCGGCAATCTGGAGGCCGAGGCGGTCACCCGGGCGCGCGCCCTGCTGTCGGCCGGGGGCGTCGTCCCCGAGTCCTACACGGTGAGCCTGTCCGACCGGGCGCCGGCGCCGCACGGCGTCCAGTGCTGCGGTGGCGAGGTGACGGTGTTGCTGGAGCCGCTGCCCGTCGTGCCCGCCGTCGCGATCTTCGGGATCGGCCACGTCGGGCTGGAGCTGGCCCGGATCCTGGCGCGGCACGACCTCGATCTGCACCTGGTCGACTCGCGCGAGGAGTCGTTGTCCGAGGCCGCCCTCGCACCGCTGCGCGACGCGGTCGCGGCCGTGCACGTCCACCACATCCCGGTGATCCCCGAGCTCGTCCTGGCCGAGCTGCCGGCCGGCGCCCGGGTGCTGGTGCTGACGCACGACCACGCCGAGGACTTCGCGATCGTCGAAGCCGCGCTGCGCTGCGATCACCTCGGCGCGATCGGGCTCATCGGGTCGTCGGCGAAGTGGGCGCGGTTCCGGTCGCGGCTCCTCGAGTCACTTCCCGCCGAGGTCGTGGACCGGGTGGAGACGCCGATCGGCCTCGCGGGCCTCTCCACCAGCAAGGACCCGGCCGCCATCGCGGTGTCGGCCGCCGCCGCGCTGCTGGCGGCGATCGAGCGCGAGGGGGCCCATGCCGGAGGGTGAGGCGTCCGGGGTCGCGGACCCGGCGGTGCTGGCGGCGTCGTTGCTCGGTGAGCTCGACGCGCGGCTGGCGGCGGCGGACGCGGCGCTGGCCAGGGCGTACCCCGGGGAGAGGCCGGGCCGGCAGCCGGTCCACACGGTGTACGTCCCGGCGCACCGCCACACCGCCGGGCTGATCCCGGCCTACGGCGCCGCGGCACTGGACCTGCTGGACGAGCACGCGGACCGATTCGCGGCGATCGTGCGCGACCCCGACCTGGTGGCGCGCGTGCGTGACAAGCTGGCCGCCGAACCGGTGGAGGACCTCCGGGTCGACTTCGAGGACGGGTACGCCGGCAGGACCGACGCCGACGAGGACGCCGACGTCGTCCGATCCGCCACGGCGCTGGCGGAGAGCAGGGCGAAGGGCGAGGCGGCGCCGTTCGGAGGCATCCGGATCAAGAGCCTGGAGGCACCGACCCGGGCGCGCAGCATCAAGACGCTGACGTCGTACGTCGCCACGCTGGCCGGAGCCGGCGCCGGAGCCGGAGCCGGCGCCGGAGCCGGAGCCGGCGCCGGAGCCGGGCTCGACCACTGGGTCGTGACCCTGCCCAAGGTGACGAGCGTCGACCAGGTCGAGGCGATGGTCCATGCCTGTGACGTGCTCGAGACCGAGCTGGGCCTCGGCCGGGGAGCGCTGGCGTTCGAGGTGCAGGTCGAGACGCCGCAGTCGATCCTCGGGCCCGACGGGACGGCGCTGGTGGCGCGCATGATCCAGGCGGCCGGACGCAGGCTGGCGGGACTGCACTACGGCACCTACGACTACTCGGCGTCCTGCGGGATCGCCGCCGGGCAGCAGTCGCTGGAGCATCCGGTGGCCGATCACGCCAAGCTGGTGATGCAGGCGGCCGCGGCGGGCACCGGGGTACGCCTGTCCGACGGCTCGACCAACCTGCTTCCGGTCGGCGGCGCCGACGACGTCGGCGCCGCCTGGGCCAACCACCACCGCCTCGTCCGCCGCTCGCTGGAGCGGGGCTTCTACCAGGGCTGGGACCTGCACCCGGGTCAGCTTCCGACGAGGTACGCCGCGACCTACGCCTTCTACCGGCAGGGACTCGCCCGCGCGACGGCCCGGCTGGCGGACTACACGCGGAACACGATGAGCGGCATCGCCGACGAGCCCGCGACGGCCAGGGCGCTGGCGGCGTTCCTGCTGCGCGCCGTCGACTGCGGTGCCGTCGACGAGGCCGAGGTCGTCGACGGCACCACGCTCGGGACCGATGCCCTCCACTCGCTGGCCGACCCGAGACACTAGGAGCAGCCGATGGCGCACAGGCTGGGAGCCAACCAGTACGGCAAGGCGGAGTGCCGCGTGGTCCGTATCGTCCGGGACACGCCGCGGCACGAGATCCGCGACCTGAACGTGTCGACGTCGCTGCGTGGCGACTTCGCCGACGCGCACATCACCGGCGACCAGGCCGCGGTGCTGCCGACCGACACGCAGAAGAACACCGCGTTCGCCTACGCGAAGCTGCACGGCGTCACCTCGGCCGAGGACTATGCGCTCGCGCTGGGCTCGCGACTGCTCGAGGCGTGTCCTGCCGCCGATGCGGCGCAGGTGCGGGTCGAGGAGTACGGCTGGGACCGCATCGGGGACCACTCGTTCGTCCGCCGGGGAGGCGCCGTTCGCACGGCCGTGGTGACCGTCGGGCACGACGCCACGCACGTGCTGTCGGGGATCTCGGACCTCGTGCTGCTCAACTCGACGGACTCGGAGTTCAAGGGCTTCCTCGAGGACGAGTTCACGACGCTGCCCGAGACCGATGACCGCGTCCTCGCCACCTCGCTCGTGGCGAGGTGGCGGCACACCGATGCCGACGGCGGCGGCATCGACTGGAACGCCTCCCACGAGGCCGTCACCGCGACGCTCCTGCGGACCTTCGCCGGCACCTACTCGCGCGCCCTGCAGGAGATGCTGTACGCCATGGGAAGCGCCGTGCTCGACGCGCAGCCGGGACTCGCCGAGATCAGGTTCTCGGCGCCCAACGTGCATCACCACCTGGTCGACTTCAGCGGCTTCGACGTCGATGGGCTCAGCAACGACGGCGAGGTGTTCGTCGCCGCGGACCGGCCGTACGGGCTGATCGAGGCGCAGGTGACTCGCGACGGCGCGGCAGCGGCGGACGAGGCCTGGCTGGCCGTGCCGGGGTTCTGCTGATGCCCGGCGTGACGACGACGCGAGAGACGCTGCTCGGCTGCCTGTCGGTGCCGCGCTGGGCCGACGACGTGCTGGCCGGCCAGCCGTACGCCGACCGGCAGGCGCTGCTGCTGGCGGCGAACTCCGCCGCCCGCGAGCTCACCGACGAGGAGCTCGACCAGGCGCTGGCGAGCCACCCGCGGATCGGTGAGCGCGGTGGCGCGCGGTCCCAGAGCGAGCAGTCCGGTGTCGACCCGGCGGCCGGCGACACCGCACAGCGGCTGGCCGCCGGCAACGCGGCCTACGAGCAGCGGTTCGGCCGGGTCTTCCTGATCCGCGCGGCCGGCCGCGACGCCGACGAGATCCTCGGCGAGCTCGACCGGCGGCTGCACAACGACGACCGCGCCGAGCGGGCCGAGGTCGTCGACAACCTGCGCGAGATCGCGCTGCTGCGATTGGATGCGTCGCTGTGAGCACACTGTCCACGCACGTCCTCGACACCGCCGCCGGCCGGCCGGCCGAGGGCATCCGGGTGACCCTCGAGACCCGCGCCGGCGACCCTCTCGGCGAGGGCGTGACGAGCTCCGACGGCAGGATCGCCGCGCTCGGCCCGGACCGGCTGGACGCCGGCGACTACGTGCTCCGCTTCGCCACGGCGGGCTCCTTCTACCCGGAGGTGGTCGTCGTCTTCACCGTCGCCGACGCCGAGGAGCACTACCACGTGCCGCTGCTGCTCAGCCCCTACGGCTACACGACCTACCGTGGCAGCTGACCTCGACCTCGTGATCCGCGCCCGGCGGGCCGTCGTCGACGGCGCCGAGGTGCCCGCCGCCGTGGGCGTCGCGGGCGGCCGGATCGCCGTCGTCACGACGTTCGACGACGCGCCGCCGGCCGCACGGACCGTCACGCTCGAGGACGACGAGGTCCTGCTGCCCGGCCTGGTCGACACCCACGTGCACGTCAACGAGCCGGGCCGATCGGAGTGGGAGGGATTCGCGACGGCGACCCGTGCGGCCGCCGCGGGTGGCGTTACGACGATCGTCGACATGCCGCTGAACTCCGTCCCGCCCACGACCACCCTCGCCGCGCTGGAGGTCAAGCGGCGGGCGGCCGAGGGCCAGGTCTGGGTCGACGTGGGCTTCTGGGCGGGCGCCGTGCCGGGCAACCGGCCCGACCTCGAGCCGCTGCACCGTGCCGGGGTGTTCGGCTTCAAGTGCTTCCTCCTCGACTCCGGGGTCGACGAGTTCGGCCACCTCGAGCCCGCGCAGTTCGCGCTGGCGATGCGCGACTGCGCCGGGCTGGGCGCGCTGATGATCGTCCACGCCGAGGACGGCCGGCTGCTCGACGAGACCGCGCTCGACGGCGTGCACTACGCCGGCTTCCTCGCCTCCCGCCCCGACGCGGCCGAGACGGCCGCCATTGAGCTGGTCATCGCGCAGGCCCGCGCGACGGGCTGCCGTGCCCACATCGTCCACCTCAGCAGCGCCGGGGCCGTGCCGGCCCTGCGCGAGGCCCGAGAGGCCGGCGTCGACGTGAGCGTCGAGACGTGCCCGCACTACCTGACCTTCGACGCCGAGCACATCGCCGACGGCGCCACCGAGCTCAAGTGCTGCCCGCCGATCCGCGATTCGGCCAACCGCGAGGCGCTCTGGGCCGCGCTGGCCGCCGGAGACCTCGACTTCGTCGTCTCCGACCACTCGCCGTGCACCGCGGACCTCAAGGCGCGAGGCGGCGGTGACTTCGGCGTGGCGTGGGGCGGGATCGCGTCGGTCCAGCTGGGGCTGCCTGCGGTGTGGACGGCCGCCCGGGCCCGCGGCCACGCACTGGTCGACGTGGTGCGGTGGATGGCCACCGCGCCGGCGGACCGGATCGGGTTGCGCCACAAAGGCCGCATCGCGGCCGGGGCCGACGCGGACCTGGTGCGCTTCGCGCCCGGCGAGGAGTTCGTCGTCGACGTCACGAAGCTGCACCACCGCAACCCGGTCTCGGCCTACGCCGGGCGCCGGCTGGCGGGGGTGGTCCGCGAGACGTGGCTGCGCGGCCGGCCGGTCGGTGACATGCCGCACGGGAGACTGCTGAGGAGGCACGAGCGGTGAGCGACTACTACGTCCCGAGAGGCGGGTTGCCGCCGCAGACCGCACTCACCACGGATCGCGCGCGCTTCACCGAGGCCTACGCCGTCATCCCGGCCCGCACGCTCAGTGACATCACCGCGTCGTTCCTGCCCGGGTGGGTGAACACCCGCCTCTGGGTGCTGGCCAGACCGCTGTCGGGCTTCGCCGAGACGTTCAGCCAGTACGTCGTCGAGGTCTCCCCCGGGGGCGGCTCCGACCGGACGGAGCCCGACCCGGAGGCGGAGGGCGTGCTGTTCGTGGTGGACGGCTCCCTCACCCTCACCGTCGACGGCGGTGAGCATGCGCTGGGGCCGGGCTCGTACGCCTTCCTCCCACCCGGTACCTCCTGGACGATCGCGAACGAGACCGGGGCGACCGCGACGTTCCACTGGATCCGCAAGGCCTACCAGCGGGTCGAGGGTCTCGAGGTGCCGCCCGCCTTCGTCACCCGCGAGCAGGACGTCACCCCGGCCGACATGCCCGGAACCGGCGGCGCGTGGTCGACGACCCGATTCGTCGACGTCGCGGACCTGCGCCACGACATGCACGTCAACATCGTGAACTTCCGGCCCGGCGCGTCCATCCCGTTCCCGGAGACGCACGTGATGGAGCACGGCCTCTATGTCCTGGAGGGCAAGGCGGTCTACCTGCTCAACGAGGACTGGGTCGAGGTCGAGGCCGGCGACTTCATGTGGCTGCGGGCCTTCTGCCCGCAGGCCTGCTACGCCGGCGGACCCGGGCCGTTCCGCTATCTCCTCTACAAGGACGTCAACCGGCACGTCTCGCTCTGACGGGGGGACCGTGAGATGTTCCACGTCGCGCCGGAGGACGACGTCGCGTCAGGGCAACAGGCGTGGCCGTGTCGTGGCATCAGCCGATCTCGACGACGACCTTGCCGAGCGCGCGGCCCTCGCCGACGTGGGCGAGCGCCTGGGGCACCTCGTCGAGCGCGAAGGTGCGGTCGATGTGGATGGCGACGTCGCCGGCGAGACACTGCCGGGCCAGTGGCTCGAACGTGGCCGGTCCCTGCCGGACCACCAGGACGCCCAGGTGGCGGCCGGTGAGCCACCCGGCGACGGCGCCGGCCGTCAGGACCCGTAGCAGCGTCCGCACCGGCCCGCCCACGCATCGGTACCGGCCGCCGCGGGCGAGGGCACGCCGATACGCGAACACCGATCGGTGCGCGACCAGGTCGAGGATCGCGTCGTAGGGCCCCGTGCGGGTGAAGTCGTGCTCGCGGTAGTCGATCACCTCGTCGGCGCCGAGCGAGCGCATGAACTCGAGCTTGCCGGCGTTGTCGACGCCGGTCACGTGCGCGCCGGCACGCTTGGCGAGCGGGATCGCGAACGATCCGGAGCCGCCGCCGGCGCCGTTGACCAGCATCCGCAGCCCCGGCCGGGCGACCGCCGTCCCGGTGACCGCGATGGCGCCCGACTGGGGCAGCGCCGATGCCTGCGCGAACGACAGACCCTCGGGCTTGCGCACCAGTGCTGTGGCCGGTGCCACGGCGTACTCGGCGAAGCCGCCCATGAGGGCGAGGTTGTCGCCGTACACCTCGTCGCCCGGGCCGAACGAGGTGACGCCGGGGCCGACGGCCTCGACCCGCCCGGCGATGTCCGAGCCGAGGACGCGCAGCCGCGGCCGGCGCGGCCCGTTGAACCGCGCATAGGCCGGGCGCCCGACCAGCCCCTCCCAGTCGGACAGGTTGACCGACGTCGCGACGACCTTCACCAGCACCTGCCCGGGACCCGGCGACGGTACGGGCAGTTCCTCGACCCGCAGCACGTCGGGCGAGCCGTACCGGTCACGGACGACGGCCCTCATGCCTCCTGAGCGTAGGGGCAGGGACCGGATCAGTCGACGAGCGCCCCGGCGGTCAGGTTGGCGACCGTCCCGGTCATGGCGCCGGCGCGGTCCGATGCCAGGAAGGCGGCCGTCTCGGCGATCTCGGCGAGCGTCGGCAGCCGCCGGAGCAGCGTGCCCTGCGCCAGCCCGTCCTCGAGGAACTGCTGGACCGACTGACCGCCCGCCGCCGCCATCGGGGCGAAGAGCTCCGCGGTGTAGGAGCCCGCCGCCGGCGCGTCGACGACCGCGTGCGGGCGGAGGCCGACCACCCGGATGTTGCGTGGCGCGAGCTCCGCGGCCAGCAGCCGCGAGAACGCCTCCTTGCCGGCCGCGCTGACGCCGTGCCCCAGGATGCCGCCCACCGCGAGCCGGGCACCCGGCTCGGACAGGGTCAGCACGACGCCGGGACGCTCGCGGCCCATGTGCCGCGCCACCGCCTTGCTGGTGATGAACAGCGTCCGCAGGAAGCCGTCGATCGGCCGCATGAACTCGTCGAGCGAGAGGTCGGCGAGCAGCGTCCCCTGGTCGTGCATGACGCTCACGGCGTTGAGGGCGACGTCGATGCCGCCGGCCGTCGCCGCGACCGCGTCGGCGTGCTCCTCGACCGCCTGCTGATCGAAGACGTCGACCTGCGCGGTCTCGGCCTTCCCGCCCGCGCCGGCGATGTCGTGTGCCACGGCGTCGAGCGTGGCCGGCGTCCGTCCGGCGAGGAAGACCCTCGCCCCCTCGCGGGCGAACACCCGCGCGACGGCGCCGCCGATGGCGCCCCCACCGCCGTAGATCACAGCGTTCCTGTCCTCGAGCAGCAACCCGCTCATCGATGTCCTCCAGGGTTCACAAGCAACCAGATGTTGCGTCTCACTCTGCCACAGGCGGCGACCCATGTGCAACTTATCGTTGCGCTAGGCTGGCGGGCATCCCCTTCGGCGGCCGCTTGCTGGTCCGCGCCGCTGCGCTCGCGACGCCGCGAACCCCGTGATCATGTTCCCTCGCGGTCGCCACGGGAACATGATCACGGGCACTGACGGCGTCAGCTGCCGATGGCGGGCGCCTGGCCGGCGCCCTTGAGCTCGGCGAGCCGGGCCTCGATCTCGACCGAGGTCGAGGCGTCCTCGAGCTCCTCGAACTGCGCGTCGATGGACGACGCGGCGAGCTCGGCGGCGCCGGCGACCTTGGCCTCCTCGCGGCGCACCTTCTCCTCGAACCGCGAGACCTCGCTCGTCGGGTCGAAGATGTCGATGGACCGCACGGCCTCGTGGACCTGGGCCTGCGCCTGGGCGCTCTTGGCCCGCGCGACCAGCTCGTCGCGCTTGTTGCGAAGGTCGGACAGCTTGTCCTTCATGCCGGCCAGCCCGGCCTTGAGCTTCTCGACCACCTCGCGCTGCGACGCGATCATGGGCTCGGCGGTCCGCGCCTCGCTCTCGAAGCTCATCTGCTTGCCGATGGCGACCTTGGCGAGGTTGTCGAACTTGTCGGCGTCGACGGTGTTGCCCGCGGCGCGGAGCTGGTCGGCCCGCTGCGAGGCGGCGAGCGCCTTGTTGCCCCAGTCGCCGGCGGCCCGGACGTCCTCGGCGTGGTCCCGCTCGGCCAGCCGGAGGTTGCCGATGGTCTGCGCCACGGCCTGCTCGGCCTCGGCGATGTTGGCGGTGTAGTCGCGGACCATCTGGTCCAGCATCAGCTCGGGGTCTTCGGCGCGGTCGAGCAGCGAGTTGATGTTGGCCTTCGCCAGCTGCGAGATGCGTCCGAGGATCGATTGCTTCTCAGCCATGGGTGTCGTCCTTTGCTCCTGGCCCCCGTGGAGCCGCGAGTCCGAATGTGGATCGAGCAGGGTCAGAACCGTCCACCGCCTCCCCGGCGGCCACGGGTGCCGCCCCCTCCGAAGCTCCCCGGCGACCGGCGTCCGCCGCCGAAGCCTCCACCCGTGCGCCTACCGCCGCCGAATCCGCCACCGCCGCCGAACACGCCGCCGCCGCGGCCCATCTGGTTGATGAGGATCCCGCCGAGGATCATCGACGTGAGGTCGCCGCCCCCGCCGCGGGCGGCGCTCTGCTGCCGCTCCCACTCCTGGACGTCGCGCTCGGCCAGCCTCTGGGCCTGCCGCGACAGCTCGGCGGCCCGCCGGACGGCGTCGAGTGCGGCCGCGGGGTCCGACGACGCGAGCGACTGGCCCTGCGCCAGGTGCCGCGCCGCCTCGGAGAGCCGGGTCCGGGCCTCGGTGCCGACGGCGCCGCGGCGGGTCTCGATGAAGTCGGCGATGGCCTGGACTTGCGACGCCACCCGGCCCAGCGTCTCAGCGAGGGCGGCGCGGGCGCGCTCGGCCTCGTCGGCCGCCGCCCGCACCGGAGCCAGCAGGTCGTCCAGCGCGGTCTCGGCCTCGGCCAGCTGCCGGAGCACGGCGAGCGGGTCGCCCTGCCCGCCGGTGACGGACCGCCCCGCGGTCACCGCCTGCTGCGCGACACCGCTGGCGGCGCCGATCGCGGGGTCGGACGGGGCGAGCCGGTCGGCGTCGGCGATGTCGAGGGAGACCGATTCGATGGCCGTGCCGATGCGCCGGCCGGCGGTCGCGAGCTCGTCCTTCGCGCCGGCGACGGCGTCGAGCAGCTTGGCGGCCTGGGCGACGGCGTCCTCGGCGGCCCGGGCCTGGGCGACGGCGGCTGACCGGTCGTCGCCCTGCACCGAGGCCTGACCGGCCGCGACCGCCTCGCGCGCGGCCGTCAGCAGCCGCTCGGCGTGGTCGGGGTTGCCGCTCACCGAGGCCAGGGCCGCCACCGGATAGCCGAGCGCGAGCTGCTCGAGCTGCGCACGGGCGGTGGGCAGCCGCTGCCCGACCTCGGCGGCGCGCCGGGCGGTCTCGTCGAGCACCTGGGGAACGCGGGCGTGCAGGTCGCGCAACTGGTCGAACGCCTCGGCCTGGGCGTCGAGGGCGTCGCTGACCTCGCGGCAGGTCACGATGATCTGCCGGGTCATCGCCCGGACCTGCTGCTCGGTCTCGGGCTCGGAGTCGTCGAGGCGCTGCCGCAGCGTGAACGCCTCGGCGACCTTCGTCGTCGCCGCCGCGAGCAGCTCGCCGAACTCCGTGGTCGCCTCGGTGCCGAACTGGGCCTGGGCGAACCCGAGCTCCTGCTCGGAGGTCTTGAGCGCATCGTCGATCTCGACCAGCGCCTGGCTGGCCCGCTTGTCGAGCTCGTCGAGCGAGAGCCCGGCCAGCTCGTCGACCGGCTGCCCGTCCGGGCCGGCCGCACCGGCCTGGCCGGCCCGCGCGCGACGGCGCAGCACCCACCAGCCCGCGGCGCCTGCGCCGACCACCGCGATGCCGCCGACCACCCACGGGGTGGCCGAGCCGCCGCCGGAGCCGGTGGCGGCCTCGCGGTACCCGTCGGCGCCGGCGATGGCGGCGCCGGCCCAGTCCTCGTCGCTCAGCGCCGGCCGGATGTCGTTCTGCCGGACGTCGTCGAGCTGGTCGTCGGTCAGGTCCAGCTCGTCGGTGACCGAGATGCCGAACGAGCGGTCCTCGAGGGCGACGGCAAGCAGGATGTCGTCGGTGCCGAGGCCGGAGGCCGTGGCGGTCTCGTCGGCCCAGGTCTGGCCGTCCAGGCCGTCGAAGGTCTCGACGTAGACGACGAACATCTGCAGCCCCGACTCGTCGGTCAGCCGGTCGAACGACCGCTGGATGCGCTGCTCGTCGTCGCCGGACAAGGCGCCGGCCCGGTCCGTGATCATTCCCGGCACGTTGAACGGCGGCTCGGCCGCAGCCGGAGCCGAGGCGAGGAGGGAGGTGAACGCAATCACGAAGAGCGCAACGCCCCCGCCCCGCCGGCGCGTGGCATTCACGAGTGCCATCCTGCCTGGTAGGTGGGGGTTGCACAATCGAATCGGCGGTCATCCAGAACCGACCACGTGATGGTGTGGCCGATCCCGGATGATCGCGGAACGAGCCGAGGCTAGGCCTGTTCCCCTCGGCGCCGGGCGGCGAGGACACGCTGCAGGATGACGAACACCAGCAGGATGCCGCCGGTGATGATGGTCGTCATCTCCGGGCGGATGCCGCCGTCGCGGGTGATGAGGACGTTCATCAGGCCGAGCACCAGCGCCCCCACCACGGAACCGAGGACGAACCCCGTCCCGCCGGTGAGCAGCGTGCCGCCGATGACCACCGCGGCGATGGCGTCGAGCTCCCAGCCGATGCCGGTGATGTTCTGGGCGCTGCCCAGCCGCGAGGTGTAGACGACGGCGGCGATGCCGGCCAGGGTGCCGCTGATGACGTAGATGCCCAGCTTCGTGGCCGTGACGGGCAGGCCCATGAGCGTCGCCGACTGCTCCGAGCCGCCGATGGCGTAGACCGTGCGGCCGAAGCGGGTCCGGTGCAGCACCGTGAAGCCGACGACCACGATGACGATGGCGGCGATCACGCCGGGCGTGATGACCAGGTCGTTCACCTTGTCGCCGTCGACGATCTTGAGCTGGGCCGCGAGGTCGCGGATGGCGGAGTCGTCGGCCAGCCGCTCGGGGACGGTGCTGAGCATCGACGCGAGCCCGCGGGCGAGGAACATCGTCGCCAGGGTCGCGATGAAGGGTTGGACCCCGAAGTACTGGATGAGCACGCCCGAGACCAGCCCCAGCGCGGAGCCGATGAGCACCATCACCAGCACGGCCGCCACGGGGTGCCAGCCGGCGTTGGACAGCATGACGCCGGCGACGCTGCTGAAGGCGATGACGGCGCCGACGGACAGGTCGATGCCGCCGGTGAGGATCACGAACGTGAGCCCGACGGCGAGAATGATCAGGTGCGAGTTGTTGACCAGCAGGTTCGACAGCGTGTTGAACTGCACGATGCGGCCGTAGGCGGCCTCGCCGTAGATGATCATCCCGACGAAGATGAGCAGGGCGGCCACGGTGGGCAGGGCCGAGAGCCGCGCCCCCAGCCGGTCCGAGAGCGAGGGGCGCGACGATGCCGGGCCGGGAGCGGACCCCGTCGGCGGCCGAGTGGTCACGGTCATGCCGGGACGACCTCCTTCTGCGACTGGGCCCGGAGGGCTCGGCGATTGCGGAACAGGTTGCGGACACGTTCGGACTGCAGCAGGCAGAGCACGACGATGACGATCGCCTTGAACGCCGGCGTCGCCGAGGCCGGGACGCCGAGGAACACGACCGTCTTGTCGAGGGTCGCGATGAGCAGGCCGCCGATGACGGCGCCGCCGATGGAGAACTTGCCACCGGCCAGCGAGGTCCCGCCGATGACGACCGCGAGGATCGCGTCGAGCTCGAGCTGGTAGCCGGTCCGCGAGACGTCGACGGTCATGACGCTCGCCGTCGCGAACACGCCGGCGACCCCGGCCAGCAGGCCGCTGGCTGAGTACACCGTCAGCTGCAGGCTGCGCCGCTTCACGCCGGCCAGCCGGCTCGCCCGCGAGTCCATGCCGATCGCCTCGAGCATGAGCCCCAACGCGCTGCGGCGCACCAGGACCCACACGAGGGCGACGATGGCCATCGAGAGGAGGAACACCACCGGGATGCCGACGACGTAGCCGTTGGCCAGCCAGGCGAACGAGTCGTTGTCGGCGGTGGTGTTCTGCCCGCCGGTGATGACCTTCGCGATACCGCGGCCGGCCAGCATCATCACCAGCGTGCTGATGAACGGTTGCAGTCCGACGACGGAGACGAGGATGCCGTTCACCGCGCCCAGCGCCGTCGCGATGCCGAGGGCGATCGCCAGCGTCAGCGCGGCGTTCCCGGCGGTGCCGTCCATGCCGCGCAGCAGCTCCATCGACACCGCGCCGGCCACCACCATGATCGAGCCGACCGAGAGGTCGATGCCGCTGGTGGCGACCACCAGGCACATGCCGACCGCGATCATCAGGATCGGGGCGGAGGCGCGCAGGATGTCGATGAGGTTGCCGGACAGGTGCCCGGTCTCGTCGTTGTAGCCGATGGCGAGATAGCCGGGGTCCTTGATGACGTTGATCGCCAGCAGCAGGACGATCGCGATGACACCCCAGAAGGCCTGGTTGCGTACGATCGCCCCTCGGTTGGCGGCGATCCGCGACGCCACGTCGGTCATTCCGTGTCACCTTCCTCGTCGTCGCCCTCGTCGGCGATGACGGCGACGATGGTCTCCGCCGTCACATGGGGGCCGTTCTCGAGTTCGGCGAGCTTGCGGTGGTCCTTCATCACGATGATGCGGTCGCTCAGGCGGACGACCTCCTCCAGCTCGGAGGAGATGAACACGACCGCCACCCCCTTGGCGGCCAGCGCCGCGACGGCGGCCTGGATCTCCGCCTTCGCGCCGACGTCGATACCGCGCGTGGGCTCGTCGAGAATGAGCAGATCGGGCTCGGTGGCCAGCCATCGGCCGAGCAGCACCTTCTGCTGGTTGCCGCCGGAGAGGAACTTGATGGGGCGCTCCGGGTCGGCGGGGCGCACGTTGAGCTCGGTCAGGTACTTGCGGGTCAGCGCGTCCTGCTCCTTGCGCGTCAGCGGCCGGAACCAGCCGCGCTTGGCCTGGACGGCGAGGACGAGGTTCTCGCGGACGGTGAGGTCGCGGATGATGCCCTCGTCGCGGCGGTTCTCGCTGGAGAACGCGATGCGGTGCCCGAGCGCTGACGTCGGGTTGTGGATGTCGGTCTTCTTGCCGCGCAGCCACACCGTGCCGCTGTCGGGCCGGTCGGCCCCGTACAGCAGCCGGGCCAGCTCCGTCCGGCCGGAGCCGAGCAGGCCGGCCAGACCCAGCACCTCACCCTGGTGCAGCTCGAGGTCCGTCGGCTCCGTCGAGCCCTTGCGGCCCAGATCCTCGGCCCTGAGCAGCGGCTCGCCGCGGGGCTCGTAGTGGTGCGACTGCCGCTCGCTGCCCAGGGAGCGCAGCGTCGCGAAGTCCTTGCCGATCATCTTCGAGATCAGCGTCGTGCGATCGAGCTCGCGGGTCGGGTACTCGCCGACGAAGGCGCCGTTGCGCAGCACCGTGATGCGGTCGCTGATCATGTAGACCTGGTCGAGGAAGTGGGTGACGAAGAGGATCGCCACGCCTTGGCCGCGCAACCGCCTGATCACGGTGAAGAGGTTGGCGACCTCGTTGGCGTCGAGGCTGGACGTCGGCTCGTCGAGGATCAGCACCTTCGGCTTGGTGATCATCGCCCGGCTGATGGCGACCAGCTGCTGGACGGCCAGCGACAGCGTCGACAGCGGGCGGCGCAGGTCGAGGTGGTCGAGGCCGAGCGTGGACAGCACCTCGGCGGCGGCGCGGTGCGTCGCCTTCCAGTTGATGCCGAACGGGCCGCGGACCTCGTGGCCGAGCATGACGTTCTCGCCGATCGACAGGTTGCTGCAGAGGTTGACCTCTTGGTACACGGTGGCGATCCCGGCGGCCTGGGCGTCGGCGGTGCCGCCGAACCGGCGCTCCTCGCCGTCGACCAGGATCTCCCCGGAGTCGATCTTGTAGACCCCTGTGAGGGCCTTGATCAGGGTCGACTTCCCGGCGCCGTTCTCGCCCATGAGGGTGTGCACCTCGCCGGGGAACAGCCGGAAGTCGACCTCGTCGAGGGCCTTGACCCCGGGGAACGAGATCGAGATGTCCTTCATCTCGACGATCGGTGGCGCTCCGGTCATTGACGGGCCCCCATCGTTGGTGCGAGTCGGTACGGACGGACGGTGGAACCTGCGGCGATGCGGGGCCCCGATGGTGCCGGGACCCCGCGTCGTCTGCGGATCAGTACTTGCGGTCGGGCAGAGCGGCCGCGGCCGCCTCGGGCGAGTCGAAGGTCTCGCTCGGGACGACGATGTACGGCTCGACCTCCTCGCCGTTCAGCACCTTGTCCACGACCTCGAGCAACGTCTCGCCGAAGAGCGGGTTGTACTCGGCGACGAAGCTCAGGCGGCCCTCGGCCAGCGCCTCGAGCGCGGGCTTGGTGCCGTCGATCGTGGCGATCTGGACGTCGACACCCGGCGTCAGGCCGGCCTCCTCGACCGCGATGGCGGCGCCGAGGCCCATCTCGTCGTTCTGTGCGAACACGATCTGGATGTCGTTGTTGTTGGCCCGCAGAACGGTCTCGAAGACGCTCTTGGCCTCTTCGGTCGACCAGTTCGCGGTCTGCGCGCCGACCTTCACCAGGTTCGGCACCGCGCCGACGGTGTCGTCCCAGCCGCGGTTGCGCTCGTTGACGACCGACACACCGGCCGGGCCCTCGAGGACGAAGTAGTTGCCGCCGTCGGGGAACGCCGAGACGGCCCACTCGGCCACCGAGGTGCTGACCTCGTAGTTGTCCGGCGCGATCCGGGTGACGTACAGGCTGGTGTCGTCCGGCTCGATGCCCCGGTCGACGAGGATGACCGGGATCTCGGCCTCCTGGGCCCGGCGCAGGGAGTCCTCCCAGCCCGCGCCCTCGGTCGCCGAGAGCAGGATGACGTCGACGCCCTCGTCGACGAACGAGGTGAACGCGTCGATCTGCGAGCGCTGGTCGAGGTTGGTGGCCGGCGCG
The DNA here is from genome assembly GCF_004348545.1 of Jiangella ureilytica. Taxonomy (GTDB): domain Bacteria; phylum Actinomycetota; class Actinomycetes; order Jiangellales; family Jiangellaceae; genus Jiangella; species Jiangella ureilytica. The sequence continues at coordinate 19,117 of NZ_SMKL01000049.1, read as the reverse complement.
TACTTGAGCTCGAAGCCGGCCTCCTCGGTGAACGTGTCCTGCACGTTCGCCTCGTTGGCCTGCCGCCAGCCACCCTCGGGGCCGACCGCGACGAAGCCGACGGTGACGATCTCGTCGCCGCCCTCGCCGCCGCCGTCACCGCTGGCCGTGTCGTCGTCGCCGCCGCCGCACGCGGCCAGACCGAGGGCGAGAGCCCCCGTGACCGCGAAGGCCCGTGCGACTCGTGGGATGCTGCGCATCGATCTCCTCCTTGAGACCCGTGCCTTCCGGCGTGGTTCGTGAGTGTGCCGACATGGGACATGTCGGGAGAACGGCGGAGATGTTACCGGGAACAAGAAGGCCACGCAAGATGTGAAATTGTACGGTTCACAGCTACATCACGCGAGGGCTGGCGGTGGATTCCCGGATGATGAGCTCCGGTGCGATCCGAGAACGCCGTTCGGTGCTGTCGCCCTCGAGTGCCGCCACCAGGATCTCGACGGCGAGCGTTCCGAGGGCGTGGAAGTCCTGCCGCACCGTCGTGAGCGTCGGCAGGAAGTGTCGCGAGACCGACAGGTCGTCGAACCCGACGACGCTGACGTCCTCGGGGACCCGTATGCCGCGCTCGCGGAAGCCGTGCAGGATGCCCAGCGCCATCTGGTCGTTGGCGGCGAAGATCGCCGTGAACGGCGGCAGCTCGTCGAAGGCGACCGCGAACTCGTACCCGGAGTCGGCCGACCAGTCGCCGACGAACGCCGGCGGGATGTGCAGCCCGGCCCGCTTCAGCCGCGCGTGCCAGCCCCGCTCGCGAGCCCGGGCGTCGAGCCAGTCGAGCGGGCCGGCCACGTGGACGATCTCGCGGTGGCCGAGGTCGATCAGGTGCTGGACGGCGAGCGTGGCGCCGAGGCGCTGGTCGACCGAGGCGGTGAGGAAGTTGGCGTCGTCGTCGGCCTTGACGATGAGCGTGGGGATGCCGTCGGTCAGCTCGCGCAGGACGTCGACCGAGGACGCACGCGGCGCGATGACGCACAGCGCGTCGATGCCGTGGGCGGTCAGGTAGTCGACCGCCTCGCGCGGCATGACGCCGTCGTCGTCGGGGGAGGCGGCGACCGAGCTGACCGAGTAGCCGGCCTCGCGGGCGGCGTGCTCGACGGCCCGCAGCGTGCTGTCGGGCCCGATCTCGACCGGGCGGTCGACGATGACGCCGATGCGCCGCGACTTGCGCGTGGCCAGCGCCCGGGCGGCGCTGTTGCGCTGGTAGTTCAGCTCCTCGACGACCCGCAGCACCTTCTCGCGGGTGGCCGGGCGGATGTTGGGGTGACCATTGAGGACGCGCGACACGGTCATGTGCGAGACGCCGGCGAGGGACGCGATGGACCGGAGGTTCGGCTTGTCGTCCGAGTTCCCGGCGCTCATCTTTCCTCCCACGCGAGTACATGACGGCGGCAACGGTGCCGGGACCCCGGCCGACGCCGGAATGATCCTACGTCTCAGCGCCGCGACGTTACCGGGAACATAGTGCCCGCGACAATCCCGTGGCGTCGGGGCGGGGGCGCCCCCGGCCGCGGCCGCCGGGCGATTCATCCCCTTCTCCGCCCCCTGACCGGGCCTGAATCCGGCAGTCAACCGGCACATCACCACCCATGACAGCGCATGGACGGAGGAATTCCCTCCGCCTTTCCAGGCGTAGCGGTGCGGCCCTTCCCATTGTCTTCGGAACGGCGCTGACGAGTGTCGTCGCGCAGACGAGAGCGCGACTCGGGCCATGACATCGCCGATCTCGCGTCCGCCTCCTCGTCACCGACGACCGAGGCGGCCCGACATCCGTCAGACCCCCCGGGGGCGGCGCACGACTGAGCGGCCGGTCGGCGGAGACTCCGACCAGCCGCTCAGTCCTGTCGTGACGGCCGGCGACGTGTGGTCAGGCGGGGGCGGCGGCCACGGCGGGCCGTAGCGCCACCACGGTGAGCGCGCCCAGCAGGCCGGCCGTGATTCTGCGTGCGAGCGTCACGATGTTCGGCGGGCGGGCCGTCATGCGCCTGTCGGCGCACGCCTACACCTGCGCGCGGGACTTCGAGCTCCTGGCGCCCGCCTCCCCGCCCTCCTCTGAGAGCGTTCAGACGAAGACGTCGTCGACGGACTCGGCTGTGACCGCTCGGCTGATCCACAGGTTGAGCTGATCGGGATCGTCGCAGTCGTCGATCCGGGCGCGGGTGTCGTCGCCGACCTCGAGGCCACGAGCAGCGAGCACGGTGAGGAGGGCCCTGGCCTCGCCCTTGGCCTCGCCTTCGGCTCGACCCTGGTTGACGAAGCGGCGGACGAACGGGCTCTGGTACTCGTAGCTCGTGGTGGTCATGATGGCCTCCATCAGTGCCGCGCTGCCTGGGGCAGCGACCTGTGCACAACGTCAGAATACAGGGTGGCAAAGGGCTCATCGAGTGTCTCGAAGGCGCTGATCAACGCCTTGAGCACCGCGGATCCGTGCGGCCCGCTGCCGTGCGCCATGGCCGAGAGGATCGTCAGTTCGGGGGTTCTGGCGGCCTCCTCGGCATCGGTGATGGTGGGCACCAGACCCGGACTCAGCACCAGCGGCGTGAGCACCCAGCCTGGCTGTCCCATGGGGATCGGCGTGATGCCCCACCGAGCCACGGCGGGGTGCGTGCACACCACCAGGAGGATGGCGGGGCACTTCAGCCGGGCTCGCAGTGTGGCGAGATAGACCGGCCAGCTCCACTCCTTGCCCCTGTCGATCGCCAGCTGTGCCTCGACCACGATGGCGAGCACGGGCTGGTCCTGGTCATCGCGCAGCGCGATGACCAGGCGGCACGGTACTCCGTCGGCACCAAGTCGCCGAGGTCGCCGGATTCGATGCGGATCTGCTCGTACGGCGGCAGGTCGACGTCGAAGGGCTCGGCGAGCAGTTCCGCCGCCAGGGCAGGCCGCTGGCGGAACAGTTCGACGAGACCTTCGTGTGGGCTGGAGGGCATGGATTGAGAGTAGGTAGGGGGTCCGACAGGGTCGGGCCGGTGTGTCGGCAGGGGCTGCGCGGGTAGGGGACACCCATGGCCGTGATCGAACTGCGCAGCCCCGACTTCGAGGACCAGGCATTCATCGCCGCCCGTCATGCGCACGACGGCGAGAACGTGTCGCCGTCGCTGGAGTGGGTCGGCGTCCCGCCCGAGGCGACCGAGCTGCTGCTCCTCTGCGAGGATCCGGACGCACCGCGCGGCCACTTCCTGCACTGGCTCGTGACCGGGATCGACCCGCACAGTGCCGGCGTCCCCGAGCACGGCCGCCCGACCGGTGGGCGGGAGTGGCGCAACGGCTTCGGCGAGGAGGGGTGGGGCGGGCCGGCACCGCCGCCGGGTGAGCGTCCGCACCGATACGTCTTCCGCCTCTACGCCTTGGCCCGGGCGCCGGAGCTGCCGGCCGATCCCTCCGTCGACGACGTGTATCGCGCTGCGGACGGCGCCATGCTCGCGCGCGGCACGCTGGTCGGGCTCTACCAGCGCTGAGGGCGTCCGCGCGTCCGCCGGGCGTGTAGCGTCGCGTCATGGCGCTTGCGCAGGTGAACCGCAGGACGGTGCTGGCCGGAGGCGCGCTCCTGGCCGCCGGTGCTCCGGCACTGCTCGCCGGGTGCTCGTCGCGCGACGACCCGGCCGAGGGCGCCTCGTCGCCGGCCGGCGAGAGCCAGGCACCCCAGTCCGATCTGGGCGACTGGGACGCCGTTCGCGCCCAGTTCGCGCTCGACCCCGAGCTCGCCCACTTCGCCGCCTACGTGCTGGCGAGCCACCCGGCGCCCGTGCGAGCGGCCGTCGAGCGGTGGCGTGAGGCACTGGACACCGACCCTGCCGCAGCGGTCGCCGACGAGGTCGCCCGCGACGAGGAGGTTCGGGCCGCAGCGGCCGGCTACCTCGGCGTGGAACCGGCCGACGTGGCGCTGACCGACAGCACGACCATGGGCCTCGGCCTGGTCTACCACGGGCTCGCCCTGAATCCCGGCGACCACGTGCTCACCACCACGCACGACTTCTACGCCACCCACGAGGCGCTCCGCCTGTCCGCCGCGCGCACCGGTGCCGAGGTCGAGCAGGTCCCGCTCTACGACGACCCCGCCGCGACCGGCGCGGACGAGATGGCCGGCCGGGTCGCCGCCGCGATCCGCCCGCAGACCAGGGTCGTCGCGCTGACCTGGGTGCACTCGGGCACCGGGGTGAAGATCCCGGTGCGCGCGATCGCCGACGCCGTCGCGGCCGCCAACGCCGGGCGGGCCGAGGAGGACCGCGCGATCGTCGTGCTCGACGCCGTCCACGGCCTGGGCGCCGATGCCGCGTCGCCCGGCGGCCTGGGCTGCGACGTGTTCGTGTCGGGCACCCACAAATGGCTGTTCGGGCCGCGGGGCACCGGCATCGTCTGGGCGGCGGCGGCCACCGGTGCCGGCGTCGCGCCGGCCATCCCGTCGTTCACCGCGCCCAGTTTCGTCAACTGGCTCACCGGCGACGACCAGCCCAGCCCGTTCGGCGTCGGCAACACACCCGGCGGCTACCAGGCGTTCGAACACCGCTGGGCCGTCACCGAGGCGTTCGCGTTCCACCGCGAGATCGGCCCGGACCGCGTCGCCGCCCGCACACAGGAGCTGGCGACCAGGCTCAAGGACGGCCTCGCCGAGACCAGCGGCGTGCGGGTGGTCACGCCCCGCGACCCCGAACTGTCCGCCGGGCTGGTCTGCGTCGAGGTCGCCGGCCAGGACCCGTTCGAGGTCGTCGATCGCCTGCGTGACCAGCGCATCGTCGCCACAGTGACGCCGTACCGCGAGCCGTACGTGCGGTTCGGCGCCAGCATCGTCACGACGCCCGAGCAGGTCGACGCGGCCGTCGAGGCGGTCGCGGGACTGGCCCGTTAGCGTGGTGGCATGAGCGGGCGACCCTGGGCGGCCGGCTTCGACGTCGTCGACACGGGGGCCGCCGTGCCCGCGGACGCGCTGGCCGCCGTCGAGCGCGAGCTGGGTCGGTTGCTCGGCCGTGGCGGGCCGTTCCGGCTGCCGCCGGCGCTGGCCGCCCTGCTGTCCGCCGGTGTCGAGTCCTGTGTCCGGACCGTCGACGGCGCCGAGGTCGAGTTCGAGTGGCTCGGCAGCCGGATGCCGGCGCACTACGAGGGCTACGCGTTCGACAGCTACATGCCCGCCGCCGTCCCGATCGCGCTCGACGGCGGTGGCGGAGCGTGGTGCCTCGACGCCCGAGCCGACGCCCGAGCCGGCGCCCGAGCCGGCGACGGCGACGGCGACGGCGACCACCCGGTCGTCTGGGTGCACACCGGCACCCTGAGCTGGAGCGACGGAGCGTGGCGGCCGGTCGCGCCCGGCGTGGCGGCGCTGCTGGCCGACCGCACGCCCCGCTAGCTCCGCACGCCTCCGGCGCTCCGAGGCCGTTCCGGTTGACACCGGATAGTCGCGCTGCGGACAATTCGAACCGACCGTTGCGTCTGCTGAAACGGAGCGCGAGGAATGGACCACGGCCGGTTGGCGGGGCGGGTGGCACTGGTCACCGGCGCCTCCCGGGGCATCGGCGCGGCCGTGGCCCGGGCGTTCGCCGCCGAGGGCGCCTCCCTCGCGCTGGCGCACGAGCCCGTGGCCGCCATGTCCGGACCGGCCGAGGACCTCGCCGCGCAGCTGCGCACGGCCGGCACGAAGGCCGTCGCCCTCGGCGCCGACCTCGCCGACCCCGCCGCCGTCGACGACCTCGTGTCCGGCACCCGCGCCCACCTCGGCCCGCTCGACATCGTGGTGGCGAACGCCGCGCTCTCGGCTCGCACGCCGTGGCGAGACATCACCGTCGCCGACTGGGACCGCGTGTTCGCCGTCAACCTGCGGGCGAGCTGGCTGCTCGCCCGCGCCGCCTACCCCGACCTCGTCGCCGGCGGCCGCGGCTCGATCATCACCGTCAGCAGCGTCATGGCCCGCACCGGACAGACCGGCGCGCTGCACTACACCGCCAGCAAGGCCGGCATCATCGGCCTCACCCGGGCACTCGCCCGCGAGGCCGGGCCCGACGGCGTCCGCGTCAACGCCGTCATGCCCGGCGCCATCCGCACCGAGCACGAACAGGAGCTCGATCCCGACGCCGACGCCGTGTTCGCGCAGATCACCGCCGTACAGGCGCTCAAACGCCGAGGGAACGCCGACGACCTCACCGGCACCTTCGTCTACCTCGCGAGCGACGAGAGCGCGTTCGTCACCGGCCAGGTGCTCACCGTCGACGGTGGCTGGGTGTTCGGCTGACGTAGTCTGACCAGTCGTGTTCACTCCGGACGAGCGCTCGGCGCTGCGCGACACGCTGATCGCCGCCGCTCGTGCCGACGACCGCATCGAGGGCGTTGCACTGACGGGGTCCGCCGCCGCGGGTGCCGAGGACCGCTGGTCCGACATCGATCTCGCGTTCGGCCTCGCCGAGGGCGCCGACCAGGCCGCGGTCATCGCCGGCTGGACCGCGGCGATGTACGACGCGCACGGCGCCGTCGCCCACCACGACGTCCCGCGCGACGGCACGATCTATCGGGTGTTCCTGCTGGCCAACACGTTGCAGGTGGATGTCGCGTTCGCGCCGGCCGCGGAGTTCGGCGCCATCGCCCCCACGTTCCGGCTGCTGTTCGGCACCGCCCGCGAGCAGCCGGCGGCCGCGCCGCCCGAGGCCGCCGGGCTGGTCAGCATGGGCTGGCTGTACGCCCTGCACGCGCGGTCGAGCATCGAGCGCGGCCGGGCCTGGCAGGCGGTGCACATGATCGACGGGCTGCGCGAGCAGGTGATCGCACTGGCCTGCCTCCATCACGACCTCCCCGCCTGGCAGGGCCGCGGCGTCGACCGGTTGCCGCCGGCCGTACTCGAGCCTCTGCTGGGTTCCCTCGTCGGCGGGCTCGACGACGCCACCCTGCGCCGCGCGTTCGCCGCCGCGACCGAGGCCCTGCTCACCGAGGCCACCCACGTCGATCCCGCCCTCGCCGACCGGCTCTCCGGCCCGCTCCGCGCGCTGAACCGGGGTTAGTCCGAGCCGCTGCGGCGGGCGGCCAGGAAGTCCAGCAGCGCCGGGTCGGCGGAGGTGAACCGGTCGACCTCCTCTCCGCCGTCGCAGCGGCAGAGGGCGACGGTGGCCGTGGTCGCCGTGCGGGCGACGACACGCCACTCGCCACCCGCGTCCTCCCAGCGGATCACCACGCCGACAGGATCGTCACTCATGCGACCACTCTAGGCACGGTCCCGCTCGAACAGGGTGATGAGGACGCCCTCGCCGACGGGACGCGACTCCGTCAGCCGCCACCGCGTCCGGTCGGGGGTCTCGCCGAACAGCTTGCGGCCGTGGCCGAGCAGCACCGGATACGTCATGAGGTGCAGCCCGTCGACGAGGTCGCGCTCGAGGAGCTCCTGCGCCAGCCGGATGCTGCCGGCGACCTGCAGCTCGCCGTCGACCTCGTCCTTGAGCCTCGCGACCTCGGTGGCGACGTCGCCGCTGATCACCTGGGTGTTGTTCCACATCGGGTCGGTGAGCGTGCTGGAGACGACGTACTTGCGCATGCCGTTCAGCTTGTCGGCCAGGACGCCCTCCTCCTTGGGCCAGGCGTCGGCGAAGCCCTCGTACGTCACGCGGCCGAGCAACAGCGCCTCGCCGGCGAGCGCCTCGTCGGTCTTGAACTGCTCGCCCTCGTCTCCGCGGTCGAACTCGAAGCTCCAGTTCTGGTACTCGAAGTCCTCGCCGCCGGGCGCCTGCACGACTCCGTCGAGGCTGATGAACTCGGTGACGACGATGCGGCCCACGGTCAGGCCTCCCGCACGAACTCGCGCAGCGTGGGCGCGAGCACCTCGGGGGTGGTGGCGTGGTTCTCGCCCGGCACCGGCTTCAGCGTCGCCGTCGGCAGCAGCTCGGCCAGCGCCTTCGGGCCCGGGATCAGCGTCGGCCAGGTGTCGATGCCGTGCATGGCCAGGACGGGAACGGTGATCGACGCCCAGCGGTCGGCCGGCAGCGGGTTGCCGGACATCGTCGTGCCCATGATGCGGCCGTCGTAGGCGATGGTGGGCGCGATGCCCAGCATGATCGGCCAGAAGTCGCTCTGCTTCAGACCCTCGACGTCCTCGCGGCTGCCGCCGGAGGCGTCGGTCATGAAGATCGCGACCGCCTCGCCCGGGTCCCCGGCGGCGACGGCGGCGTCGAGCTTCTCGACGTAGTCGGACGGCAGCGGCGGGCGGGTGTCGTCGACGACGAACGGCGGCTCGAACACCGCGACGTGGCTGACCGGCACCAGGCCGGATGCGGCCACGTCCAGGGCCAGGACGCCGCCGGAGGACCAGCCGAAGATGACGGCCGGGCCGCCGCCGGCGTCCTCGACCAGCGCGGCGACGTCCTCGATCTCACGCTCGATCGCGTACGGCGCGGTGTCGGTGCTCTCGCCGCGGCCGCGGCGGTCGTAGGCGTAGGTGCGGAACTCGTCGGCCAGCAGCTCTCCGGTCTGGGCGTTCAGCGGGTTCACGGCGCGGTAGGCCGTGGCGCCGTCGATCATGATCAGCGGCCGGCCGCTGCCGACGGCGTCGAAGGCGATGGTGGTGCCGTCCTTGGAGGTGACCGTGCTCATGTCCGTACTCCTCGATCTCGGGGTGTGCGATGCGGTGGATTAGAACTAGACGGTACAGTACTCACACGAGTACGGAACTGTCTAGTACTCTGTTGGCAGCGACCGAGGAGGAACCGTGGTTCTGGAGGACGTCGAGGAAGGCCGCACAGCGCGCAAACGGCGGGCCATCATCGAGGCGGCGGCCGAGGTGTTCCTGCAGCACGGCTACATCGGGGCCAGCATGGACCAGGTGGCCGCCAAGGCGGCGGTGTCCAAGCAGACGGTCTACAAGCAGTTCGCCGACAAGGAGCACCTGTTCGCCGAGATCATCCTCGGCCGCACGTCGGTGCTGGGCGACCAGCTCGCCCGCGCGTACGCGACGCTCGACGACGCCACCGATCCGCTGCCCGCGCTCCGCGACGTCGGCCGCCAGCTCCTGCAGAGCCTCAGCCGGCCCGAGGTGCTCCAGCTCCGGCGGCTGGTCATCGCCGAGGCCGACCGGTTCCCCGACGTGTCCGGCACCTGGTGGCAGCAGGCCTTCCACCCGTCGCTGGTGCTGCTGGGCGAGGCGATGGAGCGCATGGCCGGCCGCGGCCTGCTGCGCGAGCTGCCCGACCCCACCCTGGCGGCCTACCACTTCGCCGGGCTCGTCATGTACAAGCCGATGAACCGGATGATGTTCGCCGGCTCCTCCGCGGTGACGCCCCCGGACGAGCTGGAGCACCTCGCCGACAGCGCCGCCGACGTCTTCCTGGCGGCCTACGGACCCCGGAAGGAGTGACGGAGGTACCCCGGCCCGGGCTGCGGTCCCGGGCCGGCGCACCTCCGCCTGATCAGGTGGGCGCGGTCACTCCACGCGGAGCTCCGACTGCGCCTTCGAGGCCGCGACGATGACGTTCTGCCGCTCGCGGCGGGTGAACCGGCCGGCCGCCTGCCAGTCCGACGCGACCGCCTCGACGCGGGCGACGAACTCGCCGTGGCCCTGGAAGGGCGCCGCCGCCCAGACCTTGTCCAGGAAGCTGTCGCCGTCGTCGTCGCGGGCCTCGTTGGAGACGCCCGAGTCGATCGAGCCGAACACGACCTTCGGCTCGACCCGCTTGTAGTACACGTGGTGCGCCTCGTTGATGCCGACGTAGAGCGGGCGCAGCGTGTGGCCGTGCGTGGCGAAGAAGTTCGGCTCCTCCAGGGGCGTGACGGCGGCAGTGAGGTCGCCGTCGAGCTTGAGCCGGGAGTAGAACGAGAAGGTCCGCCACGCCCGCTGGGCGTTGAGCGCCGGCAGCACCACCGGGCCGTTGAAGATGCTCTCGACCTGAGGGTCGTCCAGCGCGCGCTCGGTACGCAGGCCGAACGGCATCGAGATGTCGATGCGGTCGCCGGCCGCCCAGGTGCGGTCCAGGGCGAAGTACGTCCCCGGCTCGGGCGTGCCTGCCACTGCGGCGCCGTTGACCTTGATCGTGAAGCCGCGCGTCGCCCAGAACGGCACCCGTAGCAGCACCTTCAGCGGGCCGCTGCCGTCGATCGTGACCGACGTCGAGTCCTGGCGCGGGAAGTCCGTCACCTGGGTGACGGTGAAGCCCTTCTCCGCCCAGGTCAGGGTCGAGGCGATGTAGAGGTTCACGTACAGCGTCGAGCCGTCGGCCGACTGCGCGTAGATGGTCTCCTGGTACTTCGTGTGGTTCTCCATGCCGGTGCCGCCGCAGCAGGTGCCGTTGTTGCCGAAGCCGCGGGTGGCGCCGGGGTGGGCCGGCAGGAAGTACGTCACCTGCGGGTCGCTGGCGCTGTCGTTGTCGCGGCGCGAGCCCAGGATGTGATTGGTGAGCCCGCGCTCGTAGTAGTCCATGAACGCCGGGTCCGGGTCGTGGAAGTACAGGTTGCGGGTCAGCTTGAGCAGGTTGTACGTCGAGCAGGTCTCGCCGCCGCCGCTCGAGGAGCCCGAGGTGGCGCTCTGGTAGTGCAGCGACTCGGAGATGTCGCCGCGCGGCTGGAACAGCTCCGGGTTGGTGTTCGCCGGACGGCCGGGCGCGGCGCCGTACTGGCCGCCGGCCGAGCCGTGGCTGAACATCCGCTGCGGGATGATCATGTTCCAGAAGTTCTGGGCCGCGGTGTAGTACTCGGCGTTGGCCTCGGTGTCCTGCTCGTAGATGCGCAGGTAGCCGGTGAACTGCGGCACGTGCTGGTTGACGTGGATGCCGGTCAGGACGTCGCGGTCCTCGATGGCGGCCGGCAGGACGGTGCGCCGGTTGTCGAACGCCTTGGCGGCGACGAGATACCGGGCCGACCGCTCGGGGTCGGTCTCGATGGCGGCGAGGTGCGCCAGGTTCTCGTTCGACCCGCCGTACTCGCCGGCGATGTGCAGCGACCACATGCGGTTGAGGCGGTCGCGCGAGACCGTGGACAGCCGGCTGTGCACCCAGTCGCCCATCTTCTTGACGATCTCGAGGGCGCGCTCGTTGCCGGTCAGGTGGTGCGCGTCGATGAGTCCGCGCATGATCTTGTGCAGCGTGTAGTACGGCGCCCAGATGCCGGTGCCACTGTAAGTGGTGAACTCCTCGAGCCTGATGAACTGCGCCTCGGTGTAGGCAGACAGGAAGCCGGGGTGGCGGCGGCCGTCGGTGGCGCCGAAGAACTCGCCGTGCCGGCCGTTGCCGGACGAGTCGGTGATCGTCGGGCCCGGGGCCTCGTCGAAGCGGTACCAGGCGACCCGCGAGTCGGCCCCGGCGGACGCGGCGTCGGCGACGACGGCGGTGATCTCCTCGGGGCTCAGGCCGCGGCCGAAGATCTGGAAGTCGTCCACCAGGCCGTTCAGGAACTTGATGTTGACCTGCGGGTACTGCGCCCGGCCGATCCAGTTGTCCGAGGTGCTGCCCAGGTCCGACGGCGACAGGCTCAGCGCGCTCGTCCCGGCCGCGACCCCGTTGACGTAGATGGTGCCGGTGCCGCCGGACTTCACGATCGCCACGTGCGCCCACTGGCCCGCCGTGAGCGCCGTCGTCGCCTCGATGCGCTGCTCGCCGGCCGAGCCGCTGGTGGTGATGCCGAACCGCGGGCCACCGCCGTTGTGCACGGACAGGTACATCCGCGACAGCGTGTCCGAGGCCGCGTCGCCGGGGTGGCCGAAGTCGAACAGCCGCGCGTTGTCGTCGCGGACGGCCAGGTTGACCCAGGCGGCGACGGTGAAGTCGCTCAGCCCGGCGACGATCCCGGCCGGCAGCTTGATGACGTCGGCGTCGCCGGTGATGTGGCCGTTCGGGGTGCCGGAGAACCGGATGGCCGTGCCGTTGCGCCCCGCCACCCGCGGGGTCGGCTGCGCGGCCTGCGCGGCCAACGCGTCCTGGCACTCGCCGAGCCCATTGACCATGTAGTCGAGCTTGTCCTTGAAGATCTGCTCACCGGTCGACGCCCACGACTGCGCGAGCAGCGTGAGGAAGTGGCCGCTGAAGTGGCCGCGCAGGTTGCCGTCGGGGGACTCCCAGCTGCCGATCGGGTTGACGCCCTTGTGGTCCAGGCCGGCCGTCACGCGGAAGCTGCGCAGCATGCGGTCGGGACCGCGCTTGTCGTCGCGAACGCCGTTGACGACGCTGGGGCCGTACTCGCGGGCGTAGTTGAGCAGCCGGTTCCGCTTCTCCTTGAAGACGCCGTCGCCCAGGGTCACCTGGCTCAGCGTGAACGGCCGCACCTGCCAGCTGTCCGCCACGGGGAGGCTGGGCAGGCTGGTCTCGAGCGGGCCGGCCGCCACGCCGGCGGCCGCTGCGGCACCGCCGGTCGCGGCGCCGGCAGCCCCGGCCGCCACGGTGCCGACTGCCGGGGCTGCGGCCGCCAGGGCCCCCAGGCGCAGGACGGAGCGCCGGGACAGGTCCTTCTTCATGTGGTTCTCCTTGTCCGAGGAGGAGCGGTTCTCCGTCGAGGCGCGACGGAGTTCGGTGCATGCGGTCGGTGTCGCGCCCGGCTGGTTCGGGACGCCGCGGCCGCCGTCCGGGCGGCGATCTGCGCGCCGTGAATGCGGTTACCGGTAACAACCGTGTGTGATGTGGCATGGTACTGAGCGGTTCGAGGGGCCGTCAAGGGCAGGGGCCCTCACCCCACGCCGATGTTGATCTTGGAGTAACCGCGGAAGCGGGGGCCGAAATGCCCGATGAACCCGCAGTCACTCCAAGATCGACTTGGGTGGGGAGCGCTACGAGGTCGCCGGAACGCCACGAGGCCCGCGCCGCACGGCGGAGGGGGGCTCGGCCGGCGGCGTCGGGCCTCGTGCCCGGGGGGCACCCGACGCTGGGGGGAGTCGTGTCACCCCCTGCGCTGACACCAGCATTGCGCCGGCGTCTGAGTCTTCGGTAAGGGTGCGGTGAGAGCGCTCTCACGGACCCGCCACGGGACGTCAGCCCTCGCGGCCGGCCCATTCGCGGCGTATGTGGCCGATGTGGGTGCGCATGAGCTCCTGCAGCTTCTGCGCCTCGCCGGCCTCGATGAGGTCGCACATCTGCAGGTGTTCGCGCGCGCTGGCCACCAGCCGGCCCGAGGTGGCGAGCGACGACAGACCGTAGAGGCGCGTCTGCGCGCGCAGCTCCTCGACGATGCGGACCAGCCGCTGGTTGCCGCTGGCCGTCAACAACCGGACGTGGAACTCGCGGTCGGCGCCGATGTAACTGATGAGGTCGCCGTCGGCCGCGGCGTCGACGATGGCCGAGGCGAGGTTGCGCAGGTGCGTGAGCTCCTGCTCGGAGATCAGCGCGACCGCCTGGGCCGCGATGGGCGGCTCGAGCAGCTCGCGGATCTGGGTGATCTGGTCGAGGTCGGTCTCCGACATGTCGGTGACCTTGAAGCCCTTGTTGCGGACGACCTCGACCAGCCCCTGCTTGACGAGGTCGAGCATCGCCTCGCGCACCGGGGTGGCGGAGATGCCGAAGCGCTCGGCCAGCCCTGGGGCGGAATAGAGCTCCCCGGGCTTCATCTCGCCGGACACGATGGCGCCACGCAATGCGTCGGCGACCTCTTCTCTGACGCTCATCCGCCGTGCGAATGACGGCAGAGCCAACTGCCGCAGTTCAGCCATCTGTGGTCCTTCCGGTGCAGCACGGCGGCCGAGCGCCACTGCGACGTCGCGTTCGTGCGAGATATCCCACCTCTTCAACCCTAAAGGAGAAAGCCCTCGGGAAAGGGATCCGTGGGGTCGAGGAAGTACTGTGCCGTTCCGGTCACCCAGGCGCGCCCGGTGACTGTGGGTATCACCGCGGGATGATCCCCCACGCTCGACTCGCCGACGAGCCGTCCGACGAATCGGCTGCCGATCAGCGACTCGTTGACGAAATCGGTGTCGAGCGGGAGCTCGCCGCGGGCGAAGAGCTGGGCCATGCGGGCCGAGGTCCCTGTGCCGCACGGTGACCGGTCGAACCAGCCGGGGTGGATGGCCATGGCGTGCCGTGACCTGCGAGCGTCCGAGCCGGGGTCGACCAGCTGGACGTGATGGCAGACGTTGATGTCCGGGTTCTCCGGATGCACCGGCGCGTCGTGCTCGTTGATGGCGTCCATGATCGCCAGCCCGGCTTCGAGCAGCCGGTCCTTCTGGGCGACGTCGACCCGCAGGTCGAGCTGGCCGGCGTCGAGGATCGCGTAGAAGTTGCCGCCGTAGGCGAGGTCGTACGTGACGGTGCCCCAGCCGGGGACGTCGACCTTCGCGTCGAGCCGGTCGGTGTAGGAGGGGACGTTGCGGATGGTCACCGACTCCGCGGCGCCGTCGCGGACGGCGACGTCGCAGACCACCAGCCCGGCCGGGGCGTCCAGCCGGATGGTGGTGACGGGCTCGGTGACCTCGACCATGCCGGTCTCGACCAGCACCGTCGCCACGCCGATGGTGCCGTGCCCGCACATCGGCAGGCATCCGGACACCTCGATGTAGACGACCCCCCAGTCGGCGTCGGGCCGGGTGGGGGGCTGGAGGATCGCACCGCTCATCGCGGAGTGCCCGCGCGGCTCGAACATCAGCAGCCGGCGCAGGTGGTCGGAGTGCTCGATGAACCACTGGCGCCGCTCCTCCATGGTGGCGCCTGGGAGGGTGCCGACGCCGCCCGTGACGACGCGCGTCGGCATGCCCTCGGTGTGCGATTCCACGGTGTGGAAGATCCGCTTGGACCGCATCGTCGGAGCTCCTCGGTGGTCCGGCTCTCAGGCGACGTTCGCCGTGGAGAACTCCGCGGCGATGCGCCGCGTGAGGTCGCGCACGACGGCCGCGCTCTCGGGGAGCATAGGCTGCCGCGGCTGCCGGACGGGGCCGCCGCCGAGGTCGAGGACGTCCATGGACAGCTTGATGGCCTGCACGAACTCGGTGTGGAAGTCCCAGCGCAGCAGCGGGTGCAGCGTGCGGTACAGCGGCAGCGCGGTGTCGAGGTCGTGTGCCAGCGTGGCGTCGTACAGCCGGACGCTCTCGCGCGGGAAGACGCTGGTGAAGCCGGAGATCCAGCCCTTGGCGCCGGCCAGGCCGACCTCGACGACGGAGTCGTCGGTGCCGATGAGGACGTCGAGGCCGGGGGCGAGCTCGCCGATCTCGTACGAGCGCCGCGACTCGCCCGTGAACTCCTTGACACCGACGATGAGACCCTCGTGGTAGAGCTCGGCCAGCAATGCGGGGGTGAGGTCGACCTTGGTGTCGATGGGGTTGTTGTAGGCCGACACCGGCAGGCCGGCCTTGGCGACCTCGCGGTAGTGGTCGACGACCGAGCGATCGTCGGCCCGGTAGGAGTTGGGCGGCAGCGCGAGGACGACCTCGGCGCCGGCCTCGCCGGCCTGCTCGGCCCACTGGCGCGACTCGCGGGCGCCGTACGCGCCGACGCCGGCCATGACGGTGAAGCCCTCGGGTGCCGCCTCGACGGCGACCTCGACCATCTTGGCCCGCTCGTCGTCCGTGAGGACCTGGTACTCGCCGAGCGACCCGTTGACGCACACGCCGTGGCAGCCGCCGTCGGCGAGCCAGCGCACGTGGTCGGCGTACCGGTCGAAGTCGACCGACAGGTCGTCACGGAAGAATGTGGGAGTAGCAACCAGAACGCCGTGCCAGGGCTTTTCACGACGGTTCATGCGGGGCTCCATTTCTATACTATATAACATTTCACTTATGTGTGAAGAACTGGACAACTGGGGCGAATGGCCGAATCTCAGGTCTGCAGAATGCCGTCCACTCGCCGCGGAATACCGGGATCGGCATCGCGAAGCTCCTCGGGGAGAACGTGTTCTGGTGCGTTCTGGTACGAGACGGGGCGCAGCCACCGGCGGATCGACGTCGGCCCGACGGAGGTGTGTGCGCTGAGGCTGGCCGACGGGTACGGCCCGCCGTGCTGCATGGCCCAGGTGACGGCCACGCCGGTGGGAAAGCCGCCGAACAGCAGCCGGCCGGCGCGCCGGCGCAGCACCGCATGCAGCCGGTCGACCAGCTCGGTCTCGCCGTCGCCGGCGTGGACGGTGGCGGTCAGCTGCCCGTCGAGGCGGTCGAGCGCGCTCAGCAGCTCGTCGGTGTCGCGGTACTCGATGACCAGGGCAGCGGGGCCGAAGGTCTCTTCGAGCAGCTCGGCGTCGAGGTCGGCGGCGTCGACGGCGAACAGCGCCGGGCGGCCGAGCGCGGGGTCGTCGCCCCGGCCGTCGCCGAGGAGCCGCAGCCGGGAGTCGGACCGTCGGCGCTCGATCTCGCTCTGGAAGGCGTCGCGGATGCCGTCGTTGAGCATGCGCCCGGCCGGGACCTCGGCGACCTTGCTGCCCAGAGCGGCGCGCAGATCGTCGCCGTCGGCGCCGGCGGGGGCGAACAGCAGGCCCGGCTTGGTGCAGAACTGGCCGACGCCCATGGTGACGGAGCCGATGTAGCCGGCGGCGAACTCGTCGGCCCGGCCGGCGGCCACCTGGGGCGTCACGACCAGGGGGTTCAGGCTGCCGAGCTCACCGTAGAACGGGATGGGCTGCGGCCGCGCGGCGGCGATGTCGGCCAGTGCCCGGCCGCCCCGGGTGGAGCCGGTGAAGCCGACCGCGCGCACGTCGGGGTGGCGCACCAGGTCGGCGCCGGCCTCGAGGCCCTCGATGAGGCCGAGCGCGCCCTCGGGCAGCTTCGCCTCGGCCAGCCCGGCCCGCATGGCGGCGAACGCGCGCCGGCTGGTCTCGGGGTGCGACGGGTGCGCCTTGACGACGGTGGGGCAGCCGGCAGCGAGGGCCGACGCGGTGTCGCCGCCGGGCACACTGAACGCGAGCGGGAAGTTGCTGGCGCCGAAGACGCCCACGACGCCGATCGGCACGAGCATGCGGCGCAGGTCGGGCCTGGGGCCCATGGGGGTGTCGCCGGCGTGGTCGATGGTGGCCTCGATGTACGAGCCCTCGCGCAGCACCTCGCCGAACAGCCGCAGCTGGTACGTGGTGCGGGTGAGCTCGCCGTTGAGGCGCGTGGCACCCAGGCCGGTCTCGGTGTCGGCGGTGGAGACGATGGCGTCGCGGTCGTCCTCGAGCGCGTCGGCGACGGCGTCGAGGCCCGCGGCCCGGCGGTCGCGGCCGGCCTGCTCGAATGGCGCGGCCGCCTCGACGGCCGCGCCGACGGCGTGATCGACGTCAGACATGCGTGAGCCTTCCATCCGGGACGGGGTGAGTCGTGGACGATCGGACGCCGGGCGCCGGACGCCGTCGTCGAGTGCTTCCTGCAGAATATCTTAGTGACATGTGAAATGTCACTGTTGTCCGATGTGACCGGCGTCGCCAGCCAGCCGGCCGAGCGAGATCGGTGCGGCGATCGGCCGTTCGCTCACCCCCTGTAAATCGGGCGCCGACGCAGAGGCTGACTCACGGGCCGACGCGGTGAGGCATGCGGTGGCGTACCCGCACACCCGTCCTTGACACCATCCCATGCCGGCCCGACTCAACAGCTTGGCCGTGCGCGCGTCGGTGGCGCCGAGGTCGTCGACGGCCGCCTTCACCTCGCCGGCCGTCACCTCCTCGCAGCGGCACACGAGCGTGTCGTCGCGCAGCCACGTCTGCCAGCCGTCGCGCACCGGGTGCACCGTGTGCATGGCGGTCGCGAACCGGCGCAACGCCCGGCGCCGGCGGTGCAGGCGCGGTGGTGCCGGGGCGGGCGTGCCCCCGGTCGCGGTGACCGCCGCGGCCGCTCCGGCGATCTCGCCCTCGGCGACGGCGAGCGCCGCGCCGCCCACGCCGCAGGCCTCGCCGGCCACGAACACGCCCGGCACGGACGTGAGCTGGTGCTCGTCGACGGCGACGACGAGCGAGCCGTCGGCGTCGACCCGGGTGGCGACGCCGAGTGCCAGCGGCAGCTCGAGCTGCGGCGTGAACCCCCAGCCGACGGCGGCGGCGTCGCACTCGACGACGCGCTCCGTTCCTGCGACGATGCGCCACTCGGCGTCGAGCCGGGCGACGGTGACCGCCTCGAGCGCGCCGTCGCCGTGCGCGGCGACGATCGCTCGGCGCGACCGGAACGGCACCCGGTGGCGGACCAGCGCGGCGGCGTACCCGGCGCCCTCGGTCAGCTTGGCCGCGACGGGCAGGACCGCGCCGGTGTGCCGGACCCAGCCCAGGGGCCCGTTGGCCTCGTACACGCCCACGACCCGGGCGCCGCGTGCGGCCAGGCCGGCCGCGACCGGCAGCAGGAACGGCCCGGTGCCGCCGACCACGACGCGCCGGCCCACGACGACCTCGTTCCCCTTGAGCAGGGCCTGAGCGCCCCCGGCGGTGTACACGCCCGGCAGGTCCCAGCTGCGGAACGGGACCTGCCGGTCGTACGCGCCGGGGGCGAGCACCAGGCTGGTGGCGGCGATCTCCTGCTCGGACTGCTCGGAGTCACCGGCCACGGACCGGACGGTGAAGCCGTCGGCCACCGAGCCGGAGACGTTCCACACGTGATGGCCGAAGTACCTGACGGCACCGGCCACACCGGCGACCAGCGCACGGAAGGCGCCCAGGTCGTGGTGGAGGTCGGCGACCGCTCCCAGATCGCCGGGCCGGTGCCGCCAGTACTGGCCGCCGGGCTGCCGCCCGGCGTCGATCAACGCGACCCGCCCCCCGTGGGCGAGGGCGGCTCCCGCCGCGGCCAGCCCGGCGGGCCCGGCCCCGACGACGGCGACGTCATACGGCGAGGTGGCCACGGCCGTCTCCCTCCTGCGTGCGCACGACCATGGCCGGCGTCGCCGGGACCAGGCAGGCGCGCTGGTTGGGCACGTCGTCGACCACCAGCAGGCAGTCGAAACAGATGCCGATGCCGCAGAAGACGCCGCGCGGGCGGCCCTCGCGGCGCGTGGTCCGCCACGAGCGCACGCCGGCCGCGACCAAGGCCGCGCCGACGCTCTGCCCGTCGGTGAACGGGACGGTCCGGCCGTCGAACTCGAACTCACTCATCGGCGGCCCCTCGTGGGTGAGGCACGAACGCGCTGCGGAGGCGGTGGTACTGGGCACGTGGCGATGAGCACCGATACGCACCGCCCAGGTGGGGAACGCGGCCCGCGGCCGCAGTCGCGCCGGCCGCGACCCATCGCCCCGCTCCCGCCGAGGCGGGGGCAGCGGGGGCGGGGGC
>NZ_SMKL01000048.1 GCF_004348545.1 Jiangella ureilytica | reverse complement strand
GGCCGGGCGGCCGTTCTCGGTGACGATCGACCCGGGAGGCCCCGGGGAGCGGACGGTGGACGCGCTCGCCGACGCCGAGCCGGTGCGGGCCGGCGAGGTGATCCGCATCCGGACCACGGGCGGGGGCGGCTGGGGCGATCCGCTGGACCGCCCGGTCGACGAGGTGCTGCGCGACGTGCGCTGGCGGAAGGTGTCCGTCGACGGCGCCCGCTCGGACTACGGGGTGGTGGTGGGCGGCACGCTCGACGACCCCGTCGCCGACGAGGCCGCGACCGCCGCGCTCCGCGCTGACCTGCGGGCGGAGCGGACCGGCGACGAGCCGTTCTTCGACCGCGGCCCCGGGTACGCCCGGCTGTCCGGCGGCGCGACGTCCGCCGCCGTCGACCGGCTCTGATCGAGAACGTGCCGAATCGGGCAATTCATCCGCAATCAGCTATTGACGGCGCATAGCGCGATATCACATGCTCCCCATTGTGGTTTCCGCGAGATGCCACAGTTGATCACTAGAAGTTGATCACATGAGTTGATCATCTAAACACATTGATATTGATCCACTGGACGCACGGGGGGCTGTGTCTGCATGAGTCATGTCGATCATTTCACGCATGGACCCATCACACCCGCGATCGGTTACGTCTTCATGGTGATGGCGGCCGTGATCGGGCTCATGTGCACCGTCCGCGCGCGAGAATCGTCCGGTGACGCGCGGCGCAATTGGTTGATCACCGGAGCGGCGTCGCTGGCCGCCGGGATCTGGACGCTGCACTTCATCGCAATGCTCGGCTTCCGCGTTTCCGGCAGCCCGGTGCGCTACAACGTAGCGCTCACCGTGATCAGTTTGATCGTCGCTTTCCTCGTGGTCGGTGCCGGCGTCCTGATGGTCGGTTACGGCAGGAACCGCACCCGTTCCCTGCTGCTCGGCGGGCTGGGTACCGGCGTAGGCGTTGCCGCCATGCACTACAGCGGGATGGCGTCGGTGCACATCAACGGGAGCATCCACTACCGGGGCGACCTGGTCGCGGCTTCGGTGGCGATCGCCATCGTCGCGGCCACCGTGGCGCTGTGGCTGGTGTTCAACATCCGCACCTTCGCCGGCGCCGTCGCCGCGGCCCTGGTCATGGGCCTGGCCGTGAGCAGCATGCACTACACCGCCATGGCGGCGGTGTCGGCCGACCTCGCCGACGCGGCCGCCCCGGTCGCCGGTGCGACGGCGACGGAGTTCCTGGTGCCGTTCACGATCGGGCTCGGGGCGCTGCTGCTGGCCGGGTTCACCGTCATCGCCGTGTCGCCGGTCGAGCTGCGCCCGCCCGACGACGAGGACGAGCCCTACGCCCCGCCGGTCGAGGGGGAGCGGGAGAACCTGTTCGTGCCGCGCTCGCGCCCGACGCAGCGGCAGGCCGCTGGACCGCCGTCGCCCGCGCCGACGACCCCGGCCGCCGCGCGCCCGTACGTGCAGCCGGGGGTCCGCCGCCAGCCCACGCCGCTGCGGCGGGCGCCGCAGCCGCGGCCGTTGCCCACCCGGACGCCGCGTGAGGACGGGGACTCGCGCGACGACCCGCCGGTCGTTCAGAGCTGGCTGACGCGGCCCGACTCGAGGTCGTAGACCCCGGCGACGACGGCGGTGCGGCCGGCGGCGACCGCCTCGTGCACGATCGGCGAGGCGGTGGTGAGCGCCGCCGCGGCGTGCCGGGCCTGGGCGGCGACGCAGTCGGCCAGGTAGGCGGTGTCGTCGCCGCCGGCGGGCACCTCGCGGACGGCCGGCTCGATGGCCCGCACCAGCGCCGCGATGGAGCCGCCGGGCGCGGGGGCTCCTCGGACGACGTCGACGGTGGCTTGGACGGCGCCGCAGCCGGCGTGCCCGAGCACGACGACCAGCGCGACGGCGACGTGCTCGACGGCGTACTCGATGCTGCCGACGACGGCGTCGTCGAGGACCTCGCCGGCGGAGCGGACGGTGAACAGGTCGCCGAGGCCCTGGTCGAAGACGAGCTCCGGCGCGACCCGCGAGTCGGCGCAGCTGAGCACGCAGGCGATCGGGTGCTGCCCGGCGACCAGCGACTCGCGGTAGGCGGTGTCCTCGTGCGGGTGCCGCGGCGTCCCCGTCGCGAACCGCTCGTTGCCGGCGGCGAGCACCGCCCAGACGTCGTCGGGACTGGTGGGGACGGGCGACGGGGTGGCCGCGGCATCGGCGGCTTCCGGCTCGCCCCCGCGCGAACAGGACGCGAACACCGTCGCCGACAAGCCGAGAGCACCGAGCAGGCCGAGGGTCTCACGCCGGGACAGCAGGCCGCCGTCGATCATGGTCGTCAGCGTAATCTGTGACGATGTCCGACACCCAGGAGTCCGCCGATGCCGGACCGCTGGCCGGCTACGTCGTCGTCGATCTGAGCCGGGCGCTCGCCGGGCCGCACGCCGGCATGATGCTCGGCGACCTCGGCGCGCGCGTCATCAAGGTCGAGGCGCCCGGCCACGGCGACGAGTCGCGCACCTGGGGCCCGCCGTTCCTCGGCCCCGACGACGACCCGGTGTCGTCGTACTTCCTGTCCTGCAACCGCAACAAGGAGTCGGTCACCGCGGACCTCAAGTCGCCGGAGGGCAAGGAGCTGCTCACGCGGCTGGTCGAGCGGGCCGACGTCCTGGTCGAGAACTTCCGCACCGGCGTCCTCGACCGCCTCGGCTTCGGCGTCGAGCGGCTGCACGAGCTCAACCCGCGGCTCGTCGTCCTGTCGATCACCGGGTTCGGGCCCGACGGTCCCGAGGCGGGCCGGGCGGGCTACGACCAGATCGCCCAGGGCGAGGCCGGCATCATGAGCCTCACCGGCGAGCCGGACCAGCCGGCCAAGGTGGGCGTGCCCATCGGCGACCTGCTGGCCGGCATGTACGGCGTGTCCGGCCTGCTCGCGGCGCTGCTCGAGCGCGAGCGGACCGGCCGCGGCCGCGTCGTCCGCGTCTCGCTGCTGTCGGCGCTGGTCGGCGTGCACGCCTTCCAGGGCACCCGCTGGACGGTGGCCGGCGAGGTGCCGCACGCCATTGGCAACCACCACCCGTCCATCGCCCCGTACGGACTGTTCAACGCCTCGGACGGGGCTCTGCAGGTCGCCGTCGGCAACGACCTGTCGTGGCGCGCCTTCGCCGGAGTGGTGGGCCTGGAGCCGGACGATGCCCGGTTCGCGACCAACCGGCTGCGCGTCCAGCACCGCGGCGAGCTGATCGCCGCCATCGAGAAGGCGTTCGCCGCCCACCCGCGCGACCACTGGCTCGCCCTGCTGGACGCCGCGGGGATCGCGAGCGGCAAGGTGCGCACGCTCGACGAGGTCTACGAGTGGGAGCAGACCCGCTCCCAGGGCCTGCTGGTCGACGTCGAGCACCCGCTGCTGGGGACCGTGCAGCTGCCCGGTCCGGCGATCCGCTTCGACGGCGCCGCCCCGAAGCGGCACGCCCCGCCGCCCCTGCTGGGCGAGCACGACGAGAGCGTTCGCGCCTGGCTGGCGTCCGACGGTTAGCGGGCCGGCCGAAGCCGGTGTGACGGCCGGAATCGGTGGAGTCGGGTATCGCCCGCGCCTGGCGGTGGATACCCGTGATGATCAACCTTCTGTGTCGTCAGGGCAGCACAGAAGGTTGATGATCATGGACTAGTGCTGGATCGGGCCGCCCACAGCGACGGGAGTGACGTGACCGGTCGGCGGGACGGCGAGCGCCAGGGCGATGCCGATGTCGACCAGCGACGAGCGGCGGAGCAGCGCGACCTCGGGGAGCGGCGTCCACGCCGACTCCGCGACCTCGTCGCCCGGCTGCGGCCGGAGCTCTCCGCCAGTGAGCGGCACCTGAAGGGCGAGCAGTACGCGACCGTCCTCGATGCACATGGCGTACGCGGCCGGCCGCCGACTCATGCCGAACCGCTCAGGTCGCGCGAGAGGGCGGCCAACGGCTCCAGCCGCGCCGCGAGCGGCGGGTGCGAGGCCATCGTCCGGTCGAGCAGCCGCGAGAACCAGTCGGTGCCGGTGCCGGTGCCGTCGGCGTCGTCGGGCGGTAGCGCGACGATCGTCATCGAGGACATCGCCCGGAGCTCGCGCAGGTCCTTCACCGGGATCGCCGGGCCGTCGGCGTGCAGGGCGGTGAGGGCCGCGGCGAGCGCGGCGGGCCGGCCCGTCAGCGCGGCCGCGCCACGGTCGGCGGCCAGTTCTCGGTAGCGGCCGAGCCGGGCGATGATGCCGGCGGCCGGCAGCGCCAGCAGAAGCATCGGCGGCACCAGCACGATGCCGAGCCCCGCCAGCAGCATGAAGTTCGCCACCCGGGCCAGCGTCAGCGCCGCCACGACCAGCAGCAGCACCGACGGCGCGTCGGACCGTACCGGCGGCATCAGGAAGTCGTCGTCCTCGGTGGCCGGCTTCCACTGCCGCCCGCACCAGCGCGCCGCCCGGCAGAGCGGCACCTCCAGAGCCATCAGCGGCGCCAGCAGCGCCATCGGCGCCAGCGCCAGCGACGTCGACAGCGCCATCGCGACGGTCATGGCGGCCGCGTCGCGGTGCGCGATGTGGGCGAGCTCGTGCGCCAGGACGGCGTCCAGCCGCGAGTCGTCACTCTGATCGAGCAGCCCGCGGGTGACGGCGATGGTCGGCTTGCGGCCGGGCAGCCGGAACGTCAGCGCGTTGGGCCAGGTCGCGTCGATGACCTTGAGCCTGGGCCGGTCCAGCGCGGCCAGCGCGCACAGCCGGTCCACGACGGCGAACAACCGGCGGTCGGCGACGGCGGCGGCATCGGCATCGGTCACGGGGAGCGTGCGCGGCAGCACCGCGCCGTCCTCGATGGCGTACACGACTGCGCCGCCGACCAGCGGAGCGACCAGCGCCACCCACCAGGGCCAGCCGACGAGCCACTGCAGCAGCAACCCGAGCAGCGCGGCGTACCCGAACGCGAGCAGCAGCACCAGTAGCCACGTCTCTCCGATGCGGTACGTGAGCCTGGTGTCCGGCGGGAAGCCGGCGCCGGCCATGGGGACCTCCGACACTCGAGAACGGCTGTGACGGCACATCATGCCGAACCCCGGAAGCCGATTGGGCGAAGGTGACCATCGTCGCGCCCGACGGCGGTCCGTAGGCTCGGCGCGTGCGGGTGCTGATCGCTCTGGGCGGCAACGCCATGACCTCGGCCGACGGGCGGGCGCGGCCGGGCGACCAGATCGCCGCGGTCACCGTCGCCATGGAGCCGGTCGCCGACCTCGTCGCCGCCGGCTATGACGTCGTGCTGACCCACGGCAACGGGCCGCAGGTGGGGAACCTGCTGGTCAAGAACGAGCTCGCGGTCGCCGTCGTGCCACCGGTGCCGCTGGACTGGTGCGGCGCGCAGACCCAGGGGACCATCGGGTTCATCGTCATCGACGCGCTGGAGCGGGCGCTGGCCGCGCGCGGCGTGCGCCGCAGGGTCGCCGCCGTCGTCACCCGGACGCTGGTCGACGCCGCCGATCCGGGGTTCGCGCGGCCGACGAAGCCGATCGGGCGGTACCTGCCGCGCGACGAGGCGGCGGTGCTGATCGACCACGGCGAGACCTGGGAGGACCGCGGCGCGCGCGGCTGGCGGCGGGTCGTCGCCAGCCCGGAGCCGCTCGAGGTCCTCGACGCGCCCGCGGCCGCCGCGCTGCTGGCCGCCGGGTTCGTCGTCGTCGCCAACGGGGGCGGCGGCATCCCCGTCGTGCGCGAGCCCGACGGCGAGGTCCGCGGCGTCGAGGCGGTCATCGACAAGGACCTGGGCGCGGCGCTGCTCGGCCGGGCGCTCGGCGCCGACGTGCTGGTCATCGCGACCGACGTCGACGGCGCCGTGCTCGGCTTCGGAACCCCGCACGAACGCGCCGTCGGCACCGGCGACGTCGGCACCCTCCGCGGGTACGCCGCCGAGGGGCACTTCGCGTCCGGGAGCATGGGCCCCAAGATCGAGGCGGCCTGCCGGTTCGTCGAGCGGGGTGGCCGCCGTGCCGTCATCACCTCGCTCGGCCGCATCGCCGACGCCGTCCGCGCGGATGCGGGCGGTGCCGCGACGACGGTTCTGCCAGCAGACATCACACGAGAGGTGGCCGGGCATGCCTGAGCCGATCGAGGTCCGCAAGGTGCCGATCACGCACGTCAGCGACGCTTCCGGGCTCGCCGAGCTGATCGACGCCGGGGTCATGGAGGCCGACCGCGTCATCGC
Organism: Jiangella ureilytica; assembly: GCF_004348545.1. Classification (GTDB taxonomy): domain Bacteria; phylum Actinomycetota; class Actinomycetes; order Jiangellales; family Jiangellaceae; genus Jiangella; species Jiangella ureilytica. The sequence goes on along the minus strand of NZ_SMKL01000048.1, from coordinate 40,325 downwards.
CGTCGTCGGGAAGACCGAGGGCAACGGCGGGGTCAACGACTACACCCGGATCATCGCCGACCGCGCCTTCCGCGAGGTGCTGGTCGACCGCGGCACGCGCACGCCCGAAGAGGTCAAGCAGATCCCGATCGTCTGGTCCGGCGGCACCGACGGCGTCCTCAGCCCGCACGCGACGGTGTTCGCGACGGTCCCGGCGTCCTCGGCCGAGGCGACCGACGAGCCGCGGCTGTCGGTCGGGTTCGCGATGAGCGAGCCGATCCTGCCCGAGGAGATCGGCCGCCGCGGCATGATCGAGAAGGTGGCCGCCGCCGTCGGCGTGGGCATGGAGCGGGCCGGCATCGCCGACGCCGCCGACGTCCACTACGTGCAGACGAAGACGCCGCTGCTGACCATCCACACCATCCGCGACGCCAAGGCCCGCGGCAAGCAGGTGTGGACCGAGAACACGCACGAGTCGATGGACCTCTCCAACGGCGCGACGGGGCTGGGCGTGGCGGTCGCGCTGGGCGAGATCTCGATGCCGGACGACGACGCCGTCCTGCACGACCGGTCGCTGTACTCGTCCGTCGCCTCCTGCTCCTCGGGCGTCGAGCTCGACCGGGCGCAGGTCGTGGTGGTCGGCAACGTGCGCGGCGTGGGCGGTCGGTACCGCATCGGGCACTCCGTCATGCGCGACGCCATCGACGCCGACGGCATCTGGGCCGCCATCCGCGACGCCGGGCTGAAGCTGCCGGACCGCCCGCACCCCGACGACCTCGACGGCCGGCTGGTCAACGTGTTCCTCAAGTGCGAGGTCAGCCAGGACGGCGTGGTGCGCGGCCGGCGCAACGCCATGCTGGACGACTCCGACGTGCACTGGCACCGCCAGATCAAGGCCGCGGTCGGCGGCGTGACGGCCGCGGTGACGGGCGACCCAGCGGCGTTCGTGTCGGTGTCGGCCGCCCACCAGGGCCCTGACGGCGGCGGCCCGGTCGCCGCCATCGTCGACCTCGGCGAGTGATGTGATCCGGGACCGATAGGCTCGGCGCTCATGCGCGTGCTGTTCGCCGGAACCCCCGAGGTCGCCGTCCCGTCGCTGCGGGCGGTCCTCGGCTCGCGGCACGAGGTGATCGCCGTCCTGACGCGGCCCGACGCGCCCGCTGGGCGGGGCCGCAGGCTGACGCCGTCGCCGGTGGCGCAGGTCGCCGAGGCGGCCGGCGTCGAGGTGCTGAAGCCGGTCAAGCCGCGCGACCCGGAGTTCCTCGAGCGGCTGGGCGAGCTGGCGCCGGACTGCGCGCCGATCGTCGCCTACGGTGGGCTGATCCCGAGGACGGCGCTCGACGTGCCGAAGCACGGCTGGGTGAACCTGCACTTCTCGCTGCTGCCGGCCTGGCGCGGCGCGGCGCCGGTGCAGCACGCGGTGCTGGCCGGCGACGACATCACCGGCGCGTGCACGTTCCAGCTGGAGGAGGGACTCGACACCGGCCCCGTCTACGGCACCGTCACCGAGGCCGTTCATCCCACCGACACCAGCGGCGACCTGCTGCACCGGCTGTCGCTGTCCGGGGCGGAGCTGCTGGTGCGCACGCTCGACGGCATCGAGGACGGCGCGCTGCGCCCGCAGCCACAGCCGGCCGACGGCGTGTCCCTGGCGCCCAAGCTCACCGTCGACGACGCGCGGGTCGACTGGACGGCGCCGGCGCTGCGGGTCGACCGGGTCGTCCGCGGCTGCACGCCCGCGCCCGGCGCCTGGACGACGTTCCGCGGCGAGCGGCTGAAGCTGCGCCCCGTCAGCCTCGAACGCGGCCGCGACGGCCTCGCGCCCGGCGAGATCGTGGTCGAGAAGTCCGGCGTGCGCGTCGGCACCGGCAGTCACGCCGTCGTGCTCGGCGAGGTCCAGCCGCAGGGCAAGAAGGCGATGCCGGCCGCCGACTGGGCCCGCGGCCTCCGGCTGGAGCCGGGGGAGCGGCTCGGCACGTGAGACACGAGAAGGGCCGGCAGGGCGACCCCGCCCGCGAGGCCGCGTTCGAGGTCCTGCGCGCGGTCGCCGCCGACGACGCCTACGCCAACCTCGCCATGCCCGCGGCGCTGCGCCGGCACGAGCTGCGCGGCCGCGACGCCGGGCTGGCGACGGAGCTCGGGTACGGCGCGCTGCGCGGCCAGGGCACCTATGACGAGATCATCGCGGCCTGCGTGACCCGGCCGCTGGAGGACCTCGACCCGCCGCTGCTCGACGCGCTCCGGCTGGGCTCCCATCAGCTGCTGGCGACCCGGGTCCCGGCGCACGCCGCGGTGTCGACGAGCGTCGACCTCGTCCGCCGGCACGTCAACGAGGGTGCGGCGCGGCTGGCCAACGCCGTGCTGCGGCGGGTCGGCGAGCGCGACCTCGACGGCTGGGTGGGCGAGCTGGCGCCCTCGCGCGAGAAGGACCTGGTCGGTCACCTGGCGTTCCGGCACGCGCACCCGGCCTGGATCGTCCGGGCGCTGCGCGACGCCCTGAACACCGGTCCCGACGGCGACGACGCGGAGCTGGAGGCGGCGCTGCGGGCCGACAACGAGCCGGCCGAGGTCACGCTGGCCGTCCGGCCCGGCCGTGCCACCGTCGACGAGTTGGTCGAGGCCGGCGCCCGGCCCACCCGCTGGTCGCCGTACGGCGCGGTGCTCGAGTCCGGGTCGCCCGCTCGGCTGGCGGCGGTCCGCGACGGCCGCGCCGGGGTGCAGGACGAGGGCAGCCAGCTGGTCGCGCTGGCGCTGGCCACGGCTCCGGTCGAGCCGCCGGACGAGCGCTGGCTCGACCTCTGCGCCGGCCCGGGCGGCAAGGCGGCGTTGCTGGCGGGCCTGCTCACCCAGCGCGGCGGCCGGCTGCTCGCCGTCGAGCAGCACGAGCACCGCGCCCGGCTGGTCGCGCAGGCGCTGGCCGGCGACCTCGGCGAGCACGAGGTCCTGGTCGCCGACGGCACGCGGCCGGACTGGCCCGAGGCCGACTTCGACCGGGTGCTGCTCGACGCCCCGTGCACCGGCCTCGGCGCGCTGCGGCGGCGACCCGAGGCGCGCTGGCGGCGCCGCCCGGCCGACGTGGCGGGGCTGCGGAGGCTGCAGACCGACCTGCTGCGCTCCGCGCTGTGGTCGGTCCGGCCCGGCGGGCTGGTGGCCTACATCACCTGCTCGCCGCACCTCGCCGAGACGGTCACCGTCGTCGACGACGCACTGCAAGGGCGCGACGACGTCGAGAGGGTCGACGCGCGGCCGTACCTGCCGGGCGTGCCGGACCTGGGCGACGGCCCGGACGTCCAGCTGTGGCCGCACCGGCACGGCACCGACGCGATGTACCTGGCGCTGCTGCGGCGGACGGAGTGAGATGACCCTCGTGAGCCACATCTACGACCTGGCCGATGACGGCGACGCCGCGGCCATCGCCGATCTGCACACGCAGAGCTGGCGCTCGGCCTACCGCGGGCACGTGCCCGACGCGTTCCTCGACGGCGACCTGGCGGCCCAGCACGCCGCGGGCTGGTCGGCGCGCTTCGGCGACCGCACCGGCACGGTGACGGTGGTCGCCCGCGACGCCTCCGGGCAGCTGTCCGGCTTCGCCCACGCCGTGCTCGATCACGATCCCGAGCTGGGCACCCTGCTCGACAACCTGCACGTGCGGCCCGGCCTCAAGCGCCAGGGCATCGGGCGCCGGCTGCTGGCCGAGGTCGCCGTCCGCCTCCAGGACGCCGGCCGGGACCGCCTGCACCTGGAGGTCATCGAGACCAACGAGCCGTCGCGGCGGTTCTACGTCGCACTGGGCGGAGTCGAGGCCGGGCGCGGGACGGAGCGGTTCGGCGACCACGAGGTGGCGGTGCTCACGTACGCCTGGGCATCGCTCGACCCGCTGGCCGCACCCCTGCGCCTGGGGCCGTCGGCGTGAGCGGCGACGGCGTCAGCGGTCCGCTCCGCGACGAGCCGCTGAGCTGGCCGGTCGCCGCGTCCGAGAGGCGGTTCGAGGGCCGGGTCGTCGCCGTGCGCAGCGACACCGTCCGGTCGCCCGTCGACGGCTCGGAGTTCGTCCGCGACGTCGTCGTGCACCCGGGCGCGGTGGCCGTCGTCGCCGTCGACGACCAGTACCGCGTGCTGGTCGTCCGCCAGTACCGGCACCCGGTCCGGCTGCGCCCGGTCGAGCTGCCGGCCGGGCTCCGCGACGTGGCCGGCGAGCCGCCGCACGAGGCCGCCGCCCGCGAGCTCTACGAGGAGGGCCACGTCGAGGCCGCCGAGTGGCGCGTCCTCGCCGACCTGCTCACCTCGCCGGGCATGACCGACGAGGCGATCCGGGTGTTCCTGGCCCGCGGCATCGACACGCTGCCCGACGGCGACCGCTTCGCCGGCGAGCACGAGGAGGCCGACCTCGGGGTCGAGTGGGTCCCGCTCGACGACCTGGTGGCGGCGGTCCTGGCCGGCGACGTGCAGAACGCGACCCTCTGCGCCGGAGTGCTGGCCGCGAAGGCCGCCCGCGACGGCGCCGGCTACGACGCGCTGCGCCCGGTCGACGCGCCCTGGCCGGCCGGTGACCGGCGTGCGGGATCCAGGCCGGGCGACAGGTCCGGCGGGTAGGCCATCCCGAGCCGGTCCAGCTCGGCTCTGGCCAGTGCCCGGACGGCGGCCGGCTCACCCGCCCGCCAGCCCGCGACCAGGCGTCCGGCCCCGGGCTGCTGGATCACCCCCGCCAGCGCCTGCGCCGACAGCACCTCGTCGCGGTCCGGCAGGCGCAGCACGGCCCGCGCGTCGGATGCCTCGTGGTACCAGTGCATGCGCGGGCGCAGCCAGACCGAGGCGGCCGCGCCCACCCCCACCACGATGACGAACAGCCCGAAGAGGTCGCCGATCCGTTCGATCGACCCGGCCATCGACTCGCCCGACGTGCTCAGGCCGGCGGCGGCGTCGGCGGCCCGCCGCAGCGCCGCGGCCAGCTCGTCGCCGACCACCGGGACGTCGGCGATCCGGTCGGCGGCCTCGGCCAGCGCGTCGGCCAGCGAGGCGGCCGTGGACTCGACGAACATCGCCGGCTCGGTCCGGTTGCGGACCCACCCCCGTACCGCGATGCCCACGGCGACCGCCCCGAGGCACCACATCATCCCGAACAGATCGGTCACGATCTGCTGCATCCGCCGCTGCGGGCGGTCGGCGTAGAGGTACATGGGTGAGATGTACCCACGTGGCGCATTTCACTTGTCATGACAGCACCGAGACCTGGATGACGCGTCGCGGTTAGACTCGCCCCGCCGCTCAGACCGGGTGGCGGGCCCGACAGCGTCGTCGGGCGTACGGAAGAGGTGGAACGCGTCGTGCTGGTCGGCATCCCTACCGAGGTCAAGAACAACGAGTACCGCGTGGCCATCACGCCGGCCGGTGTTCACGAGTTCGCCCGCAACGGCCACGACGTCGTGGTGCAGGCCGGCGCCGGCGCCGGCTCGTCGGTGCGCGACGAGGAGTACGTCGCCGCCGGGGCGCGCATCGCGCCCGACGCCGACGCCGTCTGGGGCGCCGCGGACCTCGTGCTCAAGGTCAAGGAGCCCGTCGCCGAGGAGTACCACCGCATGCGCCGCGACCAGGTGCTCTTCACGTACCTGCACCTCGCCGCGTCGCGCGAGTGCACCCAGGCGCTGCTCGACTCCGGCACCACCGCCATCGCCTACGAGACGGTCGAGACCCCCGGCGGGCACCTGCCGCTGCTGGCGCCCATGAGCGAGGTCGCGGGCCGCATGGCCACGCAGGTCGGCGCCCACGTGCTCGAACGGGCGCAGGGCGGGCGGGGCATCCTGCTCGGCGGCGTGCCGGGCGTGAAGTCGGCGAAGGTGGTCGTCATCGGCGCCGGCATGGCCGGCATGAACGCCGCCGTCATCGCCATGGGCATGCAGGCCGACGTGTGGGTGCTGGACAAGAACGTCGCCCGGCTGCGCGACGTCGAGGAGCTCTACGGCGGCACGGCGCAGACCATCGCGTCGAACCTGTTCGAGATCGAGAGCGCCGTCGTCGACGCCGACCTCGTCATCGGCGCGGTGCTGGTGCCGGGCGCGAAGGCGCCGAAGCTCGTCTCCGACGACCTGGTGTCGCGCATGCGCCCGGGCAGCGTGCTCGTCGACATCGCCATCGACCAGGGCGGCTGCTTCGAGAGCTCGCGGCCCACCACGCACGACGACCCGACCTTCCCGGTACACGAGTCGATCTTCTACTGCGTCGCGAACATGCCCGGCGCCGTGCCGCACACCTCCACCTACGCACTGACCAACGTCACGCTCCCGTACGCCGTCGAGCTGGCGAATCGGGGCTGGCGCGACGCCGCGCGGTCCGACCCGGCGCTCGCGAAGGGCGTGAACGTGCACGACGGCGCTATCGTCTACGAGCCGGTCGCCGAGGCGCATGGGTTGCCGTCGGTCCCGCTGGAGAAAGTGCTGCACTAGCGTCGAGGAGCCGCCGTCGATGGTCACCGCCGAGTCCGCGCTCGAACGCGCCGTCCGCGGCTACCTCGACCACCTCGCCGTCGAGCGCGGCCTGGCCGCCAACACCCTCGCCTCCTACCGTCGCGACCTGCGCCGCTACGCGGAGTTCCTGAGCGAACGCGGCCGCGACGCGCCGGAGAAGGTCGAGGAGGAGGACGTGACGGCGTTCCTGCGCGACCTGCGCGAGGGCTCCGAATACCGGGTCGCGCTCAGCGCGACGTCGGCGGCGCGCACTGTCGTCGCCGTCCGCGGGCTGCACCGGTTCCTGCACCGCGAGGGGTTGTCCGACGGCGACCCCGCCGGCGCCGTCCGCCCCCCGACGCCGCCGCGGCGGCTGCCCAAGGCGATCCCGCTGGCCCAGGTCGAGCGGCTGCTCGAGGCGGCGTCGCTCGGCGACGGGCCGCGGGCGCTGCGCGACCGGGCGCTGCTCGAGGTGCTGTACGGCTGCGGTGCGCGCATCTCCGAGGCGGTCGGGCTCGACCGCGACGACCTCGACGGCGAGACCGGGACGGTGCTGCTGCGCGGCAAGGGCGGCAAGGACCGCGTGGTCCCGCTCGGCAGCTACGCCTGGGAGGCGGTCGACGCGTACCTGGTCCGGGCCAGGCCGGCACTGGTCGGCACCGGACGAGACACGTCTTCCCGTCGAGGGCCGGACATGAGTGGCAAGGGGACGGCGGCGCTGTTCCTCAACGCCCGCGGCGGCCGGCTGTCGCGGCAGAGCGCGTGGGCGGTGCTGCGGACGGCGGCCGGGCGGGCCGGGCTGTCCACCGCGGTCACCCCGCACACGCTGCGGCACTCGTTCGCCACCCACCTGCTCGAGGGCGGGGCCGACGTCCGGGTGGTCCAGGAGCTGCTCGGGCACGCCTCGGTCACGACCACCCAGGTGTACACGCTGGTGACCGTCGACCAACTCCGTGAGGTCTATGTGGCCGCGCACCCGCGCGCCCGCAGCTCCGCGGCGCCCCCGCGAGGTAGGCTCCCGTCCCAGGACGAAGCGTAGAAGGCCACTCAAACCATCGAGGAGCTCTGAACGACGTGGCACCCTCGAACCCGGACGCCGCGGGCGTGCTGCCGTTCGACACCGAGCCTGAGCTCGATCTCGGACCCACGCGCCGTCCCCCGGTCGACTTCCCGAAGCCCAAGCGGCTGGACCACCACGGCCCGGCGCGCATCGTCGCCATGTGCAACCAGAAGGGCGGCGTCGGCAAGACCACCACCACGATCAACCTCGGTGCGGCGCTGGCCGACTACGGCCGCCGGGTGCTGCTGGTCGACTTCGACCCGCAGGGCGCGCTGTCGGTGGGCCTCGGCCTCGACGCGCACGACCTCGAGCTGTCGATCTACAACGTCCTGATGGACCCGTCGCTGCAGGCCGGCGACATCGTGCAGAAGACGCCCATCGAGGGCATGGACCTGCTGCCGGCCAACATCGACCTCTCTGCGGCCGAGATCCAGCTGGTCACCGAGGTGGGCCGCGAGCAGGCGCTGGGCCGCATCCTCAAGCCGCTGGCGGCCGACTACGACCTCATGCTCATCGACTGCCAGCCGTCGCTCGGCCTGCTGACGGTCAACGCGCTCACGGCGGCCGACGGCGTCATCGTGCCGCTCGAGTGCGAGTACTTCGCGCTGCGCGGCGTCGCGCTGCTGCAAGAGACCATCGAGAAGGTCCGCGACCGCCTCAACCCGCAGCTCGAGATCGAGGGCCTGCTGGCCACCATGTACGACTCCCGGACGGTGCACGGCCGCGAGGTGCTGTCGCGGCTGGTCGAGGCGTTCGGCGACAAGGTGTTCCACACGGTCATCGGCCGCACGGTGCGGTTCCCCGAGACCACCGTCGCGGGGCTGCCGATCACCAGCTTCGCGCCGTCGTCGCGCGGCGCGTCGGCCTACCGTCAGCTGGCCCGCGAGGTCCTGGCCCGCTGGGAGCCCGCCCGCCCGTGACGGACACCGCGACGCTGCTGATCGAGCCGGAGCAGGACGAGAGCTCGACGTTCGAGGTGCACCTCGAGAACTTCGAGGGGCCGTTCGACCTGCTGCTGACACTCATCGCCAAGCACAAGCTCGACGTCACCGAGGTCGCGCTGTCGCAGGTCACCGACGAGTTCATCGCCTACATCAAGGCGTCGGACTGGGATCTCGACGAGACCAGCGAGTTCCTCGTCGTCGCCGCCACGCTGCTCGACCTCAAGGCCGCCCGGCTGCTGCCCAGCGGCGAGGTCGAGGACGAGGACGACCTCGCCCTGCTCGAGGCCCGCGACCTGCTGTTCGCCCGGCTGCTGCAGTACAAGGCGTACAAAGAGGTCGCGAGCATGCTGGCGCGGCGCCTCGCCGACGAGGCGCTGCGCTTCCCACGCGCCGTCGGCCTCGAGCAGCGCTTCGCCGACCTGCTGCCCGAGGTCGTCATCGGGATCGGGCCGGAAGAGCTGGCCATGCTGGCCGCGAAGGTCCTCACGCCCAAGCCGCCGCCCGTCGTCGGCCTGACCCACCTGCACCAGCCGCGGGTCAGCGTCCGCGAAGAGGCCGTCGTGGTCGTCGAGCGGCTGCGCCGCTCGCGGGTGCTGACGTTCCGCACGCTGGCCGCCGACTGCCCGACGACGCTGCACGTGGTCGCCCGGTTCCTGTCGCTGCTGGAGCTGTACCGCGAGAAGGCGGTCGCGTTCGAGCAGGTCGTCGCGCTGGGCGAGCTGACGGTGCGGTGGACCGGCGACGACGACGAGGACGTCGCGGTCGGCGGCGAGTTCGACGAGGAGGGCGGCAGCGGTGCACGAGCCGACGCTGACTGACGACGAGCCGAGCCTGCGGGCGTCGGTCGAGGCGATCCTGCTGGTCGTCGACGAGCCCATCGACGTCGTCACGCTCGCCCAGGTGCTGGAGCGGCCCCGCGGCGAGATCACCGACGTGCTCGAGATCCTGCGCGACGAGTACGCCCGGCCCGGCCGCGGCTTCGAGCTGCGCGAGATCGGCGGCGGCTGGCGGTTCTACACGCACGCCTCGTGCGCCGCCGTCGTCGAGCGGTTCGTCCTCGACGGCCAGCACGCCAAGCTGAGCCAGGCGGCGCTCGAGACGCTCGCCGTGGTCGCCTACCGGCAGCCGGTCAGCCGAGCCCGGGTCTCGGCCGTGCGCGGCGTCAGCTGCGACGGCGTCATGCGCACGCTGATCGCCCGCGGATTGGTCGCCGACGCTGGAGTCGATGCGGAGTCCGGCGCCATCCTGTACCGGACCACGTCATACTTCCTCGAGCGCCTCGGCATGGCCACGCTCGACGAGCTGCCGCCCCTGGCGCCCTACCTGCCCGACGCCGACTCCATCGAGGAACGTGACTCCGAACATGCCTGATGCCCGTGACGACGACGCGCAGGGCGTCCGGCTGCAGAAGGTGCTCGCGGCGGCCGGCGTCGGCAGCCGCCGGGCCAGCGAGGCGCTGATCGCCGCCGGCCGGGTCGAGGTCGACGGCCGCATCGTCAAGACCCTCGGCACCCGGGTCGACCCCACGACCGCGGTCATCAAGGTCGACGGCTCGCGCATCACCACCGCCGAGAGCGGCTATGTGTACCTCGCGCTGAACAAGCCGTCCGGCGTCGTCAGCACCATGAACGACCCCGAGGGCCGGCCCGACCTCACCGGCTACGTCCGCGGCCGGCGCGAGCGGCTGTTCCACGTCGGCCGGCTCGACGCCGACACCGAGGGCCTGATCATCCTCACCAACGACGGCGAGTTGGCGCACCGGCTGGCGCACCCGTCGTACGAGGTGCTCAAGTCCTACCTGGCCGAGGTCCCCGGGCCGGTGGCGCCGGGCCTCGGCCGCGAGCTGCGGGCCGGCATCGAGCTCGACGACGGCCCCGTGCGGGTCGACTCGTTCCGGGTCGTGAGCCGGTCCGGTACCCGCGTCATGGTCGAGGTCGTGCTGCACGAGGGCCGCAAGCACATCGTCCGGCGACTGCTCGAAACCGTCGGGCACCCGGTCAAACGGCTGGTCCGGACCCACGTCGGTCCGGTCGCCATGGGGGAGCTGCGCCCCGGCAACACGCGTGCGCTCACCAAAGCCGAGGTCGCCGCGCTGTACCACGACGTCGGGCTGTGACGCCGCACCCGGTACCTTGCTGTCCTGTGACTGTACGCGCGATACGGGGGGCCACCCAGCTCGACGCCGACGAGGCCGATCACCTGCTGGAGCGGACCGCCGAGCTGATGACCACGGTGCTCGACCGCAACGAGCTGACGCCCGACGACGTCATCAGCATCTTCCTCACCGCCACGCCGGACCTGCGTTCGGCGTTCCCGGCGGTGGCCGTCCGCCAGCTGGGCATCACCGACGTCCCGATGATGTGCGCCCAGGAGATCGGCGTCGCGGGGGCGCTGCCGCGGGTCGTGCGGCTCATGGCGCACGTCGAGACCACGAAGCCGCGCTCTGAGATCCGGCACGTGTACCTGCACGGCACGACCGTGCTGCGCGACGACCTCGCGGACCGGTGATGGACCCACTCGAGGGCCGCAGCGTCCTCGTCGTCGGCACCGGGCTGGTCGGCACGTCGGTCGGACTGGCGCTGACCCGGGCCGGGGTCGACGTGCGGCTGGCCGACGCGAAGCCGGAGATCCTGGCCGAGGCGGTCCGGCTCGGCGCCGGGCGGGCGGAGCCGGAGCCGGGTGGCGACGGTGCCGGCCGCGGCCCCGCCGCGCTCGCCGTCGTCGCCGTCCCGCCGGAGGCCGTCGCCGCCGTCGTCGGCGAGGTGCTCGAGAGCGGCCGGGCCGCGTACGCCACCGACGTCGCCAGCGTGAAGGTGCTGCCGACGACGCAGGTGCGCGAGCGCGTCACCGACCCCGGCCGCTACGTCGGCAGCCACCCGATGGCCGGCCGCGAGATCAGCGGGCCCAACGCCGCCCTGGCCGACCTGTTCGAGGGCCGGCCGTGGGTGATCTGCCCCGACGACGGCACCCACCAGCAGGCGGTCACGCGTGCGCTCGCCGTCGCCCGCCTGGTCGGCGCCGTCCCCATGACCATGACGGCGGCCGAGCACGACGCCGCCGTCGCGCTGGTCTCGCACGCGCCGCACGTGGTGGCCGCGCTGATGGCGGGCCGGCTGGCCGGCGCGCCGGGGCACGAGGTGCGCCTCGCCGGGCCGGGCGTCACCGACGTCACCCGCATCGCCAGCGGCGACCCGGAGCTGTGGACGGAGATCCTCACGGCGAACGCGGCGGCCGTCCGCCCGGTGCTGGAGGGGCTGCGCACGGACCTGGACCGGCTCATGACGGCGCTGGAGAGCCCGGTGACGGGTCAGCCGGTGCTGCGCGAGCTGCTGCGCGGCGGCAACGACGGCCGGTCCCGGCTGCCCGGCAAGCACGGCGCGGCGCACACGGAGTTCGTGACCGTCATCGTGGCCGTCGACGACAGGCCCGGCCAGCTGGCCCGGCTGTTCGCCGACGCCGGGGCGGCCGGCGTCAACGTCGAGGACGTCCGCATCGAGCACGCGCCCGGCCAGCCGCTCGGCCTGGTCGAGCTGGACGTCCGGCCCGGCGCCGAGCAGGAGCTGGCGGCGTCGTTGCGGGAACGCGGCTGGACCCTTCGTGGGTGAGAGCCGGCCGCGGGTGAGACCGGTGCCCGGTAACCTTCTGGACGTGTCCGATACCCCCGCTGACGTCAGTGCCCGAGATCTCGTCGTCGCCATCGACGGGCCCTCCGGCTCCGGGAAGTCCACGGTCGCCCGGCGCGTCGCCGCGTCGCTCGGCCTGCGCTACCTCGACACCGGCGCGATGTACCGTGCGGTCACCTGGTGGGCACTCGAGCAGGGGGTCGACCTCGCTGACACCGAGCGGGTGGCCGAGCTGGCCCGCGAGCTCCCGCTCGAGCAGGGGCTGGACCCCCGGACCGAGGCGGTCCGCGTCGCCGGCACCGACGTCGCGGCCGCTATCCGGACCAGCCGCATCTCGGCCGCCGTCAGCGCCGTCGCGACCAACCTCGGCGTGAGGGCCGAGCTGGTGGCCCGGCAGCAGGCGGTCGCGCGCGAGGGCGGCGTCGTCGTCGAGGGCCGCGACATCACCACCGTCGTCGCGCCCGACGCGCCGGTCCGGGTGCTGCTGACCGCCGACGAGCGGGTCCGGCTGTCGCGCCGGGCGCTCGAGGTGCACGGCTCCGACGACGACACCGCCGTCGACGCCACCCGCGACCAGGTGATCCGCCGCGACGCCGACGACTCCACCGTCGCCAGCTTCCACGAGGCCGCCGACGGCGTCGACGTCATCGACTCGTCGATACTGTCGCTCGACGAGACCGTCGACGCCGTCCTCAAGTTGGTGGAAGCCCGCTCGGGGGTGCGGGCGTGACCGAGCCGGCTCTACCCACGCACCGGGGAGCGATCGCCGGCAAGTACACCGCGGCCACGCTGGCCCGGCTGCTGTACCGCGTCACGATCACCGGCGGCGAGTACGTGCCGCGCACCGGCCCGGTCATCCTGGCCCCCAACCACACCGGGTTCCTCGACGCGCCGCTCCTCATGGGCACCTGCCCGCGGCCCGTGCACACGCTGGCCAAGAAGGAGCTGTTCAAGGGGCCGCTCGGCTGGCTGCTGCACGCCGTCGGGCAGATCCCGCTCGACCGTCACGACCCCAGCCGCAGCATGATCAAGTCCGGCCTCGGGGTCCTCGACGCGGGCCGTGTGCTGGTCGTCTTCCCCGAGGGCACGCGCGGCGCCGGCGACTTCTCCGAGCTGCGGACGGGGCTGGCCTGGTTCGCGCTGCGCACCGGCGCGCCGGTCATCCCGGTCGTCTTTGCCGGAACCGCGTCCCGGGGACGTACATTTGGTGCGATGCCCGGCCTGCGGTCCCGGGTCGAGGTCGTCTTCGGCCGCCCGGTCGTCCTGCCGGCCGGCGGCGGGCGCACGCGCTCGGCACTCGACGCGGCGACCGAACAGCTGCGCGAAGCCCTGGTGGCTCATCGCGAGGCCGTGGCGTCCCGAACCGAGGAGCACACGTGACAGAGCAGTTCCCGGCCGAGGCTCTCGAGGCCGACGCCGAGACGCCGGCCGACACCTACACGCCGACGGTCGCCGTCGTCGGGCGGCCCAACGTCGGCAAGTCGACCCTGGTCAACCGCATTCTGGGCCGTCGCGAGGCGGTCGTCGAGGACGTCCCCGGCGTCACCCGCGACCGCGTCGCCTATGACGCCGCCTGGGCCGGGCGGTCGTTCACGCTGCTCGACACCGGCGGCTGGGATCCCGAGGCCAAGGGCATGGCGGCGCGCATCACGGCCCAGGCCGAGGTGGGCATGGCCGCCGCCGACGTCGTCATGTTCGTCGTCGACTCCACCGTCGGCGCCACCGACACCGACGAGGCGGTCGCGAAGCTGCTGCGCCGATCCGGCAAACCGGTGCTCCTGGTGGCCAACAAGGTCGACGGCGCCAGCGGCGAGGCCGACGCGGCGGCGCTGTGGAACCTCGCACTGGGCGAGCCGTACCCGGTGTCGGCGCTGCACGGCCGGGGGAGCGGCGACCTGCTCGACGCCGTCGTCGCCGCGCTGCCCGAGGCCCCGCCCGAGTCGTTCGACGGGGCCGAGGGCGGCCCGCGCCGCGTCGCGCTGGTCGGCAAGCCCAACGTCGGCAAGTCCAGCCTGCTCAACAAGCTGGCCGGTGAGGATCGCGTCGTCGTCGACTCCGTCGCCGGCACCACCGTCGACCCCATCGACGAGCTGATCGGGCTCGGCGAGCGCGAGTGGCGGTTCATCGACACCGCCGGCATCCGCCGCCGGGTCCACGAGGCGTCGGGTGCGGAGTACTTCGCGTCTCTGCGCACCGCGTCGGCGCTCGAGCGGGCCGAGGTCGCCGTCGTGCTCATCGACGCCAGCGAGCCGATGGCCGAGCAGGACCTGCGCATCATCTCGATGGTCGTCGACGCCGGCCGGGCGCTCGTGCTGGCGTTCAACAAGTGGGACCTGCTCGACGACGAGCGCCGCGACGTGCTCGACCGCGAGATCGACCGTCAGCTCGACCGGGTGGCGTGGGCGCCGCGCATCAACGTGTCCGCCCGCACCGGCTGGCACGTCGACCGCCTGGTCCGGGCGCTGGACACCTCGCTCGAGGGCTGGGAGAAGCGCATCCCGACCGGCAAGCTGAACACGTTCCTCGGCCAGCTGGTCGCGGCGCACCCGCACCCGGTCCGCGGCGGCAAGCAGCCGCGCATCATGTTCGCCACCCAGGCCGACACGCGGCCGCCGCGGTTCGTGCTGTTCACGACCGGGTTCCTCGAGGCGTCGTACCGGCGGTTCATCGAGCGCCGGCTGCGCGAGGAGTTCGGCTTCGAGGGCACGCCCCTGGACATCTCGATGAAGATCCGAGAGAAGCGCTCCCGGTCATGATGCCGCGGCCGGGCACCGTCAAGCCGATGATGGCCTCGCCGTCGCCGGTGCTGCCGGCCGACGACGACGCCTACGGCTACGAGGTCAAGTGGGACGGCGTGCGGACCATCGCCTATGTCGACGGCGGCAGCGTGCGGTTGTCGAGCCGCACGCTGCGCGACGTCACCCGGGTGTACCCGGACGTGCACGGTGTCGGCGCGGCGGTCGCCGCCGGCGGCGGACGGCGGGCGGTGCTCGACGGCGAGGTCGTCGCATTCGACGACACCGGCCGGCCCAGTTTCGAGAAGCTGCAGTCGCGGATGAACGTCGAGGTCAGCGGGCTGGGCGACCCCCTGGTCTCGGGCGCGCCGGCGGTGTATGTGCTGTTCGACCTGCTCTGGCTCGACGATCGGTCGCTGCTCGACGCGACGTACGAGGAGCGGCGGGCGGCGCTCGAGTCGCTGCTGCCGGCCGGCGGCGGCGCGGGCTGGCAGGCGCCGGCGTACGTGCCCGGCAACGGCGCCGCCATGCTGGCCGCCACCAGGGCGCAGCGGCTCGAGGGCGTCATCGCCAAGCGGCTGGGCAGCCGCTACCTGCCGGGCAAGCGTGGGACCGACTGGCTGAAGGTGAAGAACGTCAACCGGCAGGAGGTCGTCATCGGCGGCTGGCTGCCCGGCGAGGGCGGGCTCACCGGCACGCTCGGCGCGCTGGCGGTCGGCGTGTACGACGACGGCGGCGTGTTCCGGTACTCGGGCCGGGTCGGCACCGGGCTCACGCTGGCCGAGCGGCAGCGGCTGGCCGGTCTGCTCGCGCCGCTGGTCACCGACGCGAGCCCGTTCGTCGGCGCCCAGCCGGACAAGCGCGGCTGCGTCTTCGTCCGGCCGGAGCTGGTCTGCGAGGTCGCCTTCGCCGAGTGGACCGCCATCGGCACCCTGCGCCACCCCGCCTACAAAGGACTGCGGCACGACAAGGCGGCCCGCGAGGTCGTCCGCGAAGGCGCCGGCGTGCGATGAGCGGCGGGCCGGCGCGGTCGCCTGAGCTGTCGCTCGCGCAGGCGCGCCGGATCGCGCTGCGGGCACAGCTGCTCGACCGGCCGCCTGCCGACGGTGCGGCGGTGACGGCGGTGACGGCGGCGCGGGTGCGGTCGGTGCTGCGCTCGCTCGGGGCGGTGCAGCTGGACGCCGTCAACGTGCTGGTCCGCTCGCACTATCTGACGCTGTACTCGCGGCTGGGCGCCTATGAGCCGGCGCTGCTCGACGATGTCGTGTACCGGCGCCGGCACGGATTCGAGTACTGGGGCCACGCGGCGTCGCTCCTGCCCGTCGAGCTGCAGCCGGCGTTGCGCTGGCGGATGACCCGGCGGGCCGAGCAGGCGTCGTGGCAGAGGTTCCGCGACCGCGTCGAACGGGAACGCCCCGGATACCTGGACGCGCTGACGGCGGAGGTCGCGGCGCGCGGGCCGCTGGCCTACACCGACCTCACCGACAAGGCGCAGCGCGACCGCGCGGCCATCGACCACCAGTACGCCGACTCGACGCTGCTCTGGTACCGCTGGTCCGATGGCAAGTCCGCGCTCGAGGGGCTGTTCGACGCGGGCGAGCTGGCGGCGGCCGGGCGGCGCGGGTTCGAGCGGCTCTACGACCTGCCGGAGCGGGTGCTGCCGGCGCCGGTACTGGCCGAGGCCACGCCGTCGCTGGAGGACGGGCAGCGCGAGCTGGTCCGGCGGGCCATGGCCGCGCTGGGCGTGGCGACGGCACGCGACGTCGCCGACTACTTCCGGATGCCAGGGGTCGAGACGCGGGCCCGGCTGCGCGAGCTGGTCGCGGCCGGCGAGCTGGAGCCGGTCCGGGTGGAGGGGTGGGCCGAACCGGCCTGGCTGGCGCCGGTCTCCGTGCCGCGCTCGGCCGGCGGCCGGGCGCTGCTGTCGCCGTTCGACTCGCTGCTGTGGGAACGCGGCCGGGTGGAGCGGCTGTTCGGCTTCCGGCACAGCTTCGAGCTGTACGTGAAGCCCGAGAAGCGCGAGTTCGGGTACTTCGTGCTGCCATTCCTGCTGGGCGACGCGCTGGTGGCCCGGGTCGACGTCAAGGCGGACCGCGCCCGCGGCGCGCTCCTGGTGCCGGGGGCCTTCGCCGAGGACGGCGCCGAGCTTGCCGCCGTCGTACCCGCGCTGGCCGGTGAGCTGCGCCGGCTGGCCGACTGGCTCGAGCTGGACGCCATCGACGTCGGCTCGCGCGGGATGCTGGCCGCTCCACTGCGGCGGGCGCTCGCCTAGGGTGTGTCTCCCAAGTCCATGGCCTACTGCGCGGCGTCCAGGCGGATGCCTCGCTGCGTTCTCGTCGGTCGTCATAGAACCCCGCTATGACTCCCTCCTCGGCCTTGCGAGGCATCCGCCTGGACGCCGCTCGCTACGGCCGAGACTTGGGAGACACACCCTAGGCCGTCGCGCTGGGGATCCGCAGCCGGACCTCGCGGCGCGCGGTCGCTGGGGCGACGAACGCCAGCAGTGCCGCCGCCTCTGCCTCGATACCGGCCTCCTGGTCGCCGGCCTGGTCACCCGTCAGTGGCTCGAGCAGCTCGATGGTGAGGGTGGCGGCGTCGTCGCCGCGGGCGACTGTCCAGAACCCGCGGACCTCGCCGTCGATCAGGACGGCGGCCTCCCAGCCGACCCGGGCGGCCGCGCCGGGGCCGACGAGGCGGGAGCGGTCGGCGTAGGCGAGGACGAGGTTGTCGAGCGGGGCGAGCAGCCGCGGCGGCGCGGGCATGTCGGGATCGGGCCGCGGCGCGTCGGGCAGGTCGAACAGCTCCTCGCCGTGCTCGCCGGTGAACGTGACCAGGTGCGGGCGCATCGTCTCGACGACCTCGCGCAGCCGGGTCAGCCCGCTCCACGCCTGAATGTCCTTGACCGTCGCCGGGCCGAACGCGGCGAGGTAGCGGCGGACGAGCGTGCTGAGCGCCACGCCGGGTGAGAGCGGCCGGCCGAGCCAGGTGCGTGCGAGCGCGATGTGCGCTGGGCCGTGCCGGTTCCACAGGCCGTTGGGCGGCGGGTGGACCACGGGCAGCAGGCCCTGCACCGAGCGGGCCAGCGCCATGGCGCTGTGGCCGGGCCAGACCTCGGAGAGCGCCCGGCTCAGGCGCGGCCGGGTGAGCGTGCCGCCGTCGAGCAGCCCCGTCGCCGTCTTGGCCAGCTGCCCGAGGTCGACACCGTCGAGCGCCTTGCCCCACGCGCCGCGCTGCCAGCGGTCGAGCATCGGCTGGAGCATCGGGCGCAGCCACAGGTAGTCGTCGGTGGCCACCAGGTGCAGCGTGCCCCGGAACAGCGTGGCCCGGACGACCGAGCGGTCCAGCTGCAGCGACGTGAGCCCGTCGACCGTGAACCCCTCGATGCGGTTCCACAGCATCAGGTACGGCGGATCGGGGTCTTGCCCCTGCAACCCGGCGACGTCCCTGATCACGTCGAGCGGGCGCCGGTCGACGCGGCCCAGCAGGTGCTGCCGTGCGAGCGTCGCCCGGTTCAGCCGCCGCCCGTCGAGTCGCTCATACATAGCAGCACGCTAGGCCCGATTGCGGTCATCCGGTGTCCGGAACGCTGTCCCACCTCGAACCGTGACACGGCCCGATCGGTCCGCCGGTCTCGGGTAGCGATGGCCGGTGGGCTGGTCCATCGGGTGGTGCCGTCGGGGTGTCTTGTGACGGTCCAGTTGGCGTGGTGTTGAGCAGGTGGTGGGTGCGGCAGAGGGCGTGGCAGTTGGCCGCGCAGGTGCTGCCGCCGTTGGTGAACGGCTCGAGGTGGTCGATGTCGTAGGCCCGGGCGGGGCGGTGGCAGCCGGGCATGCGGCAGGTCCGGTCGGGCGGCTCCGCCCAGCCGCCGGCCTCCGCCGGACCGAAGCCCGGCGCAACCGCAGGTGGAGTAGCGAAATCGAACATGCGAATGATCTTACTAGCCGCCACCGACAGGGTCGGCGCACGCGATTAATCGGTTGCCGCCCGGCGCCGGGAGGTGGTCGACTGGGCGGACACGTCCGAGCGAGAAGGGAGAGCGGTCATGCGCCGAGCTTTCGGGTCCACCCCATCGACACCTGTCGTCCGAGCAAGGGACTCGAGGCTCATTGCGTACGCTCAACCTGGGAATCCTCGCGCATGTCGACGCCGGTAAGACCAGTCTGACCGAACGGCTGCTGTACGCGGCCGGGGTCATCGACGAGATCGGGAGCGTCGACGCCGGGAGCACACAGACCGACTCGCTGGCCCTGGAGCGCCAGCGCGGCATCACCATCAAGT
Source organism: Jiangella ureilytica (assembly GCF_004348545.1). Taxonomy (GTDB): domain Bacteria; phylum Actinomycetota; class Actinomycetes; order Jiangellales; family Jiangellaceae; genus Jiangella; species Jiangella ureilytica. The sequence goes on along the minus strand of NZ_SMKL01000048.1, from coordinate 21,266 downwards.
CCGCCGTCGTCGCCTTCACCATCGGCGCGGGCTCCGACGCCACCACCGTCGACCTCATCGACACCCCCGGCCACCCCGACTTCATCGCCGAGGTGGAGCGGGTCCTCAGCGTGCTCGACGGTGCCGTGCTGGTCGTGTCGGCGGTCGAGGGCGTGCAGGCGCAGACGCGCGTGCTGATGCGGACCCTGCGGCGACTGCGCATCCCGACCCTGATCTTCGTCAACAAGCTCGACCGCGGCGGCGCCGACCTCGACGCCGTCGTCGACCAGCTGGCCACGACGCTGACCCCGCGGATCGTCCCGCTGGGGACGGCCGAGCACCAGGGGACCAAGGCCGCCGCCTTCCGCCCGTTCCGCGAGCGCGACGCCGGGTTCCGGGCCCGGCTGCTCGACGTGCTGGCCGACGGCGACGAGGCGCTCTTCGCCGACTACGTCGAGGACCCGGCGTCGGTGTCGTACCGGCGGCTGCGCCGCGCACTGGCCCGGCAGTCCCGGCAGGCCCGCGTGCATCCGGTGTTCGCCGGCTCCGCCATCACCGGCGCGGGCATCGACGAGCTCACGACGGGGATCGCCCGGCTGCTCCCGTCGACGTCGACGTCGACGGCGACGGCGACGGCGACGGCGACAGCCGATGACGGCGGCGGCACGGCCGGCCCGCCCGGCCCGCCGCGCGGCACCGTCTTCAAGGTCGAGCGCGGCCCCGCGGGGGAGAAGATCGCCTACGTCCGCATGGTCGCCGGCGCCCTGCGCACCCGCGACCGGGTCACGGCCGGCAAAGTCACCGCGATCAGCGTGTTCGACGACGGCGGCACGGTCCCGCGGGCGGAGGTGCCGGCCGGGCGGATCGCCAAGGTGTGGGGTCTCGCCGGCGTCCGCATCGGCGACGACCTCGGCGAGGACGACGGCGACGGCCGGGAGAACGGCGGCGGGCACCACTTCGCCCCGCCCACCCTCGAGACCGTCGTCGTCCCGCGCCTGGCCCGCCAGAAGGGGGCCCTGCACGCAGCGCTCGCGCAGCTGGCCGAGCAGGACCCACTCATCGACCTGCGCCAGGACGACCTGCGGCAGGAGGTGTCGGTGTCGCTCTACGGCGAGGTGCAGAAGGAGGTCGTGCAGGCGACGCTCGCCGAGGAGTACGGCATCGAGGTCGAGTTCCGCGAGTCGACGACCATCCACGTCGAGCGGCTCATCGGGACCGGAGATGCGGTCGAGCTGATCAAGAAGGACGGCAATCCGTTCCTCGCCGGCATCGGCCTGCGGCTGGAGCCGGCGCCCGAGCGCGACGGCGTCACGTTCGAGCTGGAGATCGAGCTGGGGGCGCTGCCGCTGGCGTTCATCCGGGCCATCGACGAGACCGCCCGCGAGACGCTGCGCCAGGGCCTGCACGGCTGGCAGGTCCCGGACTGCCGGGTGGTCCTGACGCGGTCGCAGTACGCGCCGCGGCAGAGCCACATGCACGCCACGTTCGACAAGAGCATGTCGAGCACGGCCGGCGACTTCCGCGGCCTCACCCCGCTGGTGCTGATGACGGCGCTGCGCCGGGCCGGCACGCGCGTGCTCGAGCCGATCCACCGGTTCGAGCTGGAGCTCCCGGCCGACACCCTCGGCCAGCTGCTGCCGGCGCTGGCCCGGCTGCGGGCGGTGCCCGGCACGCCGGCGCCGGCGCCTGCCGGGACCGGGTACGTGCTCGACGGCGACCTCCCCGCCGCCCACGTGCACGCCCTGCAGCAGCAGCTGCCGGCGCTGACCCGCGGTGAGGGCGTCCTGGAGACCCGGTTCGACCGCTACCAGCCGGTCCACGCAGACCCGCCGGACCGGCCGCGCACCGACCACGACCCGCTGAACCGGAAGGAGTACCTGCTGCGCGTCAGTCGCCGGGTCTAGGACGCCACGACGCTAGCCCTCGACGCCGGGGATCGTCTCGAGGTCGCTGAGCAGCAGCTCACGGTCCTCGTCGGTGGTGATGTCACCGGCGGCGAGGCGCGCCTGGTCCGCGTGCCGGCGCGCCTCGTCGCGGTCGCCGGCGACGGCGTACGCACGGGCCAGCGACTCGTAGGCGAACGCCAGGTCCCAGTCGCCGATGCCGTGGTCCTGGCAGGTCGACAGCACCAGCCGGGCGTGGAACAGCGCTGGCTCGGACCGGCCGACGACGCAGTACACCCGCGAGCACAGCCAGTGGCTGCGGGCGACGTTGCTGGGCGTGCCGACCTGCAGCCAGTGGTAGGCCGACGCGTGCGCCTGGTGGATCATCAGCACGTCGTCGGCGGGGGAGCGGTCCTCGAGCTCCATCAGCCGCCAGGTGTCGTTGAACAGGTCGGCGCCCAGGCGGCGGTGCAGGTCGGCACCGGCGTCCGTGGCCGCAGCAGCACGACTCATGACGATCCCCTCCGGGTCGGTCAGCGCGTGGTCGATGGTGTGGAGGACGCCGCGCAGCCGGGTGACCCGGGCGTCGATGCGGCGACGGTGATCGGCCAGCGCGGACCGGAAGGCGTCGCCGTCGTCGACCAGCGCCAGCAGCCGGCGCACCTCCTCCAGCGGCAGCTCGAACTCGCGCAGCCGGCGGACCAGCCGCACCTGCTCGACCTGCTCCGGCCGGTACCAGCGGTAGCCCGTCGCCGGGTCGACGGCGGCCGGCCGGAGCACCCCGAGGCGGTCGTAGTGCCGCAACGTCTTCGGGGTGACCCCGGCCAGCCGAGCCACCTGCCCGATGGGCAACCGCCTGGCGTCCGCCGTGTCCTCCACGTCTCGAACGCTAGGCCTTCCCCCACGGGCAAGGTCAACGATTCAGTCCAACGGCCTGATCAGGACGTCGTCGTACGAGTGCTCCATGTTGCCGACGTCCTCGGGAAGCAGGCCGGTCTCGGCCCGGAACCCGGTGAACTCCTCGACGTCGGCCAGCGCGAGCGACGTGGTGCCCATGACCGTCCCGTTCAGGCTCACGGTGGTCTCCGAGCCCGTGCTGTCGATCGTGACGGACATCCACGTCCGGTTCGCGGGCACCGGGCCGACAGAGCCGACGTCGACCCACGAGTCGCCGTCCCAGGCGCGGACCTTCATCGCGTTCGCCGTCCAGTCGGGGGCGAAGTGCAGCCGGAACGCTGTGACCTCCTCGCCGTCGGCGTTCGTGCCGAGGATGTCCCAGAGCGCGCCGCTACCGTACCCGTAGCCCTCGTAGCCGAAGGAGATGTGCTGAGTGCCGGCCGGCCGGCTCGCGGGGAAGGTGGCGGCGGCCCGGGCCCCCTGGTCGGCGTCGACCAGCGCCATGTGGGCGCGCGAGTGGTCGAAGCCCGGGATGATCGTGTCGACCACGAACGCGTACCGGGTGTCCTTCAGTGTGCGAGGCACGCTGGTGACCGCGTCGTTCTCGAACGTCAGCAGGTCGGCCGCGAACAGCTCGAGCTCGGTGACGGCGGTCAGCGGCGCGCCACCGGAGCCCTGGTTGATCCGGACGTACTTCGCGCGCACCGGCTCGATGTCGGTGTACGTCATCGCGTAGTCGGTGCGGACGCCGGTGTCGACGACCGGCCGGCTCCAGCGTCGACCGTCCTCGGAGACCTGGACGCGGGCGCTGTTCGGCTCACCGCGCGACATCATCAGGCCGATCCGCTCCAGGGTGTAGACCTGGTCCAGTTCGACGGTGAGCGACGGGGTACCGGCCAGGCGGGCGGCCGCGCGGTACTCGGAGCTGCCGTCGACGGCGCCCTCGATGCGCTGCTCGGCGAACCGCTCGTCGGCCGCGACCACCGTGCCCGAGAGCGTGACGGTGCCGGCCTGCACCTTGGTGGCCAGGTCGACCTTGCCGACGCCGGGCGTCACCGCGTCGACCTTGCGCGTCCACACCTTGTTGTCGTGCCCGTACTCGCGGCACCACCAGATGTTGTGGCACGTGTCGCCGAACGCCAGCGACGCGCCGCTGCTCAGCGGGACGAGGTCCATGTTGCCGCTGCTGCCCATCCAGCGGCGCAGCGGATCGTCGCCGGGGTGCCGCGAGAACACGACCTGCCCGGCGTCCCAGGTCCGGCCGGTGCCGTCGCGCGACACCACCACGTTGTTGTCCGGGCGCCCGTAGGCCAGCAGCAGCTGGCCGTTCGGCTGCAGGACGATCTTCGGCATGATGCCGTTGTTCGGCATGCCCTCCGGCGGCACGTACGGCTGCAGCGGCGCCCAGGTCAGTCCGTCGTCGCCGGAGAACGAGACGGTCATCGGCATCGACGGAGGCCGGGCCACCGTCTCAGAGCCGCGCATGACGGCGATCAGCCGGCCGTCACTGGTCCGCGCCATGCCGAGCTCGTTGGTGCCGTACTGCGAGCCGGCGTTGACCGCCGAGCGCTGCCGGAACGTCTGCCCGCCGTCGCTGGACTCGAAGACCAGGCTGTACTCCTTGGTGACGCCGTTGATGGTGCCGTGGCCGTAGCCACCGAGCAGGAGCGTGCCGTCGGCCAGCTCGATCAGGTCCTGGTGAACGCGGTACCAGTTCAGCCGCCACTTGTTCTCGATCAGCGGCGCGTCCCACGTCGTCCACGACGTCGCGAGATCGGTGGAGCGGGCCATCGGGAAGGTGATGCGGTGCGTCGGTGCCGGTGGCGTCACGGACTTCGGGACGAAGCTGCTCGTCAGCACCGAACCGTCCCGCAGTCGCACCGTCGCCGCCATGGTGTACTCGGACGGCAGCGCCTCGTACGGGACGAAGATCTGCCCGTTCTCCTCGCCGACGGCGCGGGTGTTCACCAGCGGCGCGTTCGGGCTGTCCTCGTTGCGATTCCAGGACGCCACGACCTTCTTGACGGTACGGCCGTCCATGACGTGGTCGATCGAGAAGGCCCGAGGGTTGGCGCCGAGCTCGCCCGGCCCGGGCGCCCACGGGTACCACATGGCGCCGGCCGACAGCGACGGCTCGTCGCCGGGCGCGCCGTCCACGAGCTGCGGCGGCGCGGCCGTGGCGGGCCCCGACGAGCCGGGGGTGAGCACCGACCCGATGACGATGCCGACGGCCAGCAGGGCCAGGGCGAGCGCCCCGAGTCCCCAATGGCCGCCTGCCGATCGGTGTGGACGGGGCGTGCGTGGCGTGCGGCGGAACCAGCTCATGAGGCGCCTCCTGGTGCGATCCACGGCGTGGGCGGCCCGACTGTATCCAAGATGGAACGGCGTGCCATTCCACCGTCCACGGGTGTTGTTGCACCGAGCGCCGCCGCCCGGCGGTCTTCCACGAGGCGGGCGGAGGTGTCACACTCGCATGCGTGGCGGGCCAGACCTACACCGAGCGGCCGCCGGCCCCGCGGCTGGCCGCCCTCGTCACGACGACCTGGGTGCAGCGCATCCCGCCGGGGACGCCGGCCTACCCGCAGCGGCACCTGCCCACCGGCGGTGTCGAGCTGCGCTGCGTCGTGGGGTACGAGCCACGGGTCGCCGGCGCGCTGACCGGCCCGCACGTCGAGCTGCTCGCGCCCGGCACCACGGTCGTCGGGCTGCGGTTCCGTCCGGGCGCCGCCGCGGCGGTCCTGGGCCGGCCGGTCGCGGACCTCACGGAGGTGGTGGTCGACGCCGCGGATCTGTGGGGGACGGCGGCAGCCGCGGCCGGCGAGCGGGTGGCGGCCGCGACGACGGACGAGGCCGCGGTCGCCGCGCTGGAGGACCTGGTGGCGGCCGCCGCCGTCCGCACCGGCGCGACCGCCCCCGAGCCGCTGATCGCCGAGGCGACCAGGCGGCTGATGCCCTGGCGCGGGGCCGAGGTGCGCGCCGTCGGGACCGAGCTTTACGTCTCCGAACGCGGTTTCCGGCGGCACTGCCTGGCCGGCGTCGGGATCGCACCGAAGGCACTGCAGCGCATCCTGCGGTTCCAGGGCTTCCTCGCCCGGACGCAGGCGGCCATGGCGACGGGGACCGAGCCGTCGGGCGACGGGCTGGCCCGGCTCGCCGTCGACACCGGCTACGCCGACCAGGCGCACCTGACCCGCGAGTGCGTGCGGCTCACAGGGGTGACGCCGCGGGTGTTCCTGCGCGGTGCCGCGGACACCTGCGCCTGCGGGCACGACCACTCCGCGTCGTACGCGCCGCTGCTGCGTGCGGCGGGGTTGGCCGGTTCGTTCAAGAACGCCGCCGGAGGCGCTCCTAGCCTGACGGCATGAGCGAACTGACCGACGAGGCCCGCCGCCTGCTGGGCGGCGGCCATCCCGCGCATCTCGCCACGCTGCTGCCCGACGGCTCGCCGCACTCGGTCCCCATGTGGGTCGGGCTCGAGGGCGACCGCGTGACCATTCTGACCTCGGACGCCACCCGCAAGGCCCGCAACCTCGAGCGCGACCCGCGGGTGGCGGTCTCGGTGGTGGACCGGGACCGGCCGGCCACGTCGGCGCTGGTCCGCGGGCGCGTCGTGGAGAAGATCGAGGGCGACCGCGCCTGGGAGATCATCGACCGGATGTCCGACGCGTACATCGGCATGCCCTACAGCCCGCGCGTCGACCGGGTCGTCTACGCCATCGAGCCCGAGCACGTCCAGGTGGTGGTGATCGGATGAGCGTCATCGCCGCGCTGTCCGTCTCCGTCGACGGCTACGTCACCGGCCCGGACCCGAGCCCGGAGCAGGCGCTCGGCCGCGGCGGGCAGCGGCTGTTCGACTGGTACTTCGACGGCGACGTCCCCAGCCGGGTGTTCGACGGCTTCACGCTGTCGGCCCCGAGCGCCGAGGTGTTCGACGCGCTCGCGAGCCGCGACGGCGCGGTGATCGTCGGCCGCACCACCTACGACCACTCCGGCGGCTTCGGCGGCGCCAGCCCGCACCCGACGGCGCCGCTGCTCCTCCTGACCCACCGCCCGGCTCCCGAGGCGTCCGCCGCACAGACCGTCGCCGGCACCATCGAGGAGGCCGTCGCACGCGCCACCGAGATCGCCGGGGACCGCGACGTCGCGGTCATGGGCACGGGCGTGACGGCGGCCGCGTTGCGGGCCGGGCTGCTCGACGAGGTGACGCTGCACCAGGTGCCGATCCTGCTCGGCGGCGGGACGCCGTACTTCCACGCGCTGTCCGAGGCCCGGGAGCTGGAGCGGGTCCGCGTCGTCGAGGCGCCCGGCGTCACCCACCTGACCTTCCGGGTGCCGCGATGACCGGGCGGGTGCTCGTCACGGGCGGCCTCGGCTCGATCGGCGCGCACACCGCGCGGGCGCTGCTCGACCTGGGCGGCTCGGTGGTGCTGACCCGGCGCCGGCCCACGCCGCTGCCGTCGTTCCTCGCGGGTTACGGGCCGGACCGGGTCGCCGTCGCCGATGTCGACGTCACCGACACCGCCGCCGTCCTGGCGATCGGGCGCGAGCACGCGATCGGCGGCGTCGTGCACCTGGCCGCCGCCGGGCTCGAGGTCACCGACCCGGTCGCGTTCCTGCGCGCCAACACCGCCGGGCTGCTCAACGTGCTGCAGGGGGCGCAGGAGTGGGGCGTCACGCGGTTCGCGGTCGCGAGCAGCATCGGCTCGTACGCGGGCAACGAGCCGGGCCCCTGGCACGAGGGACTGGGCCTCGCACTGAACGTCCCGATCCACCAGATCCCGGCGTTCAAGCTGGGTGCCGAGGTCTTCACCAACCTGACCGCGCGGCAGTCCGGGTTCGACGCGGTGAACCTGCGGATCGGCTCGGTGTGGGGGCCGCTGGGCCATCCGGAGTCGCCGTTCCTCCCGATCCCGTGGTGGGTCCGGGCCGCCGTCCAGGGCGTCACTCCGGCGCTGGCCGAGCCGCCGTACGCCGACGACGGCGGCGACCGCGTCTACGTCAAGGACTGCGGCCGGGCGATCGCGCTGCTCATGACCGCCGACCGGCTGGCGCACGACACCTACAACGTGTCCAGCGGCGAGCCGGCGACACACCGTGAATTCGCCGACGCGATCGCGGCCGCCGTCCCGGGCACCGAGGTGGAGCTGAAGCCGGGCCGGTCGCCGGGCGCGCCGGAGCGCGACCCGTTCCTCGACGTCTCCCGGCTCCGCGCCGGCACCGGGTTCGCGCCGGAGTACGACGTCGAGCGGGGCGTCGCCGACTACGTGGCCTGGTTGCGGGCCGGCAACGCGTCCTAGCTCACCGTGATGCTGACCGGCCGGCGGACGAGATCGCGGTCCAGGCCCGCGCAGTAGGTGATCGCGGTGGCGTCGACGTACGCCGTCGAGCCGGTGGTCTCGACTGGCCGTACCGCGCCAGCTCCATCACCGTCTGCGGGGCAGGACGAGGGCGTGGCGCATCGGCCTGCTCGACTCGGAAATATGATCAGTCGTTGGCATGTGGATGATCGATCCGAATGACGGGGCCTTCAAGCAAGCGCTTAACCTGGACGCCGAGCCGAATCCGACGAGGGAGTTGCCGATGGCGGACGAGCGGGTCCGGGTCATGCTGGTCATGGCCGACACCGCGTACCGCGACCTGTTCGACGACGAGCTCCGGTCGCGGCTCGATGCGCTCGCGGAGCTGGTCCTGCCGGGGCCGGTGGAAAGCTTCGGCTCGCCGGGCGTCCGGGCCGCGCTCGGGCGCACCGACGTGCTGCTGACCTCGTGGGGCTGCCCGCCGCTCGACGCCGCGGTGCTCGGCGACGCGCCGCGGCTGCGGGCCGTCCTGCACGCCGCCGGCAGCGTGAAGCACCACGTCACCGACGCCTGCTGGGACCGCGGGCTGGCCGTCACGACGGCGGCCGATGCCAACGCCGTCCCGGTGGCGGAGTTCACGCTGGCCGCGATCCTGGCCGCGGGCAAGCGGGCGCACGCGTTCGCGGCCGGCTTCCGCGCCCATCCCGGCGAGCTGGCCTGGCGCGACGGCGTGGCGGGCGCGGCCGGCGAAGCGTCGAACTACCGCCGCACCGTCGGCGTCGTCGGGTTCTCGCGCATCGGCCGGCGGGTCGCCGGCCTGCTCCAGCCGTTCGACCTGACGGTGCTGGTGGCCGACCCGTATGCCGACGCCGCCGCGGTGGCCGCGGCCGGCGCCGAGCTCGTGGAGCTCGACGACCTCGTCCGGCGGGCCCACGTCGTCACGCTGCACGCGCCGGCGCTGCCGGCGACCCACCACCTCATCGACGCCCGTCGATGTGCCCTGATGAAGGACGGTGCCACCCTGATCAACACCGCCCGCGGCGCGCTCGTCGACCACGCTGCCCTCACCGGCGAGTGCGAGCGGGGCCGGCTGCACGCCCTCCTCGACGTCACCGACCCGGAGCCGCTGCCACCGGACTCACCGCTCTACCGGCTGCCCAACGTCGTCCTGACCCCGCACATCGCCGGCGCCATGGGCAGCGAGTGCCGCCGGCTCGCCGCGCTGGCCCTCGACGAGCTGGACCGGCTGGTCCGGGGCGAGCCGCTGCGGCACCGGGTGCACCGGGCCGAGCTGGTGGTGCAGGCATGAGCGTGGTCCCCGGCCTGGTGTCGATCACGTTCCGGCAACTGGGCGTCGGCGAGATCCTGGCGCTGCTGCGGCGGACCGGGCTCGAGGCGGTCGAGTGGGGTGGCGACGTGCACGTGCCGGTCGGCGACGTCGCGGCGGCGAAGCGCACGGCGGCGGCGACGGCCGACCACGGCGTCCGCGTCGCGGCGTACGGCTCGTACTACCGGGCCGGCGACCACGCCCCGGCCGACTTCGACGCGGTGCTCCGGACCGCGGTGGCCCTCGGCGCGCCGCGCATCCGCATCTGGGCCGGCGCGGCGGGATCGGCGGACCTGACGACGCAGCAGCGGGCCGGGGTCGTCGGCGACGTGCGCCGCATCACCGAGCTGGCCGCGGGCGAGGGCGTCGAGATCGCCGTCGAGCACCACCCGGGCACGCTCACCGACACGCTCGACTCCGCGCTGGCGCTCTACGCCGAGGTCGGCCACCCGGGGCTGCGGCCGTACTGGCAGCCTCGGCTCGGTCTCGGCCCGGCCGAAGCCGTCCACGAGGCCGGCGCGCTGCTGCCGGGTCTGGTCACCGTGCACGTGTTCAGCTGGACCGCCGACGGCGTCCGGCTGGCGCTGGCCGACGGCGCACCGCTGTGGCAGCCGGTGCTCGGCACCGTCGCCGGCGCGTCCGCCGAGGCCGGCGCCGAGCGGTACGCCTTGCTCGAGTTCGTCCAGGACGACGACCCCGAGGCGCTGGTGCGCGACGCCGTCACGCTGCGGAGCTGGCTAGGGGGTGGCTGATGAATCTTCGGCGGCGCGGATCGACGCCCAGACGCCGACCAGCTGCGGTGTCGTCGTCGCTCGATGGCTCCGCATCGACCTCCTCCTCCGCCTTGCTGGACCGACGACTGGACGCCGCCCGCATCCACCAAGATCCATCAGACGCCCCTACCGGATCCTGACCACGGCGGCCGTCTCGGCGCCCAGCTCGACGCTGCCGCCGTCGGCCGCGACCGCCGCCGGACCCGTGGCCAGCAGGAGGTCACCGCCGCCGGCCCCGGACAGCGGCACCGGCTGCGCCCGGTCGGCGAGGTTGACGACCACGCGCAGCGAGCCGCGGTGCAGCACGAACCAGGCGGCCGCCTCGTCGAACCCGGACGCGACGGCGGTGAGGTCGCCGTCGCGCAGGTCCGGCTCGGCGGCCCGCAGCGCGATCATCCGCCGGTAGAGGTCCAGCAGCTCGGCGTGGCCGGGCCGCCCGGGCTCGGACCAGTCCAGCTGGGCGGTCCGGTAGGCGGCCGGGTCCTGCGGGTCGATCATCGCCGAGGTGTCCCAGCCGTGCTTGCGGAACTCCTCGAGCCGGCCCGGGCCGACGGCGGCGGCGATGACCGGGTCCAGGTGCGAGGTGAAGAACGGCCACCGCGTCGACGCACCCCACTCCTCGCCCATCCAGAGCATCGGCGTGAACGGCAGCGACAGCAGCAGGACGGCGCCGACCCGCAGGCGGGCGGGGGACACCAGCTCGGTGAGCCGCTCGCCGGCGGCGCGGTTGCCGACCTGGTCGTGGTTCTGCAGGCAGACGACGAACCGGTGCCCGGGCGTGCGGGCCCGGTCGACGGGGCGGCCGTGCGGGCGGCCGCGGAACGACGAGAAGCCGCCGTCGTGCAGGAACGCGTCGCGGACCACCTTCGACAGCACGGCCAGCGAGCCGAAGTCGGCGTAGTAGCCCTGCCGCTCGCCGGTGAGCAGCGCATGCAGGGCGTGGTGCACGTCGTCGTCCCACTGCGCGTCCATGCCGTGGCCGCCGCGGTCGCGCGGCTCGATCATGACGGGGTCGTTGAGGTCGGACTCCGCGATCAGCGGCAGCGGCCGGCCCAGCTCGCCGGCGAGCCGCTCGACGGCCGCGGACAGCTCGGCCAGGATGTGCGGGTGCCCGTGCCCGGCGAGCGGGTCGGACAGCGCGTGGACGGCGTCGAGCCGCAGCCCGTCGAGGTGGTAGTCGCGCAGCCACATCAGCGCGTTCTCGACGATGAACCGGCGCACCGCGGGCTCGCCGAGGTTGACGACGTCGCCCCACGCGGTGCCGGCGCCGTCGGTGAGGTACGGCCCGAACTTCGGCAGGTGGTTGCCGCTGGGCCCGAGGTGGTTGTAGACGACGTCCAGCACGACGGCGAGGCCGCGGGCGTGGCAGGCGTCGACGAATCGCTTGAAGCCGTCGGGCCCGCCGAGCGGCTCGTGCACGGCGTACCAGCCGACGCCGTCGTACCCCCAGTTCCAGACGCCGTCGACGGCGTTGACGGGCAGCACCTCGACGTGCGTGACGCCGAGGCCGACGAGGTGGTCCAGCCGCTCGACGGCGCCGTCGAAGGTCCCGGACGGCGAGAAGGTGCCGATGTGCAGCTCGTAGAGGACGCCGCCGGCCAGCGGGCGGCCGGCCCAGGCGCCGTCGGTCCACCGGAAGGCCGCGTGGTCGTAGACGCGGGCCCGGCCGTCGACGCCGTGCGGCAGCCAGGCGGCCCGCGGGTCGGGCAGGACGTCGGGGGAGTCGTCGAGCAGCCAGCCGTAGTCGGTGCCCGGCGGGGCCGGCGCGTGCGCCGTCCACCAGCCGCCGGACGCGCGGACCGCCGTCGCGTTGCGTCCGCCCGCGCGCAGCGCGACCCGCCGGGCGGACGGCGCCCACAGCGTGAACGTCGTCATGGCGGCTCGGGTGCCAGCAGCGCGACGGGGTAGTGGGCGAGCAGGCCGGCCAGCGGCACTTTGCCGCCGTCGAATCGGCGGCCGGTGAGCACGTCGGTGCGGCCGTGCGGCAGGTCGGCGACGGTGTCGGCCCAGCCTCCGTTCGACGCCAGCCGCACCGGCAGGCGCGTCGCCACGGTGATCGCGCCGCCGCGGTCGAAGGCGATCGCGTGGTCCGCCGCCGGGCCGCGCACCGGGACCCGCCGGTACGCCGTGAACAGCGCCGGCCGGTCGCGCCGCAGCCGCAGCGCCCGCGAGACCACCCAGAGCTTGGCCGCGCCGGACGCGTCGACGGGCGGAGGCGCGCCGGCGCCGTCGAGGTCCGCCAGCAGCGCGCGCAGCCGGGCGAAGTCGACCGGGCGGCGGTTGTCGGGGTCGACCAGGGAGTCGTCCCAGCCCTCGGTGCCCTGGTAGACGTCGGGCACGCCGGGCATGGTGAGCTGCACGAGCTTCTGGCCCAGCGCATTGCTCCACCCGAACGGCCGGATGCGCTCGATGAACGCGTCGACCGCCGACCGCAGGTCCGGCCGGTCGGCCAGCGCGTCGAGGGCGGCGTGGACCGCGGCTTCGAGCTCCTCGTCGGGGTCGGCCCAGCCGGTGAACGTCGCCGCCTCGCGCATCGCCTTCTCCGCGTAGGCGTGCAGGCGTTCGGGCTGGTCGAGGCCGAAGCCGGCCACCGTCTGCCAGAGCAGGTACGCCATGGGGCGGTCGGGCATCGGCGCCTCGGCCGCCAGCCGCCGGACCAGCCGCTCCCACTCGTCCGGGATCTCGGCCAGCACCGCCAGCCGGGCACGCACGTCTTCGCCGCGCTTGGTGTCGTGGGTGGACAGCGTCGTCATCGACGACGGCGCCCGCTGCTGCCGCCGCTGCTGGGCGGCGTGGAAGTCGTCGAGGCCGAGGCCGAACGCGGCCGGGTCGCCGCCGACCTCGTTGAGCGCGACGAACCGGGCGTAGCGGTAGTAGGCGGTGTCCTCGACGCCCTTGGCGGTGACGGCGCCGGTGACCTGCTGGAACCTGACGGACAGCTCGTCGGCGCCGTCGCGGAGCCGCGGCTCGAGCGCGTCGAACGCGGCGGCCAGCCGGGGACGGCGGCGCCGGGCGGCGGTGAACGCGGTCCCGAGGTCCGCCGCGCCGTGCTCGGGCAGGTAGGAACGGTAGACCGGGAACGCCGACGCCAGCTCGGTCAGCGCCGCCACCGCGTCCGGGACCGATGGCGCCAGCCGGGCCATGCGATGGAACTCCGAGCGCAGGATGGTCGTCGCGACGGCCCGCTTGCCGATCAGGACGTGGTCGGCGAAGTCGAGGTCGTCGCCGGTGACCTCGCGGTAGAGCCGGTCGAACGCCGGCTCCGCCGCCGGGTCGACGAACAGCGGGCCGACCTCGGCGAGCGCGTCGTAACCCGTCGTGCCGTCGACCGGCCAGTCCGCCGGCAGGTGCTCGTCGGTGGCCGGCTCGAGGATCTTCTCGACCACCAGCCACACGTCCGGCACCTGCGAGCGCAGCCAGCGCAGGTAGCCGCCGGGGTCGGCCAGCCCGTCCGGGTGGTCGACCCGCAGGCCGTCGACGCCGTCGTCACTCACCCAGCGCAGGATCCGCTCGTGCGTGGCCGCCGCGACCTCCGGGTCCTCGACCCGCACCCCGGCCAGCGAGGTGACCGCGAAGAACCGCCGGTAGGTGAGGTCGTCGTCGGCCCGGCTCGCGTCGGCGAGCTCGTAGAACTGGCGATCGTGCACGTCGGCGGCGGTCTCGCCAGGCCGCGGCCCGGTGCCGGGCGCCAGCGGGAACCGCAGCTCACCCACGACCAGGGCGGCGCCGTCGCCGTCCAGCTCGAACCCGCCCGGCTTGTCCAGCACCGGCAGCAGCAGCCGTCCCGCCGCCCAGTCGACGTCGAACCAGCGCGCGTACGCCGACGCCGGGCCGTGCGTCAGCAGGTCGTGCCAGGCCGGGTTCTGCGACGGGTCGCCGACGCCCTGGTGGTTCGGGACGATGTCGACGACGACGGCCAGGCCGTGCTCGCGAGCCGCCGCGAGCAGCGTGCGCCAGCCGGCCTCACCACCCCGCGAGTCGTCCATGACCCGGGGGTCGACCACGTCGTAGCCGTGCGCCGACCCCGTCGTCGCCCGCAGCAGGGGAGAGCAGTACACCGCGCCGGCGCCGAGGTCGCGCAGGTACGCCGTCAGCTCGGCCGCCCCGGCGACCGGGAACACGTCGCTGAGCTGCAGCCGGTACGTCGAGACCGGCGTCGTCATGTGGTCGCGTTCCGCGGCGCCCGCAGCACCAGCAGCGACCGGGCCTGGACGGTGACGACGGCGCCCTCGGCGCGAGGCCCGCCGCGGTCACCGGCGTCGTCGTCGGCGGTGTCGAGGACGGTGTCCCAGGCGGCGGCGTACTCGGCGTCGGGCAGGGTGAACTCCAGCGGCTCGTGATGGGCGTTGAAGCAGAGCAGGAAGGAGTCGTCGACCACCCGCTCCCCGCGCGCGTCGACCTCGCCGATGCCGTTGCCGTTGAGGAACACCGCGATGGCCCGGCCGAACCCGGCGTCCCAGTCGGCCTCGGTCATCGGGCTGCCGTCGGGCCGCAGCCAGTCGATGTCGGGCAGTTCCACGGCGCCGGGGCGGCGCACGGGCCGGCCGTCGAAGAACCGCCGGCGCCGGAACACCGGGTGCGTCGCCCGCAGTGCGGTGACGGCGCGGGTGAACTCCTGCAGCGGCCGATCGGCGGCCTCCCAGTCGACCCAGGTGATCTCGTTGTCCTGGCAGAACCCGTTGTTGTTGCCGTCCTGGCTGCGGCCGAGCTCGTCGCCGTGGCCGATCATCGGCACGCCCTGTGACAGCAGCAGCGTGGCGAGGAAGTTGCGCTGCTGGCGCGCCCGGACCGCGTTGACCTCGGGATCGTCGGTGGGCCCTTCGACGCCGCAGTTCCACGAGCGGTTGTGGTTCTCGCCGTCCTCGTTGTCCTCGAGGTTGGCCTCGTTGTGCTTCTGGTCGTACGAGACCAGGTCGCGGAGGGTGAAGCCGTCGTGCGCGGTGACGAAGTTGATCGACGCGACCGGGCGCCGGGTCGACTGCTCGTAGAGGTCGGCCGAGCCGGTGATGCGCGAGGCGAACTCGCCCAGCGTGGCCGGCTCGCCGCGCCAGAAGTCGCGGACGGTGTCGCGGTACTTGCCGTTCCACTCCGACCACTGCGGCGGGAAGTTGCCCACCTGGTAGCCGCCGGGGCCGAGGTCCCACGGCTCGGCGATGAGCTTGGCCTGGCTGACCGTCGGGTCCTGCTGCACCAGCTCGAAGAAGGCCGACAGCCGGTCGACGTCGTAGAACTCGCGGGCCAGGGTGGCGGCGAGGTCGAAGCGGAAGCCGTCGACGTGCATCTCGGTGATCCAGTACCGCAGCGAGTCCATGATCAGCTGCAGCGTGTGCGGGTGGCCGACGTTGAGGGAGTTCCCGGTGCCGGTGTAGTCGAGGTAGTAGCGCTTGTCGTCGTCGACCAGCCGGTAGTAGGCGGCGTTGTCGATGCCGCGGAACGACAGCGTGGGGCCCAGGTGGTTGCCCTCGGCGGTGTGGTTGTAGACGACGTCGAGGATGACCTCGATGCCGGCGTCGTGCAGCGCCCGGACCATCGCCTTGAACTCGCCCACCTGCGACCCCGGCGTGGCGCCGGAGCTGTACTTGGGGTCGGGCGCGAAGAACCCGATGGAGTTGTAGCCCCAGTAGTTCGACAGGCCCTTCTCCATGAGCGTGGCGTCGTTGGCGAAGTGGTGCACCGGCATGAGCTCGAGCGTCGTGACGCCGAGCGACGTCAAGTGGTCGATGACGACGGGGTGCGCGATGGCGGCGTACGTGCCCCGGATGTCCTCGGGGATGTCCGGGTGGGTCTGCGTGAGCCCCTTGACGTGCGCCTCGTAGATGACCGTCTCGGCGTACTCGCGGCTCGGCGGGCGGTCGGTGCCCCAGTCGAAGAACGGGTTGATGACCACCGACTTCGGCATGTGCGGGGCGGAGTCGTCGTCGTTGCGGCTGTCGGGGTCGCCGAAGTCGTAGCCGAACAGCGCCTGGTGCCACTCGAAGGCGCCGTCGATGGCCTTGGCGTACGGGTCGAGCAGCAGCTTCGCCGGGTTGCAGCGGTGGCCGAGCTTCGGGTCGTTCGGCCCGTGCACGCGGAAGCCGTAGCGCTGCCCGGGCTCGACGCCGGGCAGGAAGGTGTGCCACACGAAGCCGTCGACCTCGGTGAGCGGTAACCGGGTCTCGGTGCCGTCAGGGTCGAACAGGCACAGCTCGACACCGTCGGCGACCTCGCTGAACAGCGCGAAGTTGGTGCCGGAGCCGTCATAGGTGGCGCCGAGGGGGTAGGCCGCCCCGGGCCACTGCGGCATCGACTCGGCAGACGTCATTCAGGGGCCTTCCGTCGCGGTGTTCGGTGGAGTGCTCGCTACGCCGCGAGTCTGGTCTCAATGTTCCCGGCTTGCGTCGTTTGATTCCACTCGGTCGGCTCGGCCGGTCAGATAACGCTGCAGCGGGAGGCTGGTGGCGAGGCGGGCCGCCTCGCGGTAGTGCTCGCGGGCGCCGGCGGCGTCGCCGGCCCGCTCCAGCAGGTGCGCCCGGACGGCGTGCAGCCGCTGCCCGGCGGTTCCTTCACCGCTCAGCCTCCCGGCGGCCTCGAGCTCTGTGAGCAGCGCCAGCCCGGCGAGCGGGCCGCGGGCCATGGCCACGGCGACCGCGTGGTTCAGCGCGACCACGGGGCCGTCGTCGATGCGCAGCAGCAGTTCGTACAGCGCCTCGATCTGCGCCCAGTCCGTCGCGTCGGCCGTCGGCGCCTCGTCATGGACGGCGGCGACGGCGGCCTGCAGCTGGTAGGGGCCGGTGGCGCCGCGGGGGAGCGCGGCCGTGATCAGCGCCGTGCCCTCGGCGATCAACTCGCGGTCCCACAGCGTGCGGTCCTGCTCGTCCATGGGCACCAGCTCTCCGTGCGGGCCGGTGCGGGCCGGCCGGCGGGCGTCGGTGAGCAGCATCAACGCGAGCAGACCCGCGACCTCGCCGCCGCCGGTGTCGCCGTCCGGCAGCAGGGTGTGCAGCAGCCGGGTCAGCCGGATCGCCTCGCCGGAGAGGTCGGTGCGGGCCAGGCGCGGGCCGGAGGTGGCCGCGTAGCCCTCGGTGAAGATCAGGTAGAGCACGTGCAGGACGGCGGCCAGGCGCGCGTCGCGGTCGGCCGGGGCGGGCGCGGCGAACGGCAGCCCGCTCTCCTTGATGGTCCTCTTGGCCCGGCTGATCCGCCGGGTCATGGTGTCCTCGGGGACGAGGAAGGCCCGCGCCACCTCCGCCGTCGTCAGGCCGCCGACCGCGCGCAGCGTGAGCGCGATCTGCCCCGCCGTGGTCAGTGACGGGTGGCAGCAGAGGAACAGCAGCACCAGCGAGTCGTCGGCGTCGTGGTGCTCGCGGTCGGCGCCCTCGGCCAGGCGGTCCTCCGCGATCGTCCACTGCGCGACGGTGTCCTCGCGCCGGCGGCGGGCCTGGTCGCTGCGGAGCAGATCGGTGAGCCGGCGCGAGGCGACGGTGATGAGCCAGGCCCGCGGGTTGTCGGGCACGCCGCTGGCGGGCCATTGCGTGGCCGCCGCCAGCAGCGCCTCCTGGACGGCGTCCTCGGCGGTGTCGAAGTGGCCGTAGCGGCGCACGAGCGCGCCGAGGACCTGCGGCGCCAGCGCGCGCAGCAGGTCCTCGACGGCCGGCATGTCAGACCTCCGGTCCGCCGCTGTACTCGTCGATCGGGCGGATGTCGGCGACGGCATCGGCGAAGATGCCGCCGGGGCTGGGGCAGGCCGCCAGCCGGGCCGCGATCTCGGTGGCGCGGTCGAAGCTCGCGACCTCGACCAGCCAGTAGCCGGCCAGGACCTCCTGGGTCTCGGCGTACGGGCCCTCGGTGACGACCGGCACGCCGGCCTGCAGCTGGACCCGGCGTGTGTGCACCGGAGCGGCGAGACCCCTGGTGTCGACCAGTTCGCCGGACGCCGTCAGCTCGTGGGTGAACGTCTCCATGAAGTCGTGCATGGGGGCGAAGTCCGCGGGCGTCAGCGCCGAGCCGGCGCCGCCCATCAGGTCGTAGTCGCGCTGCGTGCCGTAGGTCAGGATCAGGTACTTCATCGTGCACTCCTCTCGAACGGCGTCGCCGGGGAGTCCGGCGACGCGACCCGGGCCCGCGCGTGCGCCGCCACGGCGGCGACGAACGCGTACAGGATGGCCGATGCGGCGACCAGCCGCAGGCTCACCCCGTCGGGCGACGGGTAGATCAGGACGGCGCCGGCGGCGACGGCGGCGGCGGTGACCGCGCGGGCGGCCCTCCGGTCGCCGCTGCGGCGGAACGCGCGGGCGTAGACGATCATGGCCGCGATACCGCTGACCAGGGCCATGCCGGCGCCGGCGCTGTGCAGTATCCCGGTGACGGTGATCTCCTCGGGTGCCCCGGCGGGCGCGCCGGCCGGGAACCCGGCGCCCGGGTCGGTGACGAAGACGCCGCCCGTGATCAGCCCGACGCCGAACAGGGCGACCAGGCGCGGGCCCCAGCGGGTGCCCGGATCGTCCCCGCGGCGCAGGCCCACGGCGCAGGCGACGAACAACGCGCCGGTGACCACGAAGTTCGCGATCTGCACCCAGCCGCCGTCGCCGAGCGCCAGCAAACTGAGGGTGTGCTTGCGCGGGTCGAAGCCGTCGCGCACCAGGACCTGGACCAGCCAGGTCGTCAGGAACAGCGGGCCGGCGACGATGCCGGCGGTGAGCAGGCTCCGGGTCGGGTTCCTCGGTGTGATGGTCATGGTGTTCTCCTCTCTCCGACCGGGACGTCGGCGCCGCGGGCCGGAACCGGACACGGAGTTCTCCGACTGCTCGTCCGCGGGTCACCCGGGGCTTCACCCGGTGGTGGTGGAGTCGGGCCATGACCCACGACGCGGGGCTGGGACGCGTGCTCGTGCGGCACGAGGAGCGCAACGGCTGGCGGCTGCTGCTGGGCGCCGTCGTCACCGGCGGGGGTGTGCTGTCCGCCGTCGAGGCCATGACCATCGCCGGGGGCGGCACCGACCGCGTCGTCCACTGGGTCGTCGCCGTGGCGCTGGCGTGGCCCGGCGGGCGGCTGCTGGCACGGGCGCTGCGGGCCGGGACCGGCGAGTACGTCGAGGTCCGCGAGGACGGCCTGGTGCACGCGACGGCGGCCGGCGTGGTCGCGTGGCCATGGGACGCGTTCGCGTCGGTCCGCGTCGGCCACCACACCGACACGTTCGTGCTGCGCTGTGTCATCCGGATCCGGTTCGCCGGCGGGTCCCGGCTCACCCTGAGCCTGTGGGGACGGCGCACGCATGAGGTGGGCGGGCTGATCGCGGCCGGCTGCCGGCGGCACGGCCGGCCCGTCGTGGAGCGCGACGTGGCGTCGTTCTGATAGCGTTAACTGCAACCAAATGTTGCGGAAGGGCTGTCGGCATGGAATTCGGCACTTTGGAACGGCGGATCCACATCGACGCGTCGCCCGACGTGGTGTTCGAGGTCATCAGCCGCCCGGAGCACATCGAGGAGTGGTGGGCCGACGAGGCGTCGCTCGGCGAGCCCGCCCCGGGGGTCGTCGGCGAGCTGGTCTGGGGTGACCGCGAGCACGTCGCCACCATGACGGTCGTCGACGCCGACCCGCCCCGCCGGTTCTCCTTCCGCTGGGTGGCGCCCGAGGGTGAGCCGGCCGCTCCGGGGAACTCGCTGCTGGTGACGTTCGAGCTCTCGCCGTCGCGCGGGGGAACCCTCCTGCTGTTGACGGAGACGGGCTTTCGCGAGAAGGGCTGGGAGATCGCCGTCCTCGAGGAGCAGTACCGCGACCACGAGAACGGCTGGGACGCCTTCCTGCCCCGGCTGGCCTCGTACGCGGGCGGGCTGGTGCCGCGATGAGCAGCGCCGTCGACGACGACCTGTGGTCGGCGGTGGGCGACCCCACCCGGCGGCGCATGCTCGACCTGCTGCTCGCCGAGGGCTCCGGCACGGCGACCAGCCTGAGCGCGCAGCTGCCGGTCACCAGGCAGGCGGTCGCCAAGCACCTCGCCGTCCTCGACCGCGTCGGCCTGGTCCACGCGACGCCGTCGGGCCGCGAGCGCGTCTACCGCGTCGACGACGCCCAGCTCGCCCGCGCGGTGGCGCAGCTGTCCGCCGTCGGCGCCACCTGGGACGCGCGGCTGCGGCGGATCAAGCGCATCGCCGAGGCGATCGAGCGCAGCCGCACGCAGTGACCGTCGCGTGACGTCCCTCACGGCGTGACCGAATTGTGGCATTCCTGTATCGGAGGCCGCGATGCGTAGGCGATCATGGTGGGTCATACGCACCCGGGGGCGGGGGACGTGGAGGACCACACATGGATCATGCTGCGCACGACCGGCCCGGATCGGCCGGCGAGCACGCACTGCAAGAGGCGAGCGGCAGCCGCGAACGGGCTGACCGGTTCTATCGCGAGCAGATGTCCGACCACCTGAACGGCGACATGCGCGAGTTCGTCGCGCGCATGGAGATGATGTTCGTCGGCACGGCCGACGCCGGCGGCGAGTGCGACGTCACCTTCCGCGCCGGGCCGCCGGGCTTCGCGCGGGTGCTCGACCCGAGCACGCTGGCCTGGCCGGAGTACCGCGGCAACGGCGTCATGGCCAGCGCCGGCAACATCACCGAGAACGCCCACGTCGGGCTGCTGTTCATGGACTTCGTGCGCGACCTCGTCGGCTTGCACGTCAACGGCCGGGCCGCACTGCTGTCGCCGTCGGAGTTCACCGAGCGCCACCCCGACGAGCCGGTCGAGGGCGACGTGCCCGGCCGGCGCCCGGAGCGCTGGGTCGCCGTCTACGTCGACGAGGCCTACATCCACTGCTCCAAGCACGTTCCTCGGCTCATGCCGGTGCCCCGGAACCGGCAGTGGGGCACCGACGACCGCCGCGCCAAGGGCGGCGACGCGTTCGGTGTGGCGGCCGAGCGTGGCCTGGGGGTCTACGCCAAGCGGGCGCAGAGCCAGGCGTCCTGAGCCGGGCCGCGGCGGCCACAGTCAGCCGCGCGCCCGTTCCCCGGTCCGGAATGATCACAGTGAGATGCTTTGTGGTCCTGGGGTCGGGTGCGGCTGACTCGAATGATCAGTGACCGTGGTGTCTTGTGAACGACCTGTCGTCGTGCCCGGTCCTGGGGTTTGCACGCGACCGGAC
>NZ_SMKL01000047.1 GCF_004348545.1 Jiangella ureilytica | reverse complement strand
CCCGAGGGACCGTTCCCCGCCCTCCACCGAGTCGGTCGACTCGGGGTGGACGTCAGCGGGGGCTGATGAACCCGGACTCGTAGGCGGCGATGACGGCCTGCGTGCGGTCGCGGACGCCCAGCTTGGTGAGCACGTTGCCGACGTGCGTCTTGACCGTCTCGGTGCCGACGACCAGCTCCGCGGCGATCTCGGCGTTGGACAGACCGGCCGCGACCAGCCGCAGCACCTCGGCCTCGCGCTCGCTCAGCCCGGCGTCGGCCAGCGCGCCGCCACCGGGTCCGCCGTGCGCCGCCGCCAGCCGGCGGATGGCGGCGGGGAACAGCAGCGAGTCGCCCCGGGCGACCAGCCGCACCGCCTGCACGATCTCTTCGGGCCGGGCCCGCTTGAGCAGGAAGCCGTGGGCGCCGGCCCGCAGCGCCTCGTAGACGTAGTCGTCGTTCTCGAAGGTCGTGACGACGAGGATGCGCGGCGGGTCGTCGCGGCGGCTGAGCAGCCGGGTCGCCTGGATGCCGTCGACCGCGGGCATCCGCACGTCCATCAGCACCACCTCGGGCCGCCACCGCGCCACCAGCGGCCCCACCTCGGCGCCGTCGCCGGCCTCGTCGACGACGCGCAGGTCCGGCTCGGCGTCGATGATCGCGCGCAGCCCGGCCCGGACGAGCGGCTCGTCGTCGACCAGCAGCACGGTGATGGTCGTCCCCTGGGGGACTCGCGGCCGCATGGGACCTCGTGGTCGGCCGTGGAGCTGGGGCTCGTCCGTCACCGGCCGTCTCCCGTCCGGGCCGGCAGGTGCACACGCACCCGCCACACCCCGTCGGCGGCCCGCGCGGACAGCTCGCCGCGCAGCAGCCGCACCCGTTCGCGCATGCCGCGCAGGCCGCGGCCGCCGTTCGCCCGCGGCCGCCGCGCCGGCGCATCCTCCGGCAGCGGGTTGGTCACCTCGATGTCGACGCCGGTCTCGGTCGCCGCGACGTGCAGCCGGACCGGGACGTGCGCCGCGTGCCGGGCCGCGTTGGTCAGGCCCTCCTGCACGATCCGGTAGGCCTCGCGCGAGAGCACCGCAGGGACGGCCGCGAGGTCGCCGTCGACGGTGGCCTCGAGGTCCATGCCCGTGGTCCGGGTGTCGTCGACGAGCCGGTCCAGGTCGGACAGCGTGCGCTGCGGCGACAGCTCCGCATCGGTGCCGGCGCGCAGCACACCCAGCACGTGGTCGAGGTCCTCCATGGCGGTGCGGCCGGCCTCCTCGACGGCGACCAGCGCGCGGCGGGCGAACTCGGGGTCGGAGTCGAGGACCCGGCGCGCGGCCGCCGCCTGCAGCGTCGTGACCGTCAGCGCGTGGCCGACGGAGTCGTGCAGCTCGCGGGCCAGCCGGTTGCGCTCGGCGAACTCCTGCGCCTGGATCTCCATGGCCAGCCGCAGCTCGGCCGGCGACGGTCCCAGCAGCAGCGGGGCGAACCACGCCAGCAGCGCGCCGATGCCGGCCACCAGATACGCCGTCGCGACGACCACGCCCAGCCCCAGCAGGACCGCCCACACCCCGCCGACGCCGTCGAGCACCGGCAGGCCGACGATGCCGCGGCCGTCGTCGAAGCCGAGTCCGCGCGCCACCAGCAGCACCGCCGTGGGTGAGGCGACGAGGATCGCCGAGACCGCCACCCCGCCGCAGAGCAGGTGCAGCACGTACCACC
Source organism: Jiangella ureilytica (assembly GCF_004348545.1). Classification (GTDB taxonomy): domain Bacteria; phylum Actinomycetota; class Actinomycetes; order Jiangellales; family Jiangellaceae; genus Jiangella; species Jiangella ureilytica. The sequence continues at coordinate 45,021 of NZ_SMKL01000047.1, read as the reverse complement.
CGGCACCGAACAGCCGCGTCTCCCACGGCGGGTCGGCCACCGGGTCGGGCAGGTCGACGTCGAGCAGGCTGCGCGTCGCGGTGATCTCGAGCGCCCGCATGGCCGGCAGGAACGGCGGCACCGTCCCGATGACGAACGTCACCGCCGCCAGCACCCCGGCCGGCACGTACGGCGTCCCCGGCTCGGTGAACAGCTGGACGAACATGACGATCAGCAGGACGTACGGGAGCAGGATGACGCCGCCGAGGAGCAGGTGGACGCCGCGGCGGAAGAGACGACGCCCGGCCAGCGGCGCGACGATCGTCCTGAGCGCTCCCACGCCCCGATTGTGGCAGGTGCGCTCAGGGCCATCCGACCATCGTCGGGCCGGGCATGGCCCCAGCCATGCTCACCATGGCTCGGCGCTGCGCACCGGCCCTCCTCAGGCCGGCGGGCGCGGCCCGTCGCCGTCGCCGTCGGGCAGCATCGACAGCGCCACGACGCAGGCGGCGTCGAAGATGTCCTCGGAGGTGGCGTCGACGTCGCTCATGATGGCCGGCCCGCCGTGCAGCGCGTAGAACGCCATGCGCCCGCACAGCTGCACCGGCAGCGGGTCGGCGGGATCGACGACGAAGTCGACCAGCGTGCGCATGCGCTCCCGCATCGCGTCGCCGGCCTCGAGCGAGCGCAGTGCCGGCTGGTTCTCCATGAGGAACCGCAGCAGCGTGCCCCGCCCGCGGACCGCCTCGCCGTAGCGCTCGATGAGCTCACGCCGGTTCTGCGGCGACGGCTCGCGCTCGCGGGACCAGTCGACGACCTCGTCGACGGCGGCCAGCAGGTCGTCGACCAGGCTCCGGACGATGTCGTCCTTGCTCTTGAAGTAGTAGTAGAGCGACGCCTTCGTCATCCCCAGTCGCTCGGCCAGCTCGCGCAGCGACGTCTTGTCGTAGCCCCGCTCGGCGAACAGCTCCAGGGCCACGCGCTGGATGCGTGCTCTGGTGCTGCCGAGCTGACTGTCCTGCATGCGGGCGTGCTCCGGTGGGGGCGTTCGGGTCGACGTCCAGAACGTACCCGGATCGGGCCGGGTGCCACAGCACGACGGGCCCGCAGCCAGGAAGCCGCGGGCCCGTGGTGGGTGAGACCTCAGGCGGGGACGACCTCGAGGGTCACGTTCGCCGCGACGTCCGGGTGGAGCCGGACGGTGACGCGGTGCGAGCCGACCGTCTTGATCGGGCTGCCCACCTCGATGCGCCGCTTGTCGATGGCCGGGCCACCGGACGCGGAGACCGCGGTCGCGATGTCGGCCGACGTGACGGCGCCGAACAGCCGGCCGGTGTCGCCGGCCTTGGCGACGAGCTGGACCGACGTGCCCTCGAGCTGCGCCTTGACCGCACGAGCGGAGTCGAGGTCGGCGAAGTCGCGGGCCTGCCGGGCGCGGCGGATGGAGTCGATCTCCTTCTGCCCGCCCTTGGACCACGCGATCGCGAACCCGCGCGGCACGAGGTAGTTGCGGCCGTAGCCGTCCTTGACCTCGACGACGTCGCCGGCCGCGCCGAGACCCGGCACTTCCTGGGTGAGAATCAGCTTCATGGCGTCCTCTCCCCTTCTCAGCGAGCCGTCGAGGTGTACGGCAGCAGCGCCATCTCGCGCGCGTTCTTGATGGCCGTGGCGACGTCGCGCTGGTGGCGGGTGCAGTTGCCGGTGACGCGACGGGCCCGGATCTTGCCGCGGTCGGAGATGTACTTGCGCAGCAGCGAGGTGTCCTTGTAGTCGACGTAGTCGACCTTGTCCTTGCAGAAGGCGCAAACCTTCTTCTTCGGCTTGCGCAGCGGGGGCTTAGCCATCGTGGTGCTCCTCCTTCGGGGAGCCCGGTCGCCTCGCTGACGCGGCTGACCGGGATGGGTTGTCGGGCGCGCTCCCGTGCTGAGCGGCCTCCAGAGCCGCTCGGGAACGCTGTTACCTGGTGATCAGAACGGGGGCTCGTCGGCCGGCGGGCCGGACGGGGCGCTCCAGGGGTCGTTGCCGCCGCCCTGCTGCGGCGCACCGCCGCCGGGCGGAGTGGCCCACGGGTCGTTGCCGGCAGGCGCACCGCCGTAGCCGCCACCGCCGCCGCCACCACCGGACCGCTGGGTCCGGGTGACCTTGGCCGTGGCGAACCGGAGACTCGGGCCGATCTCGTCGACCTCCATCTCGATGACCGTGCGCTTCTCGCCCTCGCGCGTCTCGAACGAGCGCTGGCGGAGCCGGCCCTGGGCGATGACGCGCATGCCGCGCTGCAGCGACTCGGCGACGCTCTCGGCCGCCTGCCGCCACACCGAGCACCTCAGGAACAGCGCGTCGCCGTCCTCCCAGGTGCTGGTCTGCCGATTGAACGTGCGCGGCGTGGACGCGATGGTGAAGTTCGCGACCGCCGCACCGTTGGGCGTGAAACGCAGCTCAGGGTCGTCGGTGAGATTACCGACGACCGTGATGACGGTCTCGCCTGCCATGAACGAATCCCTCTCAGTGGGCTTCTGGCCGAACGACCTTGGTACGCAGCACCGACTCGGAGAGCCCGAGCTGGCGGTCGAGCTCAGCCACGGTGTCGGCCTCGCACGTGACGTCGAGCACCGCGTAGATGCCCTCGCTCTTCTTGCCGATCTCGTACGAGAGCTTGCGGCGGCCCCAGATGTCGACTTTCTCGACCGAGCCACCGGACTCACGCACGACCCCGAGGTACTGCTCGAGGCTGGGTTGCACGGTGCGCTCCTCGGACTCGGGGTCCAGGATCACCATGACCTCATAGCGACGCATGCCGGATCACCTCCTGTGGTCTTCGCGGCCACGGTCTCTCCGTGGCAGGAGGGCTGAACGTCGATGGCCCGGTCGGATGCACACAGGTCGTGCATGACCAGGCCGCAGGCAAGGTTACCAGCGATGCGCCGAAACGCCGATTCGGTTGTCCACAGGCCTTGACCTGCGCTTCTTCTGCGCGCGGGAAACCGTCAGAAATCGGACCCGGCTTCGAGCCGCTGCCGCAGCAGCCGCTCCAGCGGCATCGACTCGCCGTCGCGCGCACCGACCCCCACCTGCAGCGGCGGGTCCGACGGTGCCACCCGCACGCCGGCGAGCCGGGCGGCGGCCGATCGCGGCACATCGAGGAGGTAGAACGCGCCGTCCTCGCCGACCGCCATGGCCCGGTTGCGACGTACGTACCAGCCGCGCAGCCCAGTGCGATAGGTGACGGCGCCCTCGCCGGCGCGCGCTCGCAGCGGCCCGGGCTCGATGCCGGCGGACCTCATGGCGGCGACGAACTCGGCGACGAGGGCCCGCGCCCGCTGCGTCTCGGCGGCCTGCTTGCGCGCCAGCGCGTCGGCATGGGCCTGGATCGCCTCGCGCCGCTGCTCGCGCCACCTGGCTTCATCGGACATCGATCGTGAGCCTACGGGGACCGGTCGGGGTGTCGGAGTGGCGCGGTAGCGTCTGGGCCATGGCTGTGCAGCGCATCGGTGCCCACGTGAAGCAGGGCGACCCCATAGCGACGTCGAAGGCCACCGGTGCCGGGGCGGTGCAGATCTTCCTCGGCGACCCCCAGGACTGGAAGGCGCCCAAGCTGGCCTACCCCGGTGGTGCCGAGGCGCTGAAGTCCGACGCCGCGGGCGCGGGGCTCACGGTGTACGTGCACGCGCCGTACGTGGTGAACGTCGCCACGACGAACAACCGCATTCGCATCCCCAGCCGCAAGATCCTGCAGCAGCACGTCGACCTCGCGGCCCAGGTGGGCGCGGCGGGCCTCGTGGTCCACGGCGGGCACGTGCTCAAGGGCGACGACCCCCAGGCGGGCGTCGACAACTGGCGCAAGGCGGCCGAGCGGCTCGACGCCAAGGTGCCGGTGCTCATCGAGAACACCGCGGGCGGCGACTACGCCATGGCCCGCAAGCTGGACCGGCTGGCCGCGCTCTGGGACGCCGTCGGCGAGTTCGGGTTCGGCTTCTGCCTCGACACCTGCCACGCGTTCTCGGCCGGCATCGCGCCCGAGGACATGGTCGACAAGACGCGGGCCATCACCGGGCGCATCGACCTCGTGCACGCCAACGACAGCCGCGACCCGTTCGACTCCGGAGCCGACCGCCACGCCACCATCGGCACCGGCAGCATCGGCGGCGAGGCCATCGTCGCCGTCATCGAGGCCGCCGGCACCGACGCCATCGTCGAGACCCCCTTCGAGGGCCAGGACGACGACGTCGCCTACCTGCTGGACCACGTCAAGGCCGGTTAGCGGTGCCGCCGGACGGTCAGACGCCCACGTGGGTCCTGGCCCGGGCGGCCTCGGCGATGCCCGCCACGGCCTCGGGCCGGACGGTGTCGCGCACGATCCGCAGCGCGTCGGTCAGCCCGGTCAGCTGCTCCGGCGTGAGCAGGCCGGTGTACCAGCGGTCGACGTCCTCGATGTGGTCGGCCACGGCGGCGGTCACGCGCTCGAGGCCGGTGTCGGTGAGCACCGCCCACGTTCCGCGGCGGTCGGTGTCGCAGCTGGCCCGGGCCACCAGGCCGGCGCGTTCCAGCCGGTCGACCACGCGGGTGACGCCGCTGGTGGTCAGGCTGGTCTGTGCTGCGAGATCGCTCATGCGCAGCTGGCAGTTGGGGGTGCGCCCGAGCCGGAGCAGGATCTCGAGCTCGTTCTCGGACAGGCCGTGCTGGGCCAGGCGGGCGGCGAACTTGTTGGTCAGCCCCCGGTGCACCTCGACGAGCAGCCCGACGGCGGTGAGCCGGTCGTCGTCGATGATTCGCGTGGTCGCCATAGATGCTGATGCTAACAATGGTTGACGGCGCAAAATATTGAACGTTGAACCGTGGAGACCAGAGAAAGGGCACTCGATGGCCGAGGCACACGCCGCCCGCAACCTGCACCCGTGGAACGGCCTCACCGTGCCGGCGGCCGGCGTCTTCACGCTCGACCCCGCGCACGCCGACGTCACGTTCGCCGTGCGCTACCTCATGGTCACGCGCATCAGTGGCCGGTTCGGCGACGTCCGGGCCACGCTGACAATCGGCGAGGACCCCACCGCGTCGCACGTCGAGGTCGTCGTCGGCACGGCGAGCCTGGCCACCGGCGAGGACGACCGCGACGAGCGGCTGCGCTCCGCGGACTTCTTCGACGTCGCCCACCACCCGGAGCTGACGTTCCGCTCCACGCGCATCGCGCACGTCCAGGGCAACGAGTTCGTGCTGGCCGGCGACCTCACCATCCGCGGCACCACGCGGCCGGTCGACTTCCGGGCCAGTTTCGACGGCGTCGGCTTCGACCCGTGGGGAGCGCAGGTCGTGGGCCTGTCCGCGCGCACCGAGATCGACCGCGAGCGGTGGGGGCTCACCTGGAACCGGGCGCTCGAGACCGGCGGCGTCCTCATCGGCCGGAAGGTCGTCCTCGAGATCGACGCCGAGTTCATCCGGCCGGCACAACCGGACACTCCCGGACGTTCGTGATCGTTCTCGGGTCCGCACCCGGAGCGGGTAACCTCGGCCCGTGACTCGCAGCCCCGCCCTCGCCGTCCGAGAGATCGCGAGCGACCAGCATCTCGCCGCGATCGCCGAGCGGCCCTCGGTCAGCTTCCTGCAGACTCCGGCGTGGGGTGTGGTCAAGCGCGACTGGCGGTCGCGGTCCGTCGGCTGGTTCGACGGCGACAAGCTGGTCGGCGTGGCGCTGGTGCTGTACCGCCAGGCGCCGCGGGTCCGCCGCTACCTCGCGTATGTCCCCGAGGGGCCGAGCATCGACTGGGAGGCGGCGGCCACCGGCGGCGACCTGCAGCGCTGGCTGGCTCCGCTGGCCGAGCACGTGAAGTCGCAGGGCGCGTTCGGCCTGCGCATGGGCCCCATGGTGGTCACGCGCCGGTGGTCCAACGCCACCCTCAAGGAGGCCCTGGCCGACCCCGGCGTCACCCGGCTGCGCGACGTGCCGGCCGACGAGACCACGGCCGCCGGCACCGCGCTGGCCGAGCAGCTGACGGCACTGGGCTGGCGCCCGCCGGCCGATACCGGCGGGTTCGCCGCCGGCCAGCCGCGGCACGTGTTCCAGCTGCCGCTCGAGGGCCGCACGCCCGACGACGTCCTCAAGGGCTTCAACCAGCTGTGGCGGCGCAACATCAAGAAGGCGGACAAGTCCGGGGTCGTCGTCTCCACCGGCACCGCGGCCGACCTCCCCGCGTTCCACGAGATCTACGCCGAGACCGCGCAGCGCGACGGCTTCACCCCGCGCCCGCTCTCCTACTTCCAGGGCATGTGGGCCGCCATGACCGGAGAGGCGCCGGAGCGGCTGCGGCTCTACCTCGCGCACCACGACGGCGACCTCGTCGCCGCCACCACCATGACCCGCGTCGGCACGCACGCCTGGTACTCCTACGGCGCCTCGACGACGGCCAAGCGCGACGTCCGCGGCTCCAACGCCGTCCAGTGGCGCATGATGCAAGACGCACTGGCCGAGGGCTGCGCCGTCTACGACCTGCGCGGCATCACCGACACCCTGTCCGAGGACGACTCCCACGCCGGCCTCATCCGGTTCAAGCTGGGCACCGGCGGGCACGCCGTCGAGTACCTCGGCGAGTGGGACCTCCCGCTCTCGCGCGTCCTCTACTCTGCGTTCGACCTCTACATGAAGCGCCGGAGCTGACCCGTGTCCGTCACGTTGCACATCGCCGCCGAGCAGTGGCGCGGGCGGGTCCGCCGCTACACCGAGAACGCGGCCGCGGCGGGCGTCACCGTCGTCCCCGTCGCCAAGGGCAACGGCTACGGGTTCGGCAACGCCGTCCTGGCGGCGGAGTCGGCCCGGCTCGGGGTGGCCACGATCGCCGCCGGGACCTATGAGGAGGTCCCGGCCGTCGCGGCGGCGTTCGGCGGCGACGTCCTCGTGCTGACGCCGTGGCGGCCCGGGCCGGCCACGCCCGGCGACGAGCGCGTCGTGCACACCGTCTCGCGGCTCGAGGACCTGCGCGGGCTCGCGGCCGGCGACACCCGGCCACGGGTCGTCGTCGAGGTCCTCACCAGCATGCGCCGGCACGGTGTCGCCCCCGGCGAGCTGGACGAGGTGGCCAAGCTGATCGACGCCGTGCGGTTCGAGGGTTTCGCGCTGCACCTGCCACTGACCGGCGACCACACCGCCGAGGCCACCGCGCTGGCCCGGCAGGCGTTCGCGGCCGCGCCGGGCGCCGCACGCACCGTCTGGGTCAGCCACCTCACGCCCGCCCATGCCGCCACCGTCGGCCGCGACACCGGCGCCGAGATCCGGCTCCGGGTCGCGACGGCGCTCTGGCTCGGCGACCGCGCGGGCCTGGCGCCCAAGGCGACGGTGCTCGACGTGCACCGGGTGCGCCGCGGCGAGACCTACGGCTACCGCCAGCGCCGCTGCCGCCGCGACGGCACCCTGCTGGTGGTCGCCGGCGGCACGGCGCACGGCATCGCCATGCAGGCGCCGACGGCGGCGAGCACCCTGCGGCAGCGGGCCACGGCGCTGGCCCGCGGCGGCCTCGAGGCCGGCGGCCGTGCCCTCTCGCCGTTCCGGGTGGCCGGCCGGCAGCGCTGGTTCGCCGAGCCGCCGCACATGCAGTGCTCCATGATCTGGCTCCCCGACGGCGTCACCCCGCCCGTCGTGGGCGACGAGGTCGACGTCGAGGTCCGCTTCACCACGACCGCCTTCGACACCCTCGTCTGGGGCTAGCCCGCCCAGCGCCCGGTCAGGTAGGCGGCCGCCCAGACCGACATCAGCGGCACCGAGACGGCCAGGTAGGCCCACAGGACCCAGCGGCGCTTCACCGCGAGCAGGGCGATGGTCACCCACAGCGGCCACCAGAGCAGGGTGGCCCGCGGCACCGAGAAGAACCAGGTCGACGTGCCGAACGCGACGACCTGCAGGCCGACCCAGGTCGCCTCGCCCCAGCGGCGCCACCAGAGCAGGGCCGCCGTCAGCACGACGCCGATCAGCATGGCCACGATCTCGGCCCGGAACATCCAGGCGAACCCGGGTGTCTGCGTGCCGCCGAAGGCCGCCTGCCAGGTCGTGTCGAACGCCGTCCACGGCCAGGTGAAGTGCCGGTCCCAGCCCTCGGCCTGGGCGTGCAGCCAGGCCAGCCGGTCGCCGGACTCGGAGTCGAGGTACGCCGACCACGCCAGCAGCGGCAGCGCCGGCAGGAACAGCCAGCCCAGACCCGACCACCACGGCCGACCGGTCTGCGCCACGGCCTCGCGCCGGGTGGTCAGCCACTGGACGGCGATGGCCACCGCGAGGAACACGCCGCTCACGCGGATGGTGCACGACAGCGCCGTCAGCACGCCGGCCGCGAGCCAGTGCTGCCGCCGCGCCGCGAGCCAGGCGGGCAGCGCGCAGGCCAGGAACAGCGACTCCGTGTACGGGGCGGCCAGGAACACCGCGGACGGCGACGTCACCCAGACCAGCACGGTGAGCCGCCCGATGCGCTGGCCGCCCTCGAGCTCGCCGATGCGGCCGAGGGCGAGTGCCGCCACGGCGCCGGCCAGCAGCGACACCAGCAGTCCGGTGAACACGTGCTGCAGGCCGGCCTCGCCGCCGAGCCAGAGCAGCGCGGGGAAGCCGGGGAAGAACGCCTCGTTGGGCACGCCGGTGGGCTCGCCGCCGTACCCGTGGACGGCGATGCCGGCGTAGTGCCAGAAGTCCCACTGCTGCCACCGATCCAGCGCGGGAACGACGTCCTGGCCCGGCGCGACGAACATCCAGCCGGTGGCGCCGGCGATGACCCACATCGAGACCCGGCTCGCCACCCAGACGGCCAGCGAGTCGGCGTCGACGGCACGGGCGCGGTCGGCCAGGCCGCGCGCCGTCATGCCCGCACCGCCCGCCCGCGCCGGTGCCGCGCGGGCCCGGACGCCGTCACTGACGGCGACGGCGACACGAACCGCCGGACGGGATCGTCTTCGGGATGCCGGATGTCACGCACGACCATCACAACGAGCCAGAGCAGCCCCGCGATCCGCAGCACGATCGCCAGAGCGTACTGGTCGTTGCTGATCAGTGGCGCGCTCGGGTCGAACAGCGTGCCCAGGTAGCGCCACACGCAGACGAAGTACACCACCTCGGCCACCTGCCAGATCGCCAGATCGCGCACCCGGGGCCGGGCCAGGACGGCGAGCGGCAGCAGCCAGAGCGAGTACTGCGGCGACCACACCTTGTTCACCAGCAGGAAGGCGGCCACCGCGAGGAAGGCCAGCTGGGCGACGCGCGGCGGGACGGGCGCCGTCAGCGCGAGCGCGGCGATGAGCACCAGCAGCGCCGCCGCGGCCACCACGACGAGATCGTCCACCCGCTCGGGCAGCAGGTCCGGCGAGAGCAGGTCCAGCGCGTACCAGGTCGAGCCGAAGTCGGCCGCGCGGTCGGCATTGAACGCGAAGAACTCCCGCCAGCCCGTGGGTGCCCACCACGCCACCGGCAGGTTCACCGCGCACCAGGCGACGACGGCGCCCGCGATGGCCACGCCGGCGTCGCGCAGGGCGGCCCGCCGCTCCGGCGCCCGCAGCGCCACCAGCACCAGGACGCCCAGCAGCAGCGCCGGGTAGAGCTTCGCCGCCGCGCCCAGCCCGATCAGCACGCCGGCGAGCACCGGCCGCTGCCGGCTCCACGCCAGCAGTGCCAGCGAGGTCAGCAGCACCGCCAGCAGGTCCCAGTTGACGTTGGCGCTGAGCAGCAGCACCGGCGACGCCGCCACGAGCACCGCGTCCCACGGCCGGCGCCGCTCCGTGCGCGCGGTCACCGCCACGACGCCGAGGGCGCACACCGCCATGAGCACCGCGGTGAGGTCGAAGAACGTCACGCTCTCGGCGACGTCGGGGGCGAGCCCGGCCGTCACCCCGACCGCGCCGCCGTACCAGTCGGTCAGCGCGGCCGCCACCGGTGCCGTCACCTGCATGACGGCGCCGGTCAGCACCGGGTACTCGAGCAGGCTCTCGCGGTAGGCCAGCAGGGCGTCGGCGAACCCGCGCTCGCGGTACAGGAACGCGACGTCGCTGTAGCAGAGCGAGGTCCACATCGACCGGTCGGCGCGGTCGGCCCAGCCGCCGGCGCGGCACGGCTGGTCGGCCAGGAACCCCAGGGCCAGCATGACGACGGCGACCGCCAGCGCGACGCGCAGCGGACCCCACCAGCGCCGTGGCAGCGCGGCCCGGCGGCCGAACGAACCGCCCACCACCTCGCTCATCGCCGCGACGACGGGATCCTCACGACTCGGCGCGGCGGAACCCTCGCGGCGCTGCGGCGTCACGGACACGAAGCGACAGCCTAGACGAGCAGCATCGCGCTACCGGCGCACGGTCGTCAGCGGTCCGCGCCCCCGGCGTCGCCCCAGGCGCCGCCGTTGGCGTTGCCACCGCCGTTCTGGTCGCCCGTCGGTTCGTCGGTGGGCTCGTCGGGCGGTGGGTCCGTGCCACCGTCGGTTCCGCCCTCGGTGCCGGCCCACTCGTTCCCGGACTCGTCACCGCCGTCACCGGAGTCGGTGCCCCCGTCGCCGGAGTCGGTGCCGCCGTCGCCGGACTCGTCCGAGCCGGACTCGCCGCCACCGTTGCCACCGCCGTTGTTGCCGTTGTCGCCGTTGTCGTCGCCGTCACCGTTGTCGCCGTTGTCGTCCTCGTCGCCCGGCTCGTCGGTGGGCGTGGGTGTGGGGGTGGGCGTCGGGTTGACCGCCTCGCCGACCTCGGCCGGCTCGGGAAACTCCTGGATCTCGATGCCGTCGAGCGCGCCGGCCATGAACGCGGTCCAGATGCGGGCCGGGAACGCGCCGCCGGTGAAGGTGTCCATGCCGTCGACGCCGTCGAGGGAGACGGTGCCGGCGGTCTCGCCGTCGCCACGGAAGATCGCGACGCTGGCCGACAGCTGCGGCACGTAGCCGGAGAACCACGCGGTGAGGTCCTCGTGGGTGCCGGTCTTGCCGGCGGCCGGCCGGTTGAGGTTCTGCGCCTCGCGGCCGCTGCCGTTCTCGACCACCCGGTTGAGGGCGAAGGTGGTGTCGGCGACCACGCCGGGGTCGAGGACGGTCTCGGGCGCGGGCTCGACACGGTACGGGACGTTGCCGCCGGGCTCGGTGACCGAGCGGACGGTGTACCAGTCGGCGTGCCGGCCGCCCGCGGCGAGCGTGGCGTAGGCCTCGGCCATGTCGATGGGCCGGACGTGCCCGATGCCGATGGTGACGCGGGGGTCCAGGCGCAGGTCCGACTCCTCGTCGGCCGCGTAGGACAGGCCACTGGCCAGCTGGGTGTCGACGATGGTGTCGGCACCGATGTCCAACGCGAGGTCGACGTACGCGGTGTTCATCGACTGCTCGGTGGCCGTGACCAGGTCGATGGCCTCGCCGTAGTCCCTGTCGCCCTGGTTGTGCAACGGCGGCCCGAGGACCGGGTCGGTGAGCGTGTTGCCGGAGTACCGGCTCTCGAGTGAGATGCCCTGGCTCAGCGCCGCGGCCAGCGTGAACGGCTTCACCGCCGACCCGCCTTGGATGGAGGCGTCGATGGCGTCGTTGAACGGCTGCGCGACGGCGTCGGGCCCGCCGTACATGGCGACGACGGCGCCGTCGCCCGGGATGACCGCCGCGAGGCCGACGCGGACGCCGTCGGCGTGCTCCTTGGGCCGCTCGGCGTCGACCGCCTGGATGGCCGCCGACTGCGCCTTGGCGTCGAAGGTGGTGACGACGCGCAGGCCGCCGGTGTCGATCTCGTTCTCGGTGAAGCCGTTGTCGAGCAGCTCCTCGCGCACCTGCGCGAGCAGGTAGCCGTTGGGGCCGCCGTAGAGGTTGGTGTTCTGCTCGGGCACGACCGCGGGCGGCGCCAGGGTCTCGGCCGTCGCGGAGTCGAGCTTGCCGATGTCGACCATGCCGTCGACGACGTACTGGAACCGGCGCTCGTACCGCTCGGTGTTCTCGGGACCCAGCGTGGGGTCGTAGCGCGTCGGCGAGCGCAGGATGCCGGCCAGCGCCGCGCACTGCGAGGCGTCGAGCTCGGACACCGGCTTGTCGAAGTAGGAGCGCGAGGCGGTCTGGATGCCGTAGACGCCGCGGCCGAACCAGATGGTGTTGAGGTAGGACGCCAGGATGTCGTCCTTGTCGAGCTGCTGGTCGATCTTGACCGCGATGAACAGCTCCTGCACCTTGCGGGTGAGGGTCTGCTCCTGTGTCAGGTAGTAGTTCTTGACGTACTGCTGCGTGATGGTCGAGCCGCCACCGGCCGCCGTCGATCCGTTGTTCTGGACGTAGCCGATGCCCGCGCGCATGATGCCGACCGGGTCGAAGCCGTTGTTCTCGTAGAACGAGCGGTCCTCGGCGGCCACGACGGCGTCCTGGCAGGCCTGCGGGATCTCGGAGATGTCGACCGTCTCGCGGTTCTCGGCGCTGAACCGGCCCAGCTCGGTCTCGCCGTCGGCCCAGTAGACGATCGTCGCCTCGGACCGGGCGAACGCGTTGGCCTCGGGGATGTCGGTCATGGCGTAGGCGATGCCGACCCCGGCCACGCCGAGGAGCATCATGCCGAGCGCGTAGAGACCGAAGGCCTTCCAGGAGACGAACCGGCGCCAGCCCTTGCGCTTGCCCCTGGCGACCTTCTTCCCGTTGCGGCCGGCGGCATAGCGCCTGCCGCCGTTCCCCCCGTTGCCGCCGCTTCCAGGGGTCGCCGAAGGGACCGCGCCCGCGGACACGGCAGTCCTCGACGCCGCGTCGCCGGACGCGGCAGTGCGCGCGCGGCCACCCGCGCGGCGTCGCCCATGGTTCGTCACAGAGTTCTCGGTCGGTTGGTGGACATCGGCCGCCCGGAGCGCGCGATGAGGCGCCCCGGATCCAAGCAGAGCCTACGACGCTCCACGGTCGATCGCCTCAATCCTGCTCTCCACCCGGCTGTTCACACCCGCTCGTGACGGCACAGCCGTCCCACCCGTCACGCGATGGCCGACGGGTCACTTGCAGTTCGCGGCCGGGACGTTCTATCGTCCTGAGCTATCGACATGATGTATCGGTTCGATACATCGATTCGTCAACGATGCAAGGGAGCGTACCTCGTGGGCAAACGCGCGGAGGCGCTGGAGCTGGCCGTCCTGGGCCTGCTGCACGACGCGCCGCTGCACGGCTACGAGCTGCGCAAGAGGGTGAACTCGCTGCTGGGGTGGGGGCGAGCGTTCTCGTACGGCACCTTGTATCCGACCCTCAAGGCGATGGTGCGGCTGAACTACCTGGCGGAGGACGAGCCCGTCGACACCATGGTGCCGCCGGCCTCCCACCGCAGCGGCCGCCGTGGCCGCATCGCCTACCGGCTCACCCCGGAGGGCAAGGAGCGCTTCGCCGAGCTGCTCACCCAGACCGGACCGTCGGCCTGGGACGACGAGCACTTCGGCGTGCACTTCGCCTTCTTCGGGCGGGCCGACGCCGATACCCGCCTGCGAATCCTCATCGGCCGGCGCAGCCGGCTGCAGGAGAAGCTCGATCAGTTCCGCACGTCGCTGTCGCGGACCCGCGAGCGGCTCGACGCCTACACGGTGGAGCTCCAGCGCCACGGCCTCGAGTCGGTCGAGCGCGAGGTCAAGTGGCTCGACGGCCTGATCAGCGCGGAACAGCGCTCGATGGACCCGTCACCGGGCGCCACGCCCACCCCTGGGGCCGGTCAGCCACCGGCACCCGTCACCGGAAACGAAGGAGAGAACGGCCGATGAGCTCGGTACGTGTTGGCATCGTCGGCGTGGGCAACTGCGCCGCCTCGCTCGTGCAAGGCGTCCACTACTACCGCGACGCCGACCCGGCGACGAAGGTCCCCGGCCTGATGCACGTCCAGTTCGGCGACTACCACGTCCGTGACGTCGAGTTCGTCGCCGCGTTCGACGTCGACGCCAAGAAGGTCGGGCAGGACCTCGCCGACGCGATCGGCGCCAGCGAGAACAACACCATCAAGATCTGCGACGTGCCGCCCACGGGTGTCGTCGTGCAGCGTGGACACACGCTCGACGGCCTGGGCAAGTACTACCGCGAGACCATCGTCGAGGACGAGAGCGAGCCGGTCGACGTCGTCGCCGCGCTCAAGGCCGCCAAGGTCGACGTGCTGGTCTGCTACCTGCCGGTCGGCTCGGAGGAGGCCGCCAAGTTCTACGCGCAGGCCGCCATCGACGCCGGCGTCGGGTTCGTCAACTGCCTGCCGGTCTTCATCGCCGGCACCCCGGAGTGGGCGGACAAGTTCACCGCCGCGGGCGTCCCGATCGTGGGCGACGACATCAAGTCCCAGATCGGCGCCACCATCACGCACCGCGTGCTGGCCAAGCTGTTCGAGGACCGCGGCGTCACCGTCGACCGCACCTACCAGCTCAACGTCGGCGGCAACATGGACTTCAAGAACATGCTCGAGCGCGAGCGGCTGGAGTCCAAGAAGATCTCCAAGACGCAGTCCGTCACCTCGCAGCTGGTCGACGGCCTCGAGCCGCGCAACGTGCACATCGGCCCGTCCGACTACGTCCAGTGGCTCGACGACCGCAAGTGGGCGTTCATCCGGCTCGAGGGCCGCAACTTCGGCGACGTCCCGCTGAACCTGGAGTACAAGCTCGAGGTCTGGGACTCCCCGAACTCGGCCGGCATCGTCATCGACGCGCTGCGCGCCGCCAAGATCGCCATGGACCGCGGCATCGGCGGCCCGATCCTGTCGGCGTCGTCCTATTTCATGAAGTCGCCGCCGGAGCAGTACTCCGACGACGTGTGCCGCGAGAAGGTCGAGCAGTTCATCCGCGGCGAGATCGAGCGCTGACGCACCACGAATCGCGACGGGAGCCGGTACCCTCGGGGGTGCCGGCTCCTTTCGCTCGGCGAACCGGGCGTTGGGACGATGCCCTGGTCGGCCGAACGGGCATGAGATTCCCGTCGTCGGTGCGGCGGTTTGACGTGGCTCGTCTACCATTTCCGTCATGCTCCGCTGGGAACGTGTGCCAGATTGAGGTGTTTCACCCACCGGTCGCCTATTGACAGAACGCTGCCGGGCAGCAAGCGTCGTCTAGCGGCGCGTGTGCGTCCCGGAGCACGACGGCGGCCACGAGGAGCCTGTGACGCTCACCGGCGAGCGGCCATGGGGGACGACAGAGGAAGGATCATCGATGACGCGGACCGCCCGAGGACGCCGTAGCAACGACGGCGCCACGAAGCGGGCGCGCGCGAACCTGCGCCCAGCCGACCTGCGCCCATCCGTGAAGTCCGGTCGTGCGAAGGAGGGCGGAGCCGACGGGGAGCGCTCGCAGTCGTTCTGGCACTCCTTCCTGCACGACCGCAGCGTCCGCTCGCGCGTCGCCGCGCTGGTCCTCCTCCCGCTGCTGGGCACGCTCGTGCTCGGCACCCTCTTCTTCAAGAGCGCCCTCGACGAGGCGTCGTCCGCCTCCCGCACCGAGAGCCTGGCCGAGCTGGGCATGGTGTCCCTGCAGGCGCTCGAGACCCTGCAGGACGAGCGCGACGTCACCGGACTCGCCACCACGGGCCCCAACGGCGAGGCCCCGGTCGCCGGCGCCGGCGCGGTCGCTGACGCGCGGGCCGCCACCGACGCCGCCCTGGCCTCGCTCGCCGACGAGGTCGACCAACGCCGCGGCGACGACCTCGGCAGCGCCTTCGAGGCCTCCGTCCTCGCGTTCGACCGCGAGATGGGCCGGCTCGGCGGCTACCGCGGCCAGCGCGACGAGAACGACCCGCTCTACGACGCCGGCACCAACGGCTACCAGCGGTTCGCCCAGACGCTGCAGCGGCTGGCCATCTCGTCCGCCGCGGGCACCGAGGACTCCACACTCTCCCGCCAGATCTCCGCGCTGGCCGACATCGCCCAGGCGGTCGAGTCCGCGTCCATGGAGCGCGGCCTGGTGTCCTACTTCGTCGGCGGCGATGCCGCCCTGACCACCGCCCAGCGTGACCAGGTCGTCGTCCTGCAGGGTGAACAGGACCTGCTGCTCGAGGGGCGGTTCCTCCGCGGCCTCGGGTTCACCGAGCAGGCCCGCCTGTTCTCCAACCAGATCACCGAGGGCAACCGCCTGGTCGGCGAGACCCGCGCCGACATCCAGGCCGGCGCCGTACCACGCGCGACCAAGGAGCAGTGGTACCAGGCCTCCACCGAGCGGCTCGACGCGCTGCGCGAGGTCCAGGACGACACCGGCAACACGGTACTCACCCTGGCGGCCGACCGCACCGACGGCGCCCGGGTGACGGCACTGCTCAGCGCCCTGGCCGTACTCGCGGTCCTCGGCCTCACCGTCTACCTCGCCATCGTCGTGGCGCGGTCCATCATCGGCCCGCTGCGCCGCCTGCGCGCCTCGGCGCTCGAGACCGCGCAGACGCAGCTGCCGGCGCTGGTCGACCGCGTGCACAAGGACGGCCCGGCGGCCGCCCGCAACCTGCCCGACGCCGTCGAGGCCGAAGGACGCGACGAGATCGGCCAGGTCGCCACGGCGTTCAACGACGTCCACTCCACGGCCGTCCGGGTCGCCGCCGAGCAGGCCATGCTGCGGCAGAACCTCGACACCATCGTCGTCAACCTCTCCCGCCGCACGCAGTCGCTGATCGACCGCCAGCTCGGCGAGATCGAGGGTCTCGAGCAGCGCGAGCGCGACCCCGACCAGCTGAGCACACTGTTCCGCATCGACCACATGGCCACCCGCGTCCGCCGCCACGCCGAGAGCCTCCTGGTCCTCGCGGGCGTCGAGGAGATGCGCAAGCACACCAGCGCGGCCGGCGTCCTCGATGTCGTCCGCACCGCGGTCGGCGAGGTCGAGCAGTACCCGCGGGTGAAGTTCGGCGTCATGCCGACCGACCTCATCACCGCCAGCGCCGTCGACGACATCGCCCATCTGCTGGCCGAGCTGATCGACAACGCCACCGAGTTCTCCGCCCCGGCCACGCCGGTCCGGGTGACCAGCCAGCCGCTGCTGGGCGGCGGCCTGCGCCTGCAGGTCACCGACTCCGGCCTGGGCATCCCGGCCGGGCAGCTCGACGAGCTCAACGACCGTCTGCGCAACGTCGGCGACATCGACGTCGCGGCCTCGCGGACCCTGGGTCTCTACGTGGTCGCCCGCCTGGCGGCCAAGCACGGCATCCAGGTGCGTCTCGAGGCGGTCCCCGAGGGCGGCACGGCCGCGCAGGTCGACCTCCCCGCGCATCTCATCCTCTCCCCGCTCGACACCAGTGAGGGCGTCCTCAGCCCGGTGACGGCCGACACCCCGGGCCCGAAGTCGTCCGGCCTCGACGCGTGGAGCCTCGACAGCGGCTCGTCGCCGTACCGCCGCGACGACTCCTCGCCGTCGCTCCCGCTGCCGTCGACCACCGGCCTGCCGCGGCGCTCCGAGGAGCGGCCCGACGAGGTCCGCTTCCCGGTCGAGGTCAACGGCCGGTTCGACGAGCCGGCCCCGGCCGACCCCGCGCCCGCCATGGACGCCGGCCGGCCCACCTGGCCGAGCCCCGAGGAGTCGCGCCTGCGTGCCGACACCGGCGAGCACCGGGTCCCGCCCATCACGGCCGAGACCCGCTTCCAGCCGTCCGACACCGGCGAGCACCGGCTCGGTGACACCGCCGAGCGTCGCCTCGGCGACACCGGCGAGCGGCGGCTGAGCGACACCGGTGAGCGGCGGTTCTCCACCGACCACGGCACCCGGTCCGACGAGTCCTGGCGCGCACCGCTGACCAACGGGACCAACGGATCGGCGCTGCCGACCCGCGAGCCGCGTCCCGAGGTCCGCCCGCCGGCACCGCAGCCGCCCGCTCCCGTCGTCCCGCCGGCCCCGGCCGCGGCGCCCGCCGGCCGGGCCTCGCTGCGGGCGCCCGAGCCGGTCCTGCCCGACAGCGACTCGCCCATCTACGACTCCGTCGCCTCGGCCTGGTTCAGCCGGTCCAGCAGCCCGTCCACCGACTGGTCCAGCCCGGCCGACGAGGGCTGGCGGCGTGCCGCCGAGGCGCTGAAGTCGGCCGAAGAGGCCGCCAGCGCCCGTGCGGGTCAGCGCGACACCGAGCCGATCTCCACGTCTCCGCAGATCGGCTCCGGCTGGGCCGCGGGTCGCGAGGCTCCGGCTCCGGCCCCGGCGCCCGAGCCGGTCGAGGTCGAGCCCGCGCTCAGCGCGTCCGGCCTGCCGCTGCGCCGGCGCGGCGCCTCGCTGGTGCCCGGCTCCATCGGTGAGCTGAACGAGACGGAACGGACCCGGAGGCCCGCGGCCGCGGCGAAGGACGCGAGTAACGTGGCCTCGACACTGGCCAGCCTGCAGCGAGGTGTCGGGCGCGGCCGGGAGGAAACCGGTGGCTGGGTGCCCAAGCGACCCAGCGACCCCGAGAGGAGCGATTCGTGACCAACGCCTCCAGCGACGAGCTCGGCTGGCTGCTCGACCGATTCGTCGACCGCACCACAGGAGCCGCGCACGCGGTGGTGGTGTCCGCCGACGGTCTGCACCTGGCCGGCTCCACGGGCATGCCGCGCGAGCGCGGCGAGCAGCTCGCGGCGGTGGTGTCCGGACTGGCCAGTCTCACGGTCGGCGCCTCGCTGATCCTGGGCGCCGGCGAGGTCCAGCAGACCCTGGTCGAGATGTCCAACGGCTTCCTGCTCGTCATGGCCGTCGGCGACGGCGCGCACCTTGCGGTGCTCGCGGCGTCCACCGCCGACCTCGGTCAGGTCGGCTACGAGATGGCACTGCTCGTCGAGCGCGTCGGTGCCGTGCTCAACCCGGCCACGCGGGTGGGGTGAGAAACACCGTGCACGTGCGCCGGATGTGGTAGGGATCGGGTCAGCACGACCACGATCCATGGTCCCTGGATGGTCTGGAGGTAACGATGGCGGCACCTGACGGCCGGCGGGTACGGCCGTACCTGGCCACGCGTGGGCGCACGCGTCCGGTACAGGACATCGCCATCGAGGCTCTCGTCTCGACCACCAAGGACGGCCGCACCCACGGTGCCGACCCGGAGCCGGAGCGGGAACGCATCCTCCGGCTGTGCCACTCGCCACGGTCCGTGGCAGAGGTGGCTGCCATCGTCTCGATGCCGCTCGGCGTGGCCAGAGTGCTCGTCGCGGATCTCGAGACCGAGGGACTCGTGCGGGTCGCTGACCCGCACGCGGCTTTCGCCGGCTCCGCGGAGCCGGCACGGAACTTGAGCGTGCTGGAAAGGGTGAGGGATGGCCTTCGTCGACTCTGAGGTGTCTGGCGGCACACAGGCCGACCAAGACGCGCTGTCGGTCAAGATCGTCGTGGCCGGCGGCTTCGGCGTGGGCAAGACGACCTTCGTGGGCGCGGTGAGCGAGATCGAGCCGCTGCGCACCGAGGCACTCATGACCGAGGCATCGACCAGCGTCGACGACCTCTCCATGCTGCCCGAGAAGCGCACCACGACGGTCGCCATGGACTTCGGCCGCATCACGCTGGCCGACGACCTCGTGCTCTACCTGTTCGGCACGCCGGGCCAGAACCGCTTCTGGTTCATGTGGGACGACATCACCCGAGGGGCCATCGGCGCCGTGGTGCTCGTCGACACGCGCCGGCTGGCCGACTGCTTCGGCGCCATCGACTACGTCGAACAGCGGGGCATCCCGTTCGTCGTCGCCCTCAATGCCTTCAACGGCATCCAGGAGCACGACGTCGAGGACGTCCGCGATGCACTCCAGGTCGGTCCCGAGGTTCCGTTCGTCGTCACCGACGCCCGCGAGCGCGAGTCGGTCAAGGCCGTGCTCGTCACGCTCGTCGAGCACGCCATGTCCCTGATCCAGCAGACCTGAGACGGTTCGCCGGGAACTTCCCGCGCGCGACGTCCGTCCTAGTGACATGCGTCACAGGGAGTGGCTGGCCGGTCTCGTCGCCACCCTGACGGCGTGCACGGCCGCGGACGCCGATCCCGGCGATGCGGCCTCGCCCGCGGGGGAGCAGCGCTACACCGGCACGTTCACCGTGCTCGAGAACGCCGAGCACGGCCCGCAGCTCTGTCCCGGCGGCGCCCTTTCGAGCCTGCCGCCGCAGTGCGGCGGGCCCGACATCGTCAACTGGAACTGGGACGACGTCGACCACGAGACGGCCCGCGGCGTCAGCTGGGGCGACTACACCCTCACCGGGACGTTCGACGGCACCGCGTTCACGCTGACCGAGCCGGCCGGCCCGCCGGCACCGCCCGGCCCGGGCGACGAGCGGCCGGATCTCGACGTCCTGCTCGACACCCCCTGCCCGGCACCCAGTGGCGGCTGGGTGCTCCTCGATGCCCCCACCGCGAGCACCGAGGCACTCGACGCCGTCGTCCGGTACGCCGAGACCCTCCCCGGCTACGGCGGGCTGTGGGTCGACCGCTCCGTGGAGCAGCCGCCGGGCGCCCCGCCGTCGGCGGCCGCGGCGGCGGCCATCCTCAACGTCGCCTTCACCGGCGACCTCGCGGCGAGCGAGGCGGACCTGCGCGAGGTCTGGGGCGGCGCGCTCTGCGTCACGCCGGCCCGGCACCCGCACAGCCGGCTGGAGGAGATCCAGGCGGAGCTGGGCGGCGAGTTCGGCATCTTCTCGGCCGGCATCTCCGAGCCCGAGAACCTCGTCGAGGTCGAGGCGCTGGTCGACGACGGCCTGCAGGAGCGGCTCGACGACACCTACGGCCCCGGCACGGTCCGGGTGACCGCCGCACTGCGGCCGGTGCCGCCCGACGACGCGCCGACGATCTACACGGGCACCTTCACCGTCATCGAGTCGCCGCGCGGCGTGCCCCATGCCTGCTCGATGGTCATGCAGTCCTACCCGCCCGGGTGCGGCGGGGGCTTCGAGCTGCGCGGCTGGTCGTGGGACGACGTCGAGGGCGAGGAATCCTCCCGCGGCGTGACCTGGGGCGAGTACCGCATCAGGGGAACCTGGGACGGCACCGCGCTGACGCTGACCGCGCCGCCCGAACCGCCGCCTCCGCCCGGCCCGCCGGAAGACCTGAGCCAGCGCTTCGACACGTCCTGCCCCACCCCGCCCGGCGGCTGGGCCATCGTCGACGGCGCCCTGACGCACGCCGCCGACTTCGACCGCGCCTACGCCTACGCCCTGGCCGAACCCGGCTACGTCGACTCCTGGCTGGACCAGGACGTGCCGCCGGAGGACCGGTCGGCGACGGCGCCGGCCGAAGTGGTCGTGAACGTGCGGTTCACCGGCGATCTCGCCACCCACGAGGCCGCGCTCCGGAGCCTGTACGGCGGCGCCATCTGCGTCAGCCCGGCCGAGCGCAGCGAGCAGGAGATGGAGGCCATCGCCGCCGAGATCGCGGCCGACCACGGTGCCCTCGCCTGGACGGTCGAGTCGCCGGCCAACGCGGCGTGGATCCAGGTGATCGTCGACGACGGCCTGCAGGAGCGGCTCGACGAGCAGTACGGGCCCGGCGTCGTACGGGTCGAGGCGCTGCTGGAGCCGGCGGACTGATGCCGGCCGGAACGCGCCGGCCTCGGCCGACGTCCAAGTGGCATGCGTCACTTCGGGTGGATCGTCGTCGCCGCGCCGGTCGCGGCCCTGCTGCTCGCCGCTTGCGGCGACGAGGAGGCGCCGGTCAGCGCCTCGCCGTCGGACGCGCCGTCGTCAGACGACTCCGGTCGGCTCTACACCGGGATCTTCACCGTCCTCGAGAACGCCGAGCACGGCCCGCAGCTGTGCACCGCCGTGGCGTCATCGCTGCCGCCGCAGTGTGGCGGTCCCGATGTCGCCGGCTGGAACTGGGACGAGGCGCCCGACGCCGAGACGGTCGACGGTGTCACCTGGGGGTTCTACTCCGTCACCGGCACCTGGGACGGCACCACGCTGACCCTCACCGAGCCGCCGCTGGCCGGTGCCGCCACCTCGCCCATGGTCCCCGACGACGCACTGCCCGACTTCACGACTCCGTGTGAGCCACCGCCGGGCGGCTGGGCCGTGGTCGATCCCGCCACGGCCACCGACGCCGGCCAGGCGTCGATCGGCGCCTACACGGGAGCGCAGGCCGACTGGGCCGGCACCTGGATCGACACCTCCGTCGAACCCGCCGTCCTCAACGTCCGGTTCACCGGCGACCTCGAGCGGCACGAGGCCGAGCTGCGCAGCATGTGGGGCGGCCCGCTGTGCGTCAGCGCGGCAGAACGCAGCATGCGGGAACTGACCGCGATCCAGGAGGAACTGGTCGGCTCCGTCCCGCATCTGACGAGCGTCGGCCCCGAAGCCACCGCCAACGTGGTCCTCCTCGACGTGTTCGTCGACGATGGCCTGCAGGAACAGCTGGACCAGCAGTACGGGCCCGGCGTCGTCCGGGTGAGCGCCGCCCTGCGGCCGGCCGAGTGACCTCTGCCGTCAGCGAAGGAACCGTGACGGGCGCCCGGCCGGCTGGCTAGCGTCGGGCGCCATGAGCGGTCACGCGATCGTCGTCGGCGGCACCGGCCAGATCGGCCGCGCCACCGTGGAGTCCCTGCTCGACGACGGCTGGACCGTCACCGCCGTGCAGCGCGGCAGCACACCGCCGCCGTCCGGCTGGGCCGGGCGCGGCGTCGTCGAGCGGCGGGCCGACCGCGCCGACCTGGCCACCGTGGTGGCGGAGTCCGGCGGCGCCGACGTGCTGGTCGACACCGTCGCCTACGACGACGCCGACGCGCGGCTGCTGCTCGGCCTGGCCGGCGACGTCGGCTCGCTGGTCGTCGTGTCCAGCGCCTCGGTGTACGCCGACGACGACGGCCGCACCCTCGACGAGGCGACCGGGCCGGACGACTTCCCGCGCTTCGCCGGGCCCGTGCCGGAGACGCAGGCCACCGTCGCGCCCGGTCCGGCCACCTACTCGACGAGGAAGGTGCTGCTCGAGTCCACCCTGCTCGACGACGGCCGGCTGCCGGTCACGGTCCTGCGGCCGTGCGCGATCCACGGGCCGGGCAGCAGCAGCCCCCGCGAGGTGTGGCCGCTGCTGCGGGCGGTGGCCGGCCGCCCGCGCATCCCGCTGGCGTACCGCGGCGAGAGCCGGTTCCACACCACCAGTGCACCCAATCTCGCCGAGCTGGTCCGCCTCGCGGCCACCCGGCCCGGCAGCCGCGTCCTCAACGCCGGCGACCCGGAGCCGCCGTCCGTCGCCGAGATCGTCCGGGCCGTCTGCGCCACCGTCGGGCACGACCCGGAGCTGGTGCCGCTGGGCGGCACCGTGCCGGAGTCGAAGGTGGGCCGCACGCCGTGGTCGGTGCCGCGGCCGTTCCTGGTCGACACGACGGCGGCCGCGGCCGAGCTGGGCTACACCCCGGTCACGAGCTACGCCGATGCCGTCGTCGACACGTCGGCCTGGCTGCGCGAGCGACTCGCCCACCAGCCCTGGCGTGAGGCCTTTCCCCTGCTGGCGCAGTACTACGGCGAGGCCATGGACGACTACGCGGCGGAGGACGACCTGCTGGCGACGCTGCCCTGACGGCTCAGGCGGGCCGCGCCGGCCCGGCCCGCGCCCGACTCCCGTTGATCTTGGAGTTCTTCGGCAATCGTGGGTGAAATATCCGGCAGATGGGCGAACAACTCCAAGATCAACGGGGCTGTGCGGGGTCGGCGGGGAGGCGAGCGGCCAAGCCGCGCCAGCCGACCAGGAACGCGCCGAGTACCACGGTCGCGACCACGACGAAGGACACCGCCGTCCCCTGCCCGGAGGCCGCGCGCAGCAGCATCCCCACGGCGACCGTCGCCACCCACACCGTCACGCCGGTGACCAGCGCCGCCGGTGGCCGGCGCCGCAGCACCGCCACCACCCACCCGGCGGCCACCCCGGCCGCGAACGGCCACGCGGTGCGCGCCAACCCCACCAGCGACAGCGGGTCGTCGTGCGTGCGCCGGCCGATCAGCACGAACAACAGCACGAGCGCGACGTCGAGGAGCAGCGCGGGCCGGGCTCTCACGAGGAGCTCTCGGGCTGCTCGGACCACCACCGCAGCAGCTCCGCGCGAGCGTCGTCCTCGGAGAGCACGCCGCGGTCGAGCCTGATCTCGAGCAGGTGGTTGTACGCCCGGCCGACTAGCGGCCCCGGGCGGATGCCCAGGATCTGCATGATCTGGTTGCCGTCGAGGTCGGGCCGGATGGCGGCCAGTTCCTCCTCCTCGGCCAGGCGGGCGATGCGCTCCTCGAGGCTGTCGTACGACTGCTGCAAGGCCAGTGCCTTGCGCCGGTTGCGGGTCGTGGAGTCGGCGCGGGTCAGGACGTGCAGCCGCTCCAGCTCGGCGCCGGCGTCGCGGACGTAGCGGCGCACCGCGGAGTCGGTCCACTCGCCGCCGCGGTAGCCGTGGAAGCGCAGGTGCAGCTGGATGAGGGCGGCGACGTCGTCGATGACGGCGGTCGGGTAGCGCAGCGCCGTGAGCCGCTTGCGCGCCATCTTCGCGCCGACGACGTCGTGGTGGTGGAAGCTCACGCCGCCGCCGGGCTCGAACTTGCGCGTGCGGGGCTTGCCGATGTCGTGCAGCAACGCGGCCAGCCGGGTGACGAGGTCGGGGCCGCCGCCGGGCAGCCGCCGCTCCAGCTCGATGGCCTGCTCGAGCACCGTCAGCGAGTGCTCGTAGACGTCCTTGTGCCGGTGGTGCTCGTCGATCTCGAGGCGCAGCGCGGGCAGCTCGGGCAGCACGTGCTCGGCGATGCCGGTGTCGACCAGCAGGGTCAGCCCGGTGCGCGGCGTGGGCGAGAGGAGCAGCTTCGTCAGCTCGTCGCGGACCCGCTCGGCCGACACGATCTCGATGCGCCCGGCCATGTCGGTCATGGCGGCGACCACCTCGGGCGCCACCTCGAAGCCGAGCTGCGAGGCGAACCGGGCGGCCCGCATCATGCGCAGGGGGTCGTCGGAGAACGACTGCTCGGGCGTGCCCGGCGTGCGGATGAGCTTGCGGCCGAGGTCGGCCAGCCCGCCGTGCGGATCGACGAACTCTCGGCCGGGCAGCAGCACCGCCATGGCGTTGACCGTGAAGTCGCGGCGCACGAGGTCGTCGGTGATGGAGGCGCCGTAGGCGACCGCAGGCTTGCGGCTGGACGCGTCATAGCTGTCGGCGCGGTACGTGGTGACCTCGATCAGGAAGCCGTCCTTGGTACCGCCGATGGTGCCGAACCTCTGACCGACGTCCCAGAGGTTGTCGGTCCAACCCGCCAGCAGCCGCTTCGTCTCCTCGGGACGGGCGGACGTGGTGAAGTCGAGGTCCTGGCCCAGCCGGTCGAGCAGGGCGTCGCGGACGGAGCCGCCGACGAGTGCCAGCTCGTGCCCGGCGGCCTGGAACCGGGCCCCGAGCTCGTCGGCCACGGGGGCGATGCGCAGGAGCTGCCGCACCGCCTGCCGCTGGGCCTTCGAGAGCACGTGGGTCGCCGCTTCCTTCGTTCCGATCACGACGGACCAGCCTACGGGTCGAAGGGCCGCGCTTCCCAACCACATATCTGTGTGACCGGCGTCAGACCTACGCGGTCGGCGACCAGCGTATCCGCACCTGCGCAGCGTGCGGCCACATCCCGGCTACTCTGGACGTATGCCCGGCTCGCCGTCCTCGCCAGCCGACGGTCCGCATCATCGGCGACGTCGGGGGGCGAGGCGACGGCGCAAGGCGAGCCGGCCGCGGCTGCGCACCGTCCGAGAGACCTCAGCGGGCGGGCTCGTGGTCGACCGGTACGAACATCCGTCGAGCGTCGCCCTCATCGGCCGCATCGACCGGCGCGGGCGGCTCGAGTGGGTGCTGCCCAAAGGACACGTCGAGGCAGGTGAAACGCCCGAGGAAGCTGCGGTGCGAGAGGTATCGGAGGAAACTGGTCTGCAGTCGAGGGTCGTCACCCCGGTGGGCGACATCGACTACTGGTTCGTGGCGGACAATCGGAGGATCCACAAGACGGTGCACCACTTTCTCCTCGAGGCCACCGGTGGGAGTCTGAGCACCGACGACGTGGAGGTGAGCGAAGTGGCGTGGGTGCCACTGGACGAACTGGCGGGCCGCATGCGCTATGCGTCCGAGCGCCGGCTGGCCCGGCGGCTGCGCGAGCTGCTGCCGTCCGTGCCCGGCCCCGGCGAGGAGTCCGCGAGCGCCGTCCCCCACTCCGGCCGCGCCGCCCCGAAGGACGTGCCATGAGGCTGCCCGGCCTCCGCCCACTCGCCGCGATCACCGCACCCGCCGCCGTCGCCGCCGCGATGCTGCTGGCACCCGGTGTCGCGGCCGCTGCGCCCGGGCCGCTCCCGGCCGAGACCGAGCCGGCGCCGAGTGAGGGCATGAGCGCCGCGAACGTGTTCACCGGGGTCAGCCCCAGTGCGCTGACCCCTCAGGACGACACCCTCACGCTGAGCGGCACCCTGCGCAACACCGGCGAGGTGCCGCTCCTCGACGTCCAGGTGCTGCCGCGCTTCAGCCGGGTGCCGCTCGAGCAGCGCTCCGACGTCCGGCAGGTGGCCGCCGACCCCGAGGTGCGCGCCGGCCGGCGCTTCACCGACACCTTCGCCGAGGTCACCGACGTGCTCGAGCCCGGCGAGACGCGCACGTACAGCCTCGAGATCCCCGCCGAGCTGCTCGCCTTCGACCAGGCCGGCGTCTACGCGGTCGGCGTCGACGTCCGGGCCGGGCGCCCGGACGACGACACCCGCGTCACCGTCGTCACCACCCGCACCGTCGTGCCGTACGTCAGCCCCGAGGACCTGCCGGCCGTGCCGGTGGGCGTGCTCTGGCCGCTCGCCGCCCGGCCCAGCATGACGCCCGACGGCACGCTCACCGACGACACGCTGGCCGAGCAGCTGGCGCCCGACGGCTCGCTGTCGGACCTGCTGCTGGCCACCGGCGGCGCCCCGGTCACCTGGGCGGTCGACCCCGACCTCCTCGACACCATCGGGCAGATGTCCGACGGCTACCGGGTCGCGTCGCCGTCCGGGCCGGTCGACGGTCCGCAGGCCGGTAGCGACGCCGCGCGCCAGTGGCTCGAGCTGTTCGACCTCACCACCCAGGACCGCGACGTCTGGATGCTGCCGTACGCCCTGCCCGACCTCGGCGCGTTCGAGCAGCACGACCCTCCCCTGGCCGCCGAGCTGGCCCGGCAGTCCCTGGCCGCTTCCGACGCCGCCGGCCAGGAGCTGTCCCGCGCCACGCCGGGCATCGCCTGGCTCGACGGCGGATCGGTCACCGAGGATGTGCTCTCCACGCTCGGCGAGGCCGGCGCCGGGACGGTCGTGGTGCCGGGCGACGCCCTCGAGTCCGAGGGCCCGGGCGCGCTCGGCGACGTCTCCGCGGGCGGCGCCGACCTGCGCACCGTGGCCGCCGACACCGGGCTGAGCAGCGCCGTGGCCGACGCCGATGCCGCCGACGACTCCGCGGGCGGGGCCGTCGACCTCCAGCAGCGCTGGGTCGCCGAGACCGCCATGGTCGCGCTGGCCGCCGCCCGCGACGACGCCGAGCCCGAGTTGCTGGTGGCGGCGCCGCCGGTGCGCTGGCGCCCGGACGAGCGTGTGCTGCAGAGCATCGTCGACACCTGGACCTCGACGCCGTGGATCGAGCCGGTCGACCTCGCCGAGGCCGCCGGTGCCGAGCAGGCGCCGGAGGTTTCGCCGGCCCCCACCGAGGGCACGACCTTCCTGCCAGAAGCCAGCGTTGCCGCCACGGCCCAGCTGCGCGACGACGCCACGCAGTACAGCACGCTGCTGGCCGAACCCGAGGACGTGACCCCCGCGCTCATCCAGGCCACCCTGCGCTCGGCGTCCACGGGCTGGCGTGCCAACCCCGACACCAGCGTCTCCTACGCCCGGGCCATCACCGAGGAGCTCACCGGGCGGTTCCTGCGCGTCAGCGTCAACGTGCCCGAGTCGGTCACGCTCTCCAGCCGGGCCGGCTCGTTCCCGCTCACCGTCACCAACGAGCTCGACAGCCCCGTCAACGTGCGTCTCGAGGTCCAGTCCGACAACCCCGACCGCCTGCGCATCACCGAGGTGCCCACCCAGGAGATGCTCCCCGGCGAGCAGCGGCTGGTCGAGATCACCGCCGAGGCCGCGGCCAACGGCCGGGTGCCCATCGAGGTGCAACTGACCACCGACGACGGCCGGCCCATCGGCCCCGCCGTGCCCACCGTCGTCAACGCCACCGAGTACGGCACCATCGGCTGGATCATCGTCGGTGTCGCGGGTGCCCTGTTCGCGGCCGCCATCGGCAGGCGCACGCTGCGCAGCCGGCGGCAAGGGCGCGGCCGGCGCCGCGGCGACGGCCCGGACGACCCGTCCGGCCTTCCGCCCCAGACCGTCCTCCCCGACCTGCCCACGGAGGCGAGGCCGACCCAGGAGGCCGCGCGGTGACCGCGACGCAAGAGCCGCCTCGCAGCTCCGGGCTGCTGGGCTCCAGCGCCATCATGGCCGCCGGGACCGTGGTCTCGCGGCTCACCGGCTTCGCCCGTGCCGCCGTCATCGCGGCGGCCATCGGCCTGACGGCGGCCACGGCCGACGTGTTCAACGTGCCGAACGTGCTGCCGAACATGATCTACATCCTGGTCGGCGGCGGCGTCCTCAACTCCGTCCTGGTCCCGGTGCTGGTCCGCGCCATCAAGAACGACGCCGACGGCGGCCAGGCGTTCTCGCAGCGGCTGTTCAGCCTGTCCGTGGCGGTGCTGGGGCTGGCGACGGTGCTGGCGGTGCTGGCCGCGCCGCTGCTGATGCAGCTGATCGTCGACGACAAGTACCTCGAGCCGCAGATGCGGCCGTACTTCGACAACATGGTCATGTTCGCCCGGTTCTGCCTGCCGCAGATCTTCTTCTACGGGCTGTACGTGCTCATCGGCCAGATGCTCAACGCCAAGGGCCGGTTCGGCCCCATGATGTGGTCGCCGATCCTCAACAACGTCGTCGCCATCGCGGTGTTCGGCGTCTTCCTCTTCGCCTACGGCACCCAGGGGTTCGAGCCGTTCACCACCACGCAGACTCTGCTCCTGGGCCTCGGGTCCACGGTCGGCGTGCTGGCGCAGGCGGTCATCCTCATCCCGGTGCTGCGCAAGACCGGCTTCTCGCTGCGGTTCCGCACCGACTGGCGCGGCCAGGGGCTCGGCGAGTCGGTGCGGCTGGGCCTGTGGACCGTCGCGTTCGTCGTGGTCAACCAGCTCGCGTACCTGGTCGTGGTGAAGGTCGCATCGGGCGCCAGCAGCGTCGACGCGGGCGACGCCGGCGCCGGCTATTCGGTGTACGCCAACGCCATGCTGATCATGATGGTGCCGCACTCCATCATCACGGTCTCGCTGGCCACGGCGCTGCTGCCACGGTTGTCCGACCTCGCCTCCGACGGCCACCTCGAGGAGGTCCGCGAGAAGCTGGTCTCGGCGCTGCGCATGTGCCTGGCGATCATCATCCCGCTGGGTGCCCTGATGGCGGCGCTGGCGTTCCCGCTGACCGCCATGATCTTCGACTACGGGTCCGCCGGCGGGCAGACCGGGCGGCTGGCGCTGACGCTGATCGTGCTGATGCCGGGGCTGGTCGCGTTCACCGTCCACTACCTGGTGCTGCGCGGCTTCTACGCCATGCAGGACACCAAGACGCCGTTCTACACGCAGATCTGGGTCTCGGCCGTCATCATGATCGGCGCGGTCGCCGTCGCCGTCGCGGCGCCGGGCGACCAGTACGTCACCATGGCGCTGGCCGGCGGCTACAGCCTCGCCTACCTCGTCGGTGCCACCGTCGGCGCCGTCCGCCTGCAGCAGCGCATCGGCACGCTCGGCGGAGGCCGGCTCGTCCAGCACGTCATCCGGCTGCTGATCCACTCGGCCATCGCCGCCGCGCTGGCCTGGCTGGTGTGGCGGGGCTGGACCGGACTGGGCATCAGCGACGCCCTGCCGTCTCTGCTGGCGCGCATGCTCGAGCTGGTCATCGGCGGGACCGTGGGCGTCGTCACGTTCGTCGGCCTCGCCTACGCCTTCCGCGTGGACGAGGTGCGCAGCGCCGTCGCCATGGTGCTGGCGCGCCTGCGCGGCGGCAGCCGGCCGGGCACCGCCGTCGACCCCGGTGACCTGCTCGAGGACACCGCCGAGTACCTCATCCCGGTCGAGACCGGCACCCTCAGCATCTTCCGCCGTCCGGTCGACCCCGACATGACGTCGGAGTTCTTCCTCGACGAGACCCTGCCCGGCGTGCCGAGCTTCTTCGACACCCACGCCGGCGGGTATCGCGACCGCGCGGGTGTCGGCGGCGCCGCCGCCGTCGGCCTCGACGCCGGGCGCGACGGCGCGCGCGTGGTCCAGCCACTGCCCGGCACCCGGCCGGGCGCCACGGCCGAGGGGCCGTTCGCCCCCCGCGGTCCCGTCGGGGGGCAGCGGCGCACGGTGGCGGGGCGGTACCGGTTCGAGCGGCTGCTCGAGGACGTCGACGGCGTACAGTCCTGGCAGGCGGTCGACGACGTCCTGCGGCGCGCCGTGTTCGTGCAGGCGGTCGCTCTCGACGACCCGCGCGCGCCCGGCTTCGCCACGGCCGCCCGGGTCTCGTCCACGGTCTCCGACCCCCGCTTCCTGCGCATCCTCGACGTCGGCACCGACGAGGTCTCCTACGTCGTGCGCGAGTGGACTCCCGGGCAGAGCCTGGCGGCGCTGCTGGCGGGCGGCGCGTTCCACCCGGAGCAGGCGGCCGCCGTCGGACGCGAGGTCGCCGAGGCGCTCTCCACGGCGCACGCACAGGGCCTGGCGCACCGGCACCTCGACCCCACGCTGGTCTTCGTCACGGCCGATGGCTCGGTAAAGATCGCCGGGCTCGAGACCGAGTACGCGCTGCGCGGCGCGGCTCAAACGCCGTGCGCCCCGACGGACCCGTCCCACCCGAGCCCGGCCGAGCTCGACGCCATCGGCATCGGCTGCGTCCTCTACGCCGCGCTGACGGCGCGCTGGCCCATCGGCACGCCCGGCGGCCTGGCACCGGCGCCGCTCATCGACGGCCGGCTGGCGTCGCCGCGGCAGGTCCGGCCCGGCGTGCCGAGGCTGCTCGACGCCGTCACCGACCGCAGCATCGGCCACGCCCGCCGGCACCACGCGACCCCGCTGGTCACCCCGCTGGCGGTCGCCACGGAGCTGGCCAACGGCTCGCGCAACCACCACCGCGCGGTGGTGGCCGACGAAGCGGTGGTCGCGGCGCCACCGGCCCTGCTCGACGAGCCCGGCACCCCGCCGCCGTCCAGCCGGGTCGAGCAGCTGCGCGAGCGGCGCAAGTCCGGCCGCACGGCCCGGCTGCTGGGCGTCATGGCCGCCATGCTGCTACTGGTCGGCGCCACGCTGGTGGGCCTGCAACTGCTGCTCGGCGCCATCGACGACGCCGGCGACGACGAGACCCCGTCCACCTCGGCGCCGGGCACCACCGGCACCACGCCGGCCGAGGAGACCCCGGCGACCGAGCCGAGCCCCGTCGCGCTGGCCGGCGTCACCGACTTCGACCCCCTCGGCAACGGCGAAGAGAACCCGAGCGACGCCGAGAACATCATCGACGGCGACCCTGAGACCGTCTGGGACACCGTCAACTACTTCGACCCGCTCGAGGACCAGAAGGACGGCGTCGGCGTCTACCTCGACCTCGGGCAGGTCGTGGCCGTGCGCGAGGTCCGGCTGGCGCTGATAGACGCGGGCGTGACGTTCGAGCTGCGGGTCGCCCCCGAGGACGCCACCCAGGCGCCCGGCGATCTCGACGACTGGACCGCCGTCGACACCGTCCAGGACGCCGAGCAGAATGTCACCCGCACGCTCGACGAGCCCGTGAGCACGCGGTACCTCCTCGTGTGGTTCACTCAGTTGCCGCGATTGGACGACGGCAACTACCGAGGCGGTATAGCCGAAGCGGAGGTACTGGGGTGACGCAGCCCTCGCCCGGTCCCCGGGTGCCTGACGAGGAGCTCCTGCGCCGGCACGTCGACGGCGATCCCGAGGCCTTCGGCGAGCTGGTCACACGGCATCAGGACCGCATGTGGGCGGTCGCGCTGCGCACCCTCGGCGACCCCCACGACGCCGCCGACGCCCTGCAGGACGCCATGATCAACGCGTTCCGCCGGGCGGCGTCGTTCCGGTCCGAGTCGGCCGTCACCACCTGGCTGCACCGCATCGTCGTCAACGCCTGCCTCGACCGCGTCCGGCACGCCGCGGCCCGCCCGGCCGACCCGGTCGCCTTCGACGGCACCGAGATCCCGGGCGTCGCGCCGGCCACCGAGCCGTCCGCCGACCCCGCCGAGCGCACCGCCCTGCGCGTCGACCTCGAGCAGGCGCTCGCGTCGCTCCCCGCCGAGCAGCGGCTCCCGCTGGTCCTGGTCGACGTCGAGGGCTACCCGGTCGCCGAGGCGGCCGAGATGCTGGGGCTCCCGGTCGGCACCGTCAAGAGCCGGTGCGCACGGGCCCGGGCCAAGCTGGTCCCGCTGCTGGCCCCCGGCCGGCTGAGCACCACGGGCAACGCCACGGGGAACCAAGCACCCGGTGGCGACGTCCCATTTGGGACATCGCGTGGAACGGGAGGTGAGCATCGGTGAGCGGTACCGAGGCCCATCCGCCTACCCACGTACTGGCCGAACTGGCCGAAGGCGTGCTCGACGGCGCCCAGGCGCGCGAGGCCCGCGCCCACGTCGATCAGTGCCTCACCTGCCAGGCCGCCATCGACGAGCTGGCCCAGGTCACGGTCGCGCTGGGCGCCCTGCCGGCCGAGCTGCCCGTCCCCGAGTTCGTCGCCGCCCGCATCTCGCACGCGCTGGCCGCCGAGCGGTCGTCGGGCGGTGCGGCGACGGCCGCGTCCGCCGCGGCGGGGGCGTCCGGGTCCGAGGGCGGCACCGTCGCCTGGTTCCGGCGCCGGCTCCCCCAGGGCCTCGCGGCGGCCGCCAGTGTCGCCGTCGTCGGCCTGGCCGGTTACGTCGTCGTCAGCGGCGGCACCGGCGGCGGAGACGACAGCGGTAGCGCCGGCGACAGCGCCGAGGTCGCCGCCGGCTCCGCGCTGTCTGACGAGCCCACCAGCGTCGGCCCGCTGCGTGGGGCGCCTGATCCGACGGTGACCGCTGGGGACGGCCACGACGATGATGTGCCCACGTACAGCGGCGGCGACGATTTCGCCACGCCGCCTGGCGTCGACGAAGCCGAGCTGCAGGCCGCGGTCGCGAGCATCGTCAGCGAGCGCCCCACCGGCGGGCCTGGCTGCGGCGAGGAGCTGTCCGAAGAGCTGGGGCAGCCCGTCGTCGGCGCCGAGACGTTCGAGGCCGGTGTGCTGATCGTCCTCGAGGGCGCCGACACCTACGACGGATGGCTGCTCGACACCTGCCACTCGTACTCGACCGCCACGCTCGAGCCGCAGGTCCAGGTCCCGAAGGCGGAGTGAAGGGCCACAACACCCCCGCCGGGAATGCCGACCGCCTAGGATCCGTTGGGGCAGATGAACCAACGTCAGACGCTAGGAAGGTACAGGCGTGACAGAGATCCGTGACCTGATCATCATCGGTTCCGGGCCGGCCGGGTACACGGCCGCTGTGTACGCTGCCCGGGCGCGGCTCGAGCCGCTGCTCCTCGAGGGCGAGGTCAGCTGGGGTGGTGCCCTCATGAACACCACCGAGGTCGAGAACTACCCCGGCTTCCGCGACGGCATCATCGGCCCGGCACTGATGGACGAGATGCGCGCGCAGGCCGAGCGGTTCGGCGCCGAGATCCTCACCCGCGACGCCATCGCGGTCGACCTCACCGGCGACGTGAAGTCCGTCACCGACAGCGAGGGAACCGTCCACCGCTCCCGCGCCGTCATCATCGCCACCGGCTCGGGCTACCGCGAGCTCGGCCTGACGAACGAGAAGCGGCTGTCCGGGCACGGTGTGTCGTGGTGTGCCACCTGCGACGGGTTCTTCTTCCGCGATCAGGACATCGCCGTGGTGGGCGGTGGCGACTCCGCCATGGAGGAGGCCACGTTCCTCACCCGGTTCGCGCGCAAGGTCTACGTCATCCACCGCCGCGACTCCCTCCGGGCCTCCAAGGTCATGCAGGAGCGGGCGTTCGCGAACGAGAAGATCGAGTTCCTGTGGAACACCGAGGTGCTCGACGTCCAGGGCGACGAGAAGGTCAGCGGGCTGCGGCTGCGCGACACCGTCACCGGCGCCGAGAGTGAGCTGCCCGTCACCGGGCTGTTCATCGCCATCGGCCACGACCCCCGTTCCGAGCTGTTCAAGGGCCAGGTCCGCCTCGACGAAGAGGGCTACGTCCTCGTCGACGCCCCGTCCACCCGCACCGAGATCGCCGGCGTGTTCGCCGCCGGCGACGTCGTCGACCACACCTACCGGCAGGCCGTCACGGCCGCCGGCACCGGCTGCCAGGCCGCGCTCGACGCCGAGCGGTACCTCGCCGACCTCGACGACGCCCGCGCCACCAAGCCCGAGCTCGTCGTCTCCTGACGACCCCAGCTCCGTCACCACAGAAGCGCCCACCATCAAGGAGTCCTCCATGGGCAACATCCAGCACGTCACCAGCGCCGACTTCGACGAGAAGGTGCTCCAGAGCGACAAGCCCGTCCTCGTCGACTTCTGGGCCGAGTGGTGCGGGCCGTGCCGCATGATCGCCCCGGTGCTCGAGGAGATCGCCAAGTCGCAGGACAATCTCGAGATCGTCAAGCTGAACGTCGACGAGAACCCCGAGATCGCCGCCAGCTACCGCATCACCTCGATCCCCGCCCTCAACGTCTACTCGGGCGGTCAGGTCGTGAAGCAGATCGTCGGCGCCAAGCCGAAGGCCGCGCTCCTCAACGACCTCGCCGACTACGTGGGCTGACGCCTTCGCGGCGACCAGACGGCCCGCGCAACGCACCGCACACCGGCGCCCGCCGGCGGACTCCAGTGTCCGCCCGGCGGGCGCCGTCGTCTGTGCACCCATCGGCCGATCGGCGGCCACCATCGTCCGACCGGACGAAAAATCATTCGGACATAACCGTCACAATCGCCGTAAAAAGACGTTGTAGCGCGTACTAGTTTGCTCCGGACCTCTTGCCCCGGAGACCGAAACCGACATTGAATGTCGTATCCGCAGAAACGAGCCGCTCCGTTTGCCGAGTCCTCAGTTCTCCCGGATCATCTCGTCACGGAAGTCCTTGCTAGGACACCTACCGTGTCAGTGACCGGGGCTCTGGGACGTCAGGCGAGAGGTGTACATGGAATACAGAGACGATTTGGTGAACGCCGAGAATGCCGCGGTCGAGGCCTACACCTCGATGGCGGTGCGGCAGACCAAGCTGTTGCTGCTCGGCATCGGCACGATGATCGCCTCGATCGTGGCGATCATCCTGGCCGCGCTGGCCACGCTCGCCGACCTGGCGGGCGTCGCCGACCTGCATGCGGCCTTCATTCCCGTCGCGGTCATCGGCCTCGCCTGCGGCGGGGTCGACTTCATCGCCCGGCGCCGGGACAACGACTACGTCGCGGGGTGGGCGACGGTGGTCGGTCAGGGTGCCCTGACGGGCGCCGGCGCCATTGCTCTGCTCGGATGGTTCTCAGCGGACCTCTGGGTGTTCGGAGTGGGCCTCGGCATCGGAATGGTCACCAGTTCGATCTTGGTCAAGTATCCCGAATGGGAAACCGAAGCGGAAATGCTCGAACGATTCGTCCGAGTTCCCGATGACGGCGACGACGACCATCTCTGATCCTCGCCCGTTCGTATGACCCGGAGCACCCTCGCCGGCCGACACCCCGGAGTCGGCCGGCCGCGTCATGCCCGAGCCCTCGACCCTGACGCCGTCGTCGCCGGACCCTGAACGCCCTCCGCAGAAGCTCCGCTCCTTCCCGTCACAAAGCGGCCATCCCGCGCACTTTCGTAGGGGACAGGCACCTCGACAGGAAGGGCAGGCATGCGCGTCACCGCCCTCCGTCCCGGTCTCCTCCGTGGCCCGGACCCCGACGACGACGGCCCCGCCGCTCTGGCCGGCGCCGTCCGGGCGACCGAGGACGCGGCGCTCCACCTGCGAGCGCTCGCCGACACCGCCGCGCGGCGCGAACGCCACCGGCTCACCGAGGACCAGCAGTCCATCGCCCGCGAGTCCCGCCGCCGTCAGGCCCGGTCACACGCCTCTCTGCTCGCCGCGGCCGACCGCGTCCGCCTCGACATCACCGAACTGCTCGCGCGCGGCCCCGGCTACGCCCACGAGGGCTGGGAGTCCGCGCTCTGGGCCGAGCCCTACGACCAGCCCGTCGACGTCACCCAGGTGGTGCGGGCGGCCACGCTCGGGCTCGCCTCCCCCAGCAGCATCGTCGAGCTGCCCTTCGTCCTGCCCGCGCTGGGCGGCAACGTCGTCATCACCCACGCGCCCGGCGGCCGGGCGCCTGCGCACAACCTCGCCCAGGCATTCGCCACCCGCGCCCTCGCGTCGGCACTCCCCGGCTCGCTGCGGCTGCACCTGCTCGACCCCGGCGGCCTGGGACAGAACCTCGGCATCCTCAGCCGGCTGCCCGAGCCGCTGGTGGCCGGCGGCGTCCGCGCCACGCACGACGAGGTCTCGGCCGAGCTGCGGGCGCTGCGCGAGCACGTCCACCGCCTCAACAGCCAGGTGCTGCTCGGCGACGACGACTCGCTGGTCACCCGCTGGCACGAGGGCACCGCCCAGGGCATCCCGTGCGCGCTCGTGCTGGCGGCCGGGCTCGGCCCGCACCTCACCGCCGACGACGCCCAGCAGCTCTGGTCGCTGGCGCGCACGGGCAACCGGTGCGGCATCGCGGTGGTGGCCGTCGTCGACGCCGGGCGAGAGCTGCCGCAAGGGGTGGCCATCGCCGACCTCCTCGAGAACGCCGAGCACATCCACGTCGACCACGAGGGCGGCGCCACCTGGGAGTCCTCGCCGCCGGCGCTGCTGCACAACGCCCGGCTCCGCTGCCCCAACCCGCCCGGCTCCGCCCAGCACCGGTTCCTCACCACGGTCCTCGCGCCGGCGGTCCGCAGCGGCGTCAACCGTCCGGTCGTGCTGTCCGAGCTGCTGGCCGCCGAACCCGCGGCCACGGGGACGACGGCGGCGCGCATCGGCGCCGTCGTGGGCCAGGCGGCCGACGGCTCCCCCATCGAGCTGACCGTCGGCGACGACGAAGGCGTGGCCATCGGCGGCATCGTGGTCGGGCCGTCCGGGTCGGGCAAGACGACTCTGCTGCACGCGTTCATCCACGCCCTGGTCCGCCGCTACCCGCCCGAAGAGCTCGAGCTCTACCTGCTCGACATGAAGGCCGGTGTCGAGTTCGCCGAGTACGCGCCCCGGCCCGGCCGGCCGGCGCTGCCGCACGTGCGCGCCGTCGGCATCGAGGCCGACGCCACGTTCGCACTGGGGGTGCTGCGCCACCTCGCCGCCGTCGACGCCGAGCGCAAGCAGCTGTTCAAGCAGGCCTCCGCCGACTCCGGCCGCGAGATCAAGAACATCGCCCAGTACCGCGAGGTCACCGGGCGGGTCCTGCCGCGCGTGCTGTTCGTGGCCGACGAGTTCCAGCTCATGCTCGCCGGCCCCACCGAGGACGCCGCCTGGAACACCCTCGACGTCCTGGTCAAGCAGGGCCGCAGCCAGGGCATCCACGTGCTGCTGGCCACCCAGAGCCTCAACTCCGTCGGCTCCGGCCGGGCCGCGCAGAAGGCGTCGGTGTTCGACCAGCTCGAGCTGCGGGTCGGGCTGCGCTGCAAGCCCGACGAGCTGAGCATCCTGTTCGACCGCACCGTGCGCGACCGCCTCGACACCGGCCGCCGCGGGTCCGGCGTCCTCAACCAGGCCCGTGGCGACAAAGACGCCGACCAGCTGTTCCAGGGTGGCCTGCTCGACGCCGACGACCGCCGCCGCATCCGCGACACCGTCGTCGCCCGCGACGGCACCGACCCGCGCATCCGGGTCAGCCGCGGCACCGGCGGGGTCGACGTGGCCGACGTCGCGCCCGTGCTGTCGTCGGCGCCGCTGCCGACGATGTACGTGGGGGCGCCGGTCGGGGTGTCGCCTCCGCTGGTGGGCGTGCCGGCTCGGGCCGGCGACGGCCGCGGCCTGCTGCTCGCCGGCCGCGACGAGGCCCATGCCGTCAGTGCGGTGAGCGGTGTCCTGGCCGGTCTCGCGCTGCAGCCCGGCTGCGACGACGCCGGTGTCGTCGTCGTCGACCTGCTGCCCGAGCGCATTCCCGGACGGCGTTCGCTCGACCAGGTGGTCGACTGGCTCGGCGACCGCGCCGTGGTGCTGGGCGAGAACGCGCTCGACGAGCTGCCGTCGGTCGCGGGCGGGCTGCCCGGCCCGGTGTTCGTCGCGGTGCTGGGGTTGCAGTACAGCTCGGCCGAGGCCCCCATGTACACCGACGAGCCGCACCCGTTCGGCTGGCTGTGCGGCGCCGGGCCGGCGCAGTCGGTGTTCCCCCTCATCTGGCTCGACACCCCCGACCGCCGGCGCAAGCTGGGCCAGCACGGCGAGCGGCTGCAGCTGCGCGCCGACGCCGGCGGCGACCTCATCGACACCACCTCCTTCCTCGGCGTCCGGCCGCCGTTCCCCGCCACGCGCGGCCGGCTCTGGTTCCACGACCTCGCCGGCGACGCCGACCCCGTCCTGCTCGATCCCCTTCAGGTCGGCTCGGTCCTGCCCGAGCCGCGTCCGGTGGTGTCGGCCGCCGTGTCGCCGTCGCCCGGGTCCGGGGCACTCCCATGACCGCCGACCTCGAGTTCGGCGCGGTCGGCGACCACGGCACCGCGGCGCGGACCGGGCAGGGTGCTCCCGCAGGGCAGGGCGGTGCCGGAAGGGCGGCCGGGCCGGCCGGGCAGCCGGCGCGCAGCCCGGCCATGCGGGCCTACTGCGCCACCCTGGCCCGGTTCACGTCGTCCGTGCAGAGCACCGAGCAGCTGCTGCGCAACGACGACGCCGGCACCCGTGAGGACACCGAGCAGCGGGAGCTGACGGCCACGTCCCGGCTGAGGGGCATCGACCGCGCCGCCCTCGCCGCCGACGACGGCCTCGACCACTGCGCCGCCGTCCGGGCCGCGCACGGACTCCCCCTCCCACCGGCCACCTGGGGGACCGAGGCCGACCTCGCCCTCCCCGATCCGGCCGACGACGACCTCGACGCCCGCGGTCCCGGGCCGGGTGAGCCCGGCCGGGCACGCCTACGCGGCCACGACACCGAGCCTGCTGACGACGGCCGCCACCCCGCCGGCTCCGGCACCGGCCGCGGTCCCCGCCCAGCGACCGTCAGCCCGGCCGGACTCGCCCGGTTGCGCCCGCCCGGCCACGGCACCGAACCCGACGACCACAGCGTCCCGTCCGCCCAGGCCGGCAACGGTTACAACCCCCGCACGGGTGAGCCCGGCCGGGCGCGCCCACTCGGCCATGACACCGAGCCTGCTGACGACAGCGGCCGCACCGCCCACCCCGGCAACGGCCACACCCCCCGCACGGGTGAGCCCGGCCGGGCGCGCCCACTCGGCCATGACACCGAGCCTGCTGACGACAGCGGCCGCACCGCCCACGCCGGCAACGGCCGCGTTCCCCGCTCGGGAACCGCCGGCCCGGGCGGGCTCGACCGGCTGCGCCGCTCGGGTGGCGGCGCCGATCTCGGTGTAGCGCTGACGTCGCTCGGCCGCCGTCGCGACGCGCTGCGGCTGGCCGAAGAGGAGTTCGCCGGCTGGCTGGCGGCCCGCGACGAGCAGACCAGGCGCGTCTCCCTGGGCGCGGCGGTCGGAGCCGGGCTGGCCGGTGCCGCCGTCATGGTCGTCGCCGGCACGCGGACGTCGGCCGCCGTGTCGCTCGCGCTGCTCGCCGCCTGCACGCTCGTCGTCGTCGCCGTCGGCGTGGGGGTGGCGGCCGCCCGCCGGTCGCCGCGGGTGTGCCGCGGCGCCGGCCTCGCACGCCGGCCGCACCCGCTGGGGCTGGCGCGGTATGCGGCCCAGATCGGCGGCCCGGCCCTGCTCGCCTTGGCGGCGGCGAACATCGGCGCCGGCGCGCTCTGAGACGCACTGGCCCGCACTGAATTGCCGCAACGCGTCACATTCGCGGTCCGGAAACCACCTACAGATGTAGACGGCCCGACCGATCCCGGCGGATGCGGGCCACAGACCCAGAAGGGCGGCGTCCGATGCCGAGCATCAAGGAATCCGGCGAGATCCTCATCGACGTCTCCGCGGGGCTCACCCGCGGCGGCGAAGAGACCTCGCGCGGGCTCACCGAGCTGGAGCAGAAGGCCAATGCTGCCATCGAGGCGCTGCGCGACCTCAGGGCGCCCGCCGAAGAGGCGAAGGCGGCCACCGCGCGGCTGCGGGCCCGGGCCGAGAACGCGCGGGCCAAGTTCGAGGAGCTCGAACGCGCCGCGGCCGTCACCGAGGACGGCGCCCGGCTGCTCCAGGCGGCCTGCGACGACCTCCAGCGCGGCGACACCGACCTCGCCGCCGTCTTCGAGCCGCAGATCCGCCCCATCGCCGCACAGGTCACCCGGTTCACCGACAGCCTGCGCCAGAGCGCCGACCAGCTCGAGCGCGCGGTCGACGGCATCGCCGACGGTGCCCAGCAGATCGGCCGCAGCACCGACCAGATCCTCGACAGCGGCGAGCAGATCACCAAGGGCGCCGGCCAGGTCACCACCAACCTCGCGCAGGTCAAGAAGCGGCTCGGCCAGGTCATCCCGGCGGCTGCCAGGGCCATCCGCGACCGCGGCCACGAGGCCGTCCACGTCGCCCGGCGGTAGCGGTGTACCTGCCGTCCATGAAGGTCGCCGATCAGCTCGAGGGCGAGATCCGGGCGCTCGAGAAGTCGCTCGCGGCGCTGCGGGCGGCCATCGCGCAGGCCGCCGGCGCCCGCGACGACACCGAGGCCGACCTCGCCCACGTGCGGCAGCGGCTCGCCGCGAAGACCGCCGAGGCGCTCCCCGACGACGCCGCCATCCGCGGCCGGCTCGACACCGCCATCGACTCCGCGTTCGCCGCCGCCCGCACGGCCCTCGCCGAGCGCTGGAACCAGATCGTCGAGCTGCTCAAGACCGCCTGCCAGAAGGTCGACGGCGAGCTGACGGCGAAGCGGCGCGCGCACGGGCGGGCGCTCGACGAGATCGAGCGGCAGCGGCAGCGCGAGCGGCTCGCGGCCGGCTGAACCTCGAAGCCCCGGAAAACCTCTGGTCCGGCCAAGGGCCATGCGCTAGACAAGGACGGTGACGAACGACCAGCTGGTACTCCGAACCGCCACCGACGACGACTACACGGAGCTCGAGGCGCACATCCACGGCGCCTTCCTCGACGACGTCGACGACGACACCGCCGACCTGAACCGGCTGGTGTTCGAGCCCGACCGGACGCAGCTGATGACCGACGCGGGCAGCATCGTGGGCTCGGGACTGGTCATCACGCGCGACATGAGCGTCCCGGGCGCGGTCGTCCCGGCCGCGCACGTCACCGGCGTCGGGGTGGCGGCGACCCACCGGCGGCGCGGCGTGCTGACGGCGCTCATGAACGCCATGCTCACCGAGGCGCACGGCCGCGGCACCGAGCCTTTCGCGGTGCTGTGGGCCAGCGAGGGCGCCATCTACGGACGGTACGGCTACGGGCTCGCGTCGTCGCGGGTGTCGTACGAGATCTCCGTCCGCGACACCTCGGTGGTCGGCGCCCTGCCCGACGGCGCCCGGCTGCGGCGTGCCGTCACCCGCGACGTCCTCGACGTCATCGTGCCCGTCTACGACCGCATCCGCGCCGCGCGGCCCGGGCTGTCCAGCCGGCCGGGCAAGTGGTGGGAGTACCTCACCGCCGACCCCAAGGCCTGGCGGCGCGGCATGACCGCGGAGCGCACCGTCCTGTTCGAGGACGACGGCG
Source organism: Jiangella ureilytica (assembly GCF_004348545.1). Lineage (GTDB taxonomy): Bacteria > Actinomycetota > Actinomycetes > Jiangellales > Jiangellaceae > Jiangella > Jiangella ureilytica. The sequence continues at coordinate 3,368 of NZ_SMKL01000047.1, read as the reverse complement.
GCGTCCGCGGCTATGCGCGCTACCGCACCAAGGCCGGCTGGGGCGACACCGGTCCCGACGGCGAGGTGCGCATCACCGAGCTGCTGGCCGAGACGCCCGAGGCGCACGCCGCGCTCTGGCGGTTCCTCACGACCATCGACCTCGTGCGCACGGTCAAGTACACGCACGGGCCCGTCGACGACCCGCTGCCGCACCTGGTCACCAACCCCGACGGCCTGGTCGGGTCGGCCGACGGCTCGCTGTGGGTCCGCATCCTCGACGTCGCCGGCGCGCTGGCCGCTCGCCGCTACGCCGCACCCGTCGACGTCGTGCTCGAGGTCGCCGACGACGCCTTCCCCGGCAACGCGGGCCGGTGGCGGCTGGCCGGGTCCGTCGAGTCGGCCGAGGTCACACGTACCGACGCCGAGGCCGACCTGGCGCTGGACGTCCGCGCGCTCGGCTCGCTCTACCTGGGCGGCGTCTCGGCGGCCACGCTAGCGGCCGGCGGCCTGGTCACCGAGCGGACCCCGGGCGCAGTGGCGCGCACCGCGACCGCGTTCGGCTGGCACCGCGCACCGGTGACCGTGGAGATCTTCTGAGGCAGGCCCGAGCGTCAGCCCTGGCCCCAGCCCTCGGTGTCGATCCTCCTGCTCCTGTTGCGCCGCGAGACGACCGAGCCGAGGGCGAGGACCAGCACGATGAGGCAGACGCCCAGGACGACGTGGGCGCCGCTGACGCCGGCGCCCTCCCAGCCGGGCACCTCCCACACGGCGTCCTCGGGCGAGGCGATGAAGCCGCGTTCGATCATCCACTCGCGGCCTTCCTCCCACGAGCTGAACACCAGCGGCGCGGCAACCGGCAGCGCCAGCGGCGCGGCCAGGAACATCACGAAGAGGTCGTTGTCGGAGACGTTGTCGGCCATGGTCGGCGTCCCTGCCCCTAGTAGATGCCGTCGTTGAGGTGCCGGATGCGCACCGCGCGGGTTCGCGACACCATCTGGGAGCCGGCGCCGTCGTTGCCACGCCAGCGGATCAGCAGCTTGGTGCCGTCGTTCTGGACCGGCTCGACCTGCTCGATGATGACCCAGCCGGTGTCGTCGTCGAGGCGGGCGAGGCTGCCCACCTGCAGCTGCGACACCATGACCATCTCGGACCAGCCGGCCGCCTCGGTCTGAGCGATGGTGGCCGAACCGCCCGCCGAGCCGCCGGACGAGCCACCGGTGCGGGCGCGACTCCAGTCGGCCAGGCTGGACGTGCTGGAGCCGTAGCCCTCGGCGAGATCGGCGTTGAGGTTGACCCGCCACGACGCCTCGGGACTGTCGGTCAGCGCCCGCGACCGCTGCACATGCAGCACCGGGTGCGTGACGACGTTGGGCCGCAGGGCGTCGAGCAGGTAGAGGTCCTGTTCGTCGTTGACGCGGCGGGCCTCGCGCGGGTCGGGCGTCCAGAAGCACTGGATGAGCACCGGCGTGCCGTCGCCGGCCTGCACGGTGGCCCGGCCGGGCACCGGTTCGGCCTGCTCCGCGGGCACGTTGCCGCTCCACAGGGTGGACGCGGCGCGGTTGTCGAGCCGGCCGAGCGCGACGACGGTGCCGACCTCGTCGCGGTTCTCCTCGCGCAGCAAGGGGTCGTCGGCGCGCTGGATGCTCAGGACGACGTAGACGTTGACCTGCCGGCCGTGGCGCAGCAGGTCGTTGACGCGGTCGAGGGCGAGCGACGCGGCGGCGGGGCCCTGGCCGGCGCGGTTGGCGGCGTCGGCCACGGCGGACGCGAACTCGCGGAAGTGGTGGACGACGACGACCAGCGGCTCGAGCTCGGTGCGGCTGGACCCGGACTCGATGAGCGCGACCCGGCCCTCCATCTCGCGCCAGGCCTGGTTGAGCACGACGATCTGGTCGTCGAGCGTGGACGCGACGATCTGCACGTTCGGCCAGTCGCGCACGCCCAGCAGGTCGACCCGGCGGTGGTCGATGATCCACACCGGCCAGCCGCGCGCCGCCGCCTCGACGACGATGCCGGTGAGCAGCACGCGCTTGCCGGCGCCGGACCGGCCGAGCACCAGCAGGTGACCCTGCGGCGCGGCCAGGTTCCAGCCGACCCGGGTGCCGGCGCCGTCGACGCCCAGGGGGACCAGCCACGACGTGAGGTCGGCCTGTGTGGGAACCGGCCGGGCCACCGTCTCGGGCAGTGCCCGGCGGACGGCGTCGCGGGCGCGGTCGGCCCGGGCGGCCGGTTCGGGCGTCAGGGTACCGCCGGTGCGGGTGGGGTCGCGCAGGGTGAGCCGGTGGCCGCGGACGTTGTGCCGCCCGACGGTGTACTGCTCGTCCAGCTGCGCATGCACGGCCTCGGCGACGCCGGAGGCCCAGTCGGGTGCGGAGTCGTCGACCTCGGTGGGGTACTGGATGTTCAGCACGTGCGGCACGCCGACCCAGCCGCGACCCTGCCACTGCCGCGCGTCGATGTCGAGGTAGGTCGCGTCGGGCACGCCGATGTGCCGGGCCAGCACCTCGGCCAGCTCGTCGATGACCCCCTGGCGCATGCGCCGGCGCACGCCCACCGCGTAGAACGCGCAGGCGCAGGCCAGTGTCGGCAGCAGGAACAGCACGCCGATGACCGCCTGGTCGAGGCTGGCGAGGATGGCCCACAGGCTGACGGCCAGGAGGACCGTGCCGATGGCGGTGGCCGTGAGCTGCGCGGGCGTGAAGCCCTTGATGGTGGGCCCGGCCGGGCGCGCCGACGCGAACCTGTCGTCCTTCGCCTCAGGCTCCGGGGGTCCGGAGCCGGTGGTGAAGGACTCGACCGGGTCATGTCGCGCCACGCCGGCTGCCTCTCGTTCGGTGCGTTCGTGTCCTCGTCTTCGAAGGTGCGTCTTGCGGGGGTGTTGTGACAAGGGGACGGCTCAGCGATGCGCCAGCGGCGTCTGCAGCCCGACGACGCGCCACGGGTCGCCGGCCGACGCGCGCTCGAGGAACGCGAACCACTGGTGCTCGACGAGCGGGCCGTTCCACGCGTCGCGGCCGATGGGCGTCATGCGGACGTAGAACCGGCGCTCGGCGCGCGTGGCGGTGTCGGGGGTGTCGACGTCGGTGGTGTGCGGCTCGATGCCGTTGATCGAGGCGAACGCCTGGTGCTGGGACCAGCGCTCCCAGTCGCGCTCGACGTCTTGGCGCAGGCCGTCGAGGTCGTAGGCGGAGGAGTCGTACGGCGCAGCGAGCCAGGTCTGCGCCCGGTCCATGGCGTCGGCCGACGACGCGTCGTGCGCGGTGTCGAAGCTGTAGGCCGCGGTCAGCGCCGCGACGGCGACGGCGGTCGGGTCGCCGCCGTCGACCGTGGCGGGGTCGGGGACGGTGACGGGTTCGGGCTGGCGCATGCCCGGTGGCAGCGTCGGGG
>NZ_SMKL01000046.1 GCF_004348545.1 Jiangella ureilytica | reverse complement strand
TCCCCGTATCGCGTGCCCGTTTCGCCCGGTTGGCCCGGTTCGCCGGACTGTGCACCGCGATGATCATCGGCGATCCGCTACATCACCAGGCGTTCTGCCACATCACCAGGCATGCAGGCCTGGTGAAGCGGCAGAAAACCTCGTGATGGCCCCGCGAACACCGGAAAATCTCAGCACGTGGACGCACGCAGGACCGCCGACCCCGCACCCGTCGCCAGACTCCCCCCGTCCCCCTGATAGCTGCCCGTTCTTAGGCCCCGGACGGGCGGGTCAAGCGGACCCCCACGGCGCGAAGCGCCACCAGGGTCCGCTTGAGGCGACCGTCCGGGGCCAAGAGAATGGGCAGCAGGGGGACGGGGGAACCCCACCCAACCCCACGGGACCATGAATGGGGAGCTCCCCGGCCGCGGGGGCAGCGGCGGGGAGCTCCCCGGATGGATCAGTTCGTGACGGTGATGCGGTCGATGTCGGGCGCGGCGCCCGCGCCGCCGGTGACGGTGACCGAGTTGCTCGCGCCGGCGTTCAGGCCGAGCCCGAGCGTGACCGTCGCGGTCGCCGTCGCGCCGCCGGTCGACGGGAACGACACCGTGACCGGGGTGCCGCCGTTGACCCGGACCTGCGCCGTGCTGTCGGCCGTCGCGGCGTAGTCGACGCGGACGGTGTGGTTGCCGGCCGCCGTCGCCGTGACGCCGTTGACCGTCACCGACCCGCCGCCGGACAGGCCCGTCACCTTCGAGCCGCCCGAGCACGCACCGCACGCCGCCACCGTCGCGCCGCCGGCCAGCGTGTTCCCGGCCGTCTCCGCCTCGGTGCGCCGCGAGACGATGAGCGCGTCGATGTCCGGCCCGTACGCCGACGGGTTGGAGAACCGGATCGTGTTGGCGCCGGCGTTCAGCGGCACGTCGATGGTCCACTTGTTGACGAACTCCCAGCCGCCGGAGTCCTTGAGCGCCTCGGTGCTGACGACGGCGCCGTTGACCTCGATCTGGATCGACCGCGGGTCACCGGACGTGTAGGTGAAGGTCAGCTCGTGGGTGCCGGCCGTGCTCGCCATGACGTTGTTGAACTGCACCGCGCCGCCGTTGCCGAGGAACCCGACCTTGGCGCCCTTGGAGCAGCCCTTGCAGGTGTCCGCGCCCGCGCCGCCGGTGATGGTGTTGCCCGGCGCCTCGGCCTCGTAGCGCACGTCGCCGCTGCCGATCTGGGCCAGTGGGGTCTTGGAGATGTGCACGGCCGCGCCGCCGGTGGCGATCATCGGCAGCGAGAGCGTGGATGCGCTGGTCACCGTCTGCGTCGTCACGCTGGAGACGCGCCCGCCGGCGTCGTCATTGAAGATCGTTGCGGTGTAGGTGCCGGAGCCGAGGAACGACAGCGGCACCGACGCCGTCCGGGCCGGGTCCGTCATCGCGCCGATGAACCAGTCGTCGCCGCTGCGCCGGGCCATGGTGACGTGGTCGCCCGGGAAGCCCTCGACCACGCGGGTCTCGTCCCACACCGTCGGGACGGCGCGCATGAGGTGCCGGCCCGGCCACTGCTCGTACGCGGCGGCGGAGTCGGAGTAGTTGACCATGCCCGACGTGAAGACGACAGCCTGCGCCAGCGTGTGCGCCTGGGTGAGGATCGAGCCGTTCAGCGAGATCATCGTCGGCGTGTAGTCCATGCCGCCGATCGGGTTGCGGACGAACGGGAACGTCGCGTCCAGCCGGGCGGTGGTGGGCGGCGGGTACAGGTAGTGCTCGGTGCCGGCGACGGCCTCGGAGGTGACGACCCACGGCCAGGTGCGGTTCTCGCCGCCCGGTTTGGTGCTGCCGTGGAAGTTCAACATCAGCTCGTGCTCGCCGGCCGCGTCGCCGATGGACTGGTACCAGCCCATGACCTCCTGCGAGTCGTTCAGGAAGAAGTCGACCTTGAGCCCGGCGACGCCGTACGCCTTGTGCTCGGCGGCCAGCGCGTCGGCCTGCGCGGGCGTGGCGAACGGCTCGGCGGTGACCCAGGCGAAGATGTCGACGTTGCGCTGGGCGGCGTACTGCGAGATGGCCGGCAGGTCCACGTCGGGGTCGTAGCAGCAGTCGACGGTGACGTACTCGAAGCCCATGGACGCGGCGAAGTCGACCATCTGCTTCTGCTTGTCGAGGTCGGCGGCGCTGTCGCCGTCGCTGAACCAGGACCACGCGGCCCGGCCGGGCTTCACCCAGTCCGCGTCGGCCGTCGCGGGCGGGTTGAGGTGTTGCACGAGGTCGGAGTTGACCAGCACGTTCAGGTCCTCGGCGATGACGGCGGCCCGCCACGGCGTCTGGAACGGGTACGTGCTCGAGATCGGGAACGCCTGGTCCGGCGTGCGCTCGACGTTCAGCAGGCCGTCGTTGGCCTGGCTGCCCTTGAGCAGCGCCGGTGCGTAGCCGGCGCCGGCGTTGTAGACGTTGGCCTCGGAGATGACGGTGAAGTACGCGTTGTCGTCGATCGACGCGAGCAGCGGCATCGTCAGCTCGGTGCCGTCGTTCAACCCCGCGGCGCTGCGGTAGACGTAGTCCTGCTCGTAGTTGCCGTTCCACACCGCGGCCCAGCCGCCGGTGGGCGCCGGCAGCCGGAACCCGCTCTTCTCGTCGGTGATGCTGACGGCGCCACCGCCGCCGGGCAGCACGTAGCGGTAGGCGACGCCGTCGTCGTAGGCGCGGACGACCAGCCGCATCGTCTGGCCGCCCTTGGTGTAGCTGAGCACCAGCTCGTTGGCGTGGTCGCGGTACGACGGTTTGGTGCCGGCGGGCAGCGTGTAGGTCTGGTCGATGGTGCTGCGGCTCTGGCTCGCGTAGGTGAGGCCGGTCGAGAAGTCGACGCCGCTGGTCGCGATGCCCAGCGGCGACTCCTCGAAGATCTGGGTGGTGCCGGCGGTGACCTCGTAGGTCAGCGCGCCGGACGGCTGCTCGTGGACGGCGAAGGTGATCTCGCCGTCCGGGGACGTGACGGTGTGCGTGGTCAGCGCCTGCGCCGGCACCACGCCGATGTCGGTCGTCATGAGCGACGCGACGACGGACGTGGTGACGACGACGGCGGCAGCGGCCAGTGTGGCGGGCCGCCTGCGGCGTCTCGAACCTGGGAACACGGCACTCCTCCTCGAGGTGCTGCGGACGGGGGCTGGGGGTCCCCCGCCGCGTGACGCTAGCCGTGACCCGGTGTCGCCCGGAATGACGAAAACGCGCCCACACCTGGAGAAAGCGATGATCATGGAGGAAACGGCCGACCGGACGCCGCGGCTACTCGACGAGCTTGCCCTCGGTGTCGACCTCGCGCATGAGGGCCGCGATCTCGGCCGGCACCGGCGGGATCTCCTCGCGGACGACCCCCGCCGTGGGCGACCACACGAGGTTGACCTGCAGCGCCGGATCGAGCTCGGGGAAGTCGCTGCGGTTGTGGCACCCGCGTGTCTCACGGCGCTCGAGCGCGGCCTCGAGGGTCGCCCGGGCGGCCAGTGCGGACGACTTCAGGTCGAAGGCGTGGGCGAGGTCCTGGAACCCGGCGATGTCGGGATGGATGCCGACGGCGCCGATGCGGGCCTCGATCTCGTCCAGCCGGGCGAGGCCGGCCCGCAGGCCGGTCTCGTCGCGGACCACGCCGGCGTGCTCGGTCATGGTGTCGCGGACGGCCCGCTGCAGGGCGCGGACGTTCTCGGGACCGTCGGCCGCCAGCAGGGTGTCGACCTCGGCGCGGGCCAGCGCCACCGCGTCGGGCGAGCGGCGCTGGGCGTCGAGGCCGGCGGAGTGCGCGACGGCCGCCCGGCCCACGATGCGGCCGAAGACCAGCAGCTCGATCAGCGAGTTGCCGCCGAGCCGGTTGGCGCCGTGCAGCCCGCTGGCCGCCTCGCCGATGGCGTAGAGGCCGTCGACGCCGGTGCCGTGGTCGTCGGGCCGGACCCACACGCCGCCCATGGAGTAGTGCGCCGTCGGCGCGACCTCGACCGGTGACGTGGTGATGTCGAGCATCTGGAACTCGAGCATGGTCTGGTAGACCCGCGGCAGCCGGGACATGATCGTCTCGCGCGGCAGGTGCGACACGTCGAGCCACACGCCGCCCTTCGCGGTGCCGCGACCCTCCTTGATCTCGGTGTACGCCGCCAGCGCGACGCGGTCGCGGGTCGACAGCTCCATGCGGTCGGGGTCGTAGCGGTCCATGAACCGCTCGCCGAGGGCGTTGCGCAGGATGCCGCCCTCGCCGCGGGCCGCCTCGGAGATCAGCGTGCCGGCCGCGTTCTCGGGCTCGATGATGCCCGACGGGTGGAACTGCACGAGCTCGGGATCGCGCAGCCGGCCGCCGGCCCCGACGGCGAGCCGGAACGCGTCGCCGGTGTTCTCGTCGCGGCGCGACGAGGTGCGGCGCCAGATCCGGGTGTGGCCGCCGGCCGCGAGGATGACGGCGTCGGCGTGGATGAGGTAGCGGGTGCCGTCGCGCAGGTCGAAGCCGTACGCGCCGAAGACGACGTTGTCGCGCACGAGGAGGCGCGTGACGTAGACGGTGTCGAGGATGGGGATGTCCAGCTCCTCGGTGCGGCGCACCAGCGTCCGCTGGATCTCCAGGCCCGTGTAGTCGCCGGCGAACGCGGTGCGCCGGAACGTGTGCGCGCCGAAGAAGCGCTGCGAGATGCGGCCGTCGGCCTCGCGGGCGAAGCTCATGCCGTAGCGCTCGAGGTCGCGGATGCCGCGCTCGGCGCCGCGTGCGACGATCTCGACCGTGTGCGGGTTGGCGAGGAGGTAGCTCTCCTTGATCGTGTCGGCGGCGTGCTGCTGCCAGCTGTCGTCGGCGTCCATGGTGCCGAGGGCGGCGTTGATGCCGCCGGCCGCGAGCGCGGTGTGGGCGTCGTGACGGGGCCGCTTGCCGACGGCGAGCACGTCGACGCCCTGCTCGGCGACCTCGATGGCCGCTCGCAGGCCCGACCCTCCCGTTCCGATGACGAGCACGGTGGTGGACAGCTGGCGTTCTCTCATGTCTTCGACGCTAGGCCGGATCCGACGATAACTCCAATGCATTGTTCAGCTCGTTTCGATGCGCGTAGGCTATGGTGTATGAACCTGGACCAGCTGCGTGGCTTCGTCGAGGTCGCCCGGCTCGGCCACTTCACCCGCGCCGCCGAGCACCTGCATCTGGCCCAGCCCTCGCTGAGCCGGCAGATCTCGACGCTGGAGCACGAGCTGGGTGCCGAGCTGTTCCACCGCGCCCGCGGGCACATCTCGCTCACCGCGGCCGGCGAGGCGCTGCTGCCGCTGGCGCGGCGCATGCTCGCCGACGCCGACTCCGTCCACCGCGAGATGGCCGAGCTGGCCGGGCTGCGGCGTGGGCGGGTGCGGCTCGGCGCCACGCCCACCCTGTGCATCAGCCTGGTCGCCGAGGCGGTCAGCGCCTTCCACGGCGCCCATCCGGGCATCGACCTGCACCTGACGGAGGGCGGCTCGCGCGCGCTGGTCGACGAGCTGGCCGGCGGCGCACTGGACCTCGCGCTCATCACCGCGTCCGAGGGACCGCCGGTCGCCGGCGCCAGCCTCACCCGCACTCCCCTGCTGACCGAGGAGCTCGTGGTCATCTCGTCGGCGGCCCGGCCACCGGTGACCACACGGGCGTCGCTCGGCCTGGCCGAGCTGGCCGGCCTGCCACAGATCGTCTTCCACGAGAGCTACGACCTGCGCGTCACGACGGAGGCGGCGTTCCGGGCCGCCGGACTCACGCCGTCGGTCGTGCTCGAAGGGGCCGAGATGGACGCGGTGCTGCGCTTCGTCGAGCGCGGCCTGGGCGTCGCCGTCGTGCCCGCGATGGTCCTGCTGGACCGGCCCGGGCTGCGCTCGGTGCGGCTCACCGGGCCGACGCTGACCCGCACCGTCAGCCTGGCGCACCGCTCCGACGTGACACCCACGCGAGCCGCCGCGGCGATGCAGCGCACGATCGTGACCACGGCTGACGCCTTCGCGGCCCGGGTGCCGGCGACGATCAGCCGTCGGCCGGCGTCGGGTCGGGGCCGCCGTTCCACACCCAGCGGGTGAACGTCTTGGCCGCCATGGCGTCGTCGACCCGGGCGTGGACGGTGTCGTCGTCGACCCGCGCCGCCGCCCCCTCGATGATCAGCACGTCGTGACCGCCGTCGATGTGCACGGCCGCGCGCGGCTCGCCCGCGAGATTGCGGCCCTTGACCGAGGCGGGATCGGTGCTGAAGTACAACCGGCCGTCGAGCCACACACCCCACAGCGGCACCACGTGCGGCCGCCCGTCGGGACGGGTGGTGCTCAGCCAGTAGTCGGAGGCGCGCTCGAGCCGGCGGCGCTGCAGCGCCCACGGGACGGGTGGGTGGCGGTCATGGCGGCACCCTCTCATCCGGCACCGACAGGGCCGCAGGTCCAGTGCAGCGCGGGCGGAGGATGCCGCGCCGGCTCCGCATCCTCAGCTGACGGCGTCGGCGAAGAACATCAGGTCGGCGGCGAGCAGGTCGGGGGCCTCGAGGGCGGCGAAGTGGCCGCCGCGCGGCATGTTGGTCCACCGCTCCAGCCGGTAGATCCGCTCCAGCCACGACCGCGGCGCGTCCTCGCGGAACCCGCGCTCGCGGCCGAACCGGGCGACCGCCGTGGGCACCTCGACCCGGGCGCCCGGCGGCAGCACCGTCGTGCCGGCCGCGCGGTTGTCGGCGTAGTCGAGCACCGAGGTCTCGATGGTGCCCGTCGCCCACCACCAGGTCAGCAGCTCGGGAAGCGCGTCGCGCCCGACCCGGGCTGCCACTGTCGGGCCGAGGGCAGGGTCGGTCCACGAGTCCCACTTGTCGAGCACCCACGCGGCCAGCCCGGCCGGCGAGTCGAGCAGCGCCGGCGCCAGCGCGCCGGGCCGCGTCGCCTGGATCTCCTTGTAGCCGTTCTCACCCCGCCACCAGGCGTCGAACCGGTCGAGGTGGTCGCGTTCCTCGGCCGTCGGCTGCTCGTCCTCTGTTAGCGACGGGCCGAGGTCGACGTTGGACAGGTGCAGCCCGGCCACGGCGTCCGGCCGGTCCAGCGCCAGCCAGGTCGCGGCGGCCGACCCCCAGTCGGTCCCGTGCGCGACGAATCGCTCATGCCCCAGGGTCGTCATGACGGCGGCCAGCTGCCTGGCGGTGTCGCGGGTGGTCCACCGTCCGGCCGGGCGTTCGGACAGCCCGTAGCCCGGTAACGACGCGACGACGACGGTGCGCGGCGCCAGCAGCGGGACCAGCCGCTCGAACTCGAGGAAGCTGCTCGGCCAGCCGTGCAGCAGGAGCAGCGGCGGCCGGTCGTCGCCGTCGTGGATCGCGACATGGACGGCGGCGCCACCCGCGCCGCCGCCGGGCCGGACGAGCAGCTGCCGGGCCCGGTTGACGCGCGCCTCGGCGGCCGGCCAGTCGAACCCCTCGGCCCACCAGCCGCAGAGCTCGCGCAGCTCGGCCGTCCGCGGGCCGAGCGCGGTGTCCGCCGCCTCGCGCCTCGGCCAGCGGGTGGCCCGCAGCCGCTCGCCCAGGTCGGCGAGCACGGCCCGATCGACCGTGACGGCCACCGGCTCGATGTCCACCATCCGCTCAGCGTAGAGGGCACGCCCGAACATCTGCTTGTATGTATATATGCTTTCGTGTATGTTCGACGCCATGGACGAGCTGCAGCACCGGCTCAGCGTGATCGCGGAGCCCAATCGCTTCCGCATCGTCGAGCTGCTCCGGACCGGCCCGCGCAGCGTCGGCGCCATCGTCGACGCGCTCGGAATGGCGCAGCCGCACGTCTCGCGGCACCTGAAGCTGCTGGCCGAGGCCGGCGTCGTCGAGGCGACCCGGCAGGCCCAGCAGCGCATCTACCGGCTGTGCCCGGAGCCGCTGCGCGACATCAGCGCCTGGGCGCAGAGCTTCACCGTCCTGTGGACCGGGCGGCTGGACCGCCTCGGCGACTTCCTCGACGACACCGACCCGAACGGAGAGCGCTCATGACCACCGACAGCATCGTCATCGACGAGCAGGCCCACACGCTGACCATCACCCGGCACTACCCCGCGGCCGCCGACCGTGTGTGGGCCGCGTGGACCGAGCCCGACGCCATCGCCCGCTGGTGGGGGCCGCACGGCTGGTCCACCACCGTCGAGCGCATGGACGTGCGCCCCGGCGGCCAGTGGTGGTACTCCATGGCCGCCGACGACGGCTCCCGCGGCCCCGTCCATCTCGTCGCCACGTACCGCGAGGTGCGCCCGCGAGAGCGGCTGAGCTACCTCGACCAGCAGGCGACCGCGGACTGGGTCGCCCGCGGCGACAGCGTCCCCACCGACGTCACCTTCACCGCCGACGACGCGGGCACACGCGTCAGCATCACCGCCGGCTTCCCCGACGCCGACGCCCTGCGCCAGGGCGTCGAGAGCGGCATGGGCGAGGGCTACCTGGAGGCGCTGGAGCGCCTCGACGCCATCGTCTGAAAGGACACACGCCGGTCCTGGTGCTGGTCGACGACGGCGGCAGCTTCCCGGGAAGGGGAGCCGCCGCCGTCGCCGATCGGCTGCGTGGTACCGGGTCAGTCGGTGCCGGCCTCCATGGCCGCCCGGTCGAGCATGACATCGTCGGCGTCGACCTCACCGCGCGAGGCGATGGCCTCGGCGCCGCCCCGGGCCAGCTCGCCGACCAGGTGCGTGGCGCCGATCAGCTCCGCGTGCGTGCTGCCGACCATGCCGAGGCCGGCGTACTGCTCGAGCTTGGCCCGCGAGTCGGCGATGTCGAGGTTGCGCATCGTCAGCTGGCCGATGCGGTCGAGCGGACCGAACGCGGAGTCCTCGGTGCGCTCCATGGACAGCTTGTCCGGGTGGTAGCTCAGCGCCGGGCCCGTGGTGTCGAGGATCGAGTAGTCCTCGCCGCGCCGCAGCCGCAGCGTCACCTCGCCCGTCACCGCCGAACCGACCCAGCGCTGCAGCGACTCGCGCAGCATGAGCGCCTGCGGGTCGAGCCAGCGGCCCTCGTACATGAGCCGGCCGAGCCGCCGGCCCTCGTTGTGGTAGTTGGCGACGGTGTCCTCGTTGTGGATCGCGTTGACCAGCCGCTCGTAGGCCGCGTGCAGCAGGGCCATGCCGGGCGCCTCGTAGATGCCGCGGCTCTTGGCCTCGATGATGCGGTTCTCGATCTGGTCGGACATGCCCAGCCCGTGCCGCCCCCCGATGGCGTTGGCCTCGAGAACGAGGTCGACGGCGTTGCTGTGCTGCTGGCCGTTGATGCTGACGGGGCGGCCCTGGTCGAAGCCGATGGTGACGTCCTCGGTGGCGATCTCGACCGCCGGGTCCCAGAACCGGACCCCCATGATCGGGTCGACGGTCTCGATGCCGTTGTCGAGGTGCTCGAGCGTCTTCGCCTCGTGCGTCGCGCCCCAGATGTTCGCGTCGGTCGAGTACGCCTTCTCGGTGCTGTCGCGGTACGGGAGGTCGTGCTCGCGCAGCCACTCGCTCATCTCGCGCCGGCCGCCCAGCTCGCCCACGAACTGCGCGTCGAGCCACGGCTTGTAGATGCGCAGGTTCGGGTTGGCGAGCAGGCCGTAGCGGTAGAACCGCTCGATGTCGTTCCCCTTGAACGTCGACCCGTCGCCCCAGATCTGGACGTCGTCCTCGAGCATCGCCCGGACCAGGAGCGTGCCCGTGACCGCCCTGCCGAGGGGGGTGGTGTTGAAGTAGGCGCGGCCGCCGCTGCGGATGTGGAAGGCGCCGCAGGTCAGCGCGGCCAGCCCCTCCTCGACCAGCGCGGCGCGGCAGTCGACCAGACGCGCGATCTCGGCGCCGTAGAGCTTCGCCCGCCCCGGCACCGAGTCGATGTCGTCCTCGTCGGCCTGGCCCAGGTCGGCGGTGTACGTGCACGGCACCGCCCCCTTGTCGCGCATCCACGCCACCGCCACGGAGGTGTCGAGGCCGCCGGAGAACGCAATGCCGACCCGCTCGCCGGCGGGCAGGGAGGTGAGCACCTTGGACACGAGCAAAAGTATGCAAGGTTCCGCATGAGTATGCAAGCCGCCGTCTGGTGATGTGGCGCACCCAAGGGGTTTCTGGTGGGGCGGGGCGTTTGCCGGGGTGATGAGGTGGGCCCCGTCCCTGCTGCCCCATTCTCTTGCCGCGACCGTGCGCCTCGAGTCCGACGATCGGGCGCTTCGCGCCGGAGAGACGGACTCGACCCGCACGGCCCCGGCCGAGAACGGGCAGCTATCAGGGGACGGGGAGGAACTGGCGACGCCTCGCCGTACGCGTGCTCGTATCGTCCGGTTCGCCGGGCTGTGGACAGCGATGATCACCAAGGATCGCCTACATCACCAGGCGTTCTGCCGCTTCACGAGGCATGCAGGCCTCGTGAAGCGGCAGCAACCCTCGTGATGGCCCCACGAACACCGGGAAATCCCCCATCGCGGACACCAGCGGGCCCGTCGGCCCCGCACCCGTCGCCAGACTCCCCCGTCCCCCTGATAGCTGCCCGTTCGTAGGCCGCGGGTGCACGGGTCACGTCCATAGCGCCCCCAGGCGCGCCGACTTGAGGCGGGTGCCCGCGGCTAAGAGAATGGGCAGCAGGGGGACGGGGAACCCAGCGCAACCCCACGACCCTCAGCTGTCGCCGTCAGGCGACGGATCGGGCAGGGCGGGGTGGTCGGTCGGGTACAACCCCGCGACGAAGGCGAAGACGGTGTCACCGGAGCGGGGCATGGTGCTGAACTCGCGGACCAGCTCCAGCACCTTCTCCCAGAACTCCATCCCCCGCTCGCGCGGTATCCGGGCATGCCGGTGGATGCTCATCATCACGTCCGCCTCGTACGCCGCCCGCGCTTCGGCCGCCGCCACGGACAGATCGTTCTCCCAGATCACCGGGTGGTCGATCTCGCCGATGCGGAACAGTCGAGCCGTCCGGCCGTAGTAGCGCTCGTCGATGGCCCGCACGCGCCGGGTCCGGACCACGCGGAGCATGCCGGCGTCGACCAGCACCCCCACGTGGTGAGCCACCGTCGATTTGGGGCGACCCACCGCCACAGCCAGCTCGGACACCGTCGCCGCCCGCTCGAGGACGAGATCGAGGATGGTCGATCGGAGCGGGTCGGACATCGCGCGCAGCTGAGCCGGAGCCGTCACGACGGCCTGGTCGTCCAGGTCGTAGTCCGGCATCGCGCGATCGATCGACATTTCCGGTCCGTTCGACTAGCTTGGATTGATCCGTTGAACTGGATCATACCGAACCCCGAGAGGGCGAACCAGCATGCACATCGTTCTGATCCCCGGCCTCTGGCTCGACGGCTCGTCGTGGGACCGGGTGATCCCCGTCCTCGAGCAGGCCGGACACATCGCACACCCGCTCACGCTCCCCGGCCTGGAGTCGAAGGACGCCGACCGCTCGAACATCACCCTGCGCGACCACGTCGACGCGGTCGTCGCGGCCGTCGACGCGGTGCCGGCGGACCAGGGCACGGTGCTCGTCGTCGGTCACTCGCTCGGCTCGGCGCTCGCCTTCGCCGCCGGCGACGCCAGGCCCGACCGCGTCGCGCGGACGGTGTTCATCGGCGGGTTCCCGGCTGCCGACGGCGAGCCGCTCGGCGAGTTCGCGGCCGAGAACGGCGAGATCCCGCTCCCGAGCTGGGAGGACATCGGCGAGGACGACCTGAGGGATCTCGACGACGCCGCCCGCGCCGACTTCCGCGCCCGCGCCGTCCCGTCGCCCCAGCGGGTCACCACCGACCCGATCCAGCTCACCAGCGACCGCCGCTACGACGTCCCGGTCACCGTCATCTGCCCGGAGTTCTCCGCCGCCGACCTGCGCGAGTGGATCGACGGCGGTGAGCCGCCGGTGCAGGAGTTCACCAAGCTCCGCGACGTCGAGTACGTCGACCTCCCCACCGGTCACTGGCCGCAGTTCAGCCGGCCCGAGGACCTCGGCCGGGCCATCAACGACGCTGCCGCGAAGGCCGGTCAGCGGTGACGGACGTGGACGAGCACGGCCGGCCGGAGCCACCGCCCAACGGCGACGAGCTCGCGACGCTGCTCGGGTTCCTCGACTTCCACCGTGCGACGCTGGCGTGGAAGTGCCGCGGCCTCGGAAGCACGGACCTCAACGCCACCGTCGGGGCCTCTGCCATCACGCTCGGCGGGCTGCTCAAGCACCTCGCCTACGTCGAGGACGACTGGTTCAGCCGCTGGCTGTTCGACCGCGAGCGCAGCGCCCCGTGGGACACCGTCGACTGGGCCGTCGACAACGACTGGGACTGGCACTCCGCCGCCGACGACACCCCTGAGCAGCTGTTCGCGCTCTGGGAGCAGGCGGTCGAGCGGTCCCGCGCGAACGTCGCCGCGGCCGTGGCCGACGGCGGGCTCGACCGGCCCACCGACCGCGCCTGGCCCGACGGCCGCTCCCCCAGCCTGCGCTGGGTCCTCACCCACATGATCGAGGAGTACGCGCGGCACAACGGCCACGCCGACCTGCTGCGCGAGTCCGTCGACGGCAGCACCGGAGAGTGACATGACCGAACCGATCACCATGCGCGTGTTCCACGCCGACGCCGAGTCGCAGGACTGGCGGGTCGTCGGCGACGGCGCCACCGCGGTCTTCCGCACGGGTTCGTTCTCCGCCGGCGCCCGGCTCGTCGAGGCGATCGCGGCGGCCGTCGGCGACGGCGTCCCCCACCGTCCCGACGTCGACCTGCAGCGCGACACCGTCACCGTCCGGCTGCTCACCGTCGCCGACGACTACATGGGCATGACCACCGACGACCTCGACCTGGCGAAGCGGATCTCGGCACTCGCCCGCGAGCAGGGCCTCGCCGCCGACCCGGGGCTGGTCCAGACGGTGCAGCTCACCGTCGACGCCCTGGTCAGCGCCGACGTCATGCCGTTCTGGGCGGCCGTGCTCGGCTACGAACGGCGCGCCGACAGCCCCGACGAGGACCTCGTCGACCCGCGCTGGCGCGGCCCGTCGATCTGGTTCCAGGACATGGACGCGCCGCGCCCGCAGCGCAACCGCATCCACATCGACGTCTGGGTCGCGCCGGAACTGGCCGAGGCCCGGGTCGCGGCGGCGCTCGCCGCGGGCGGCCGCATGGTCCGGGACGCCGGGCCCACGTACTGGACGCTCGCCGACACCGAGGGCAACGAGGTCGACGTCACGTGCGCGGCCGGGCGCGACTGACTGCCCACGGGGAGTCCGGCGGGGTCCCGGAGGATTCGACGAGGTCCGGCGCCGCGCCCGCCCGATGAGAGCGCGGCGCCGGACCGCTCAGGGGCGCGGACGGTGTCAGCGCTGCAGGTCCGCGAGCTCCTCGACGTCGTCGACCTCATAGACCGGCCCGGCGTCGCGCCGGGCCTGGGCCCGCAGCTGCGTCGTGCGCGGCTCCTGGTACTCGACGGTGACTCCGGGCCGCCCCGCCTCGACGAGGAACTGCGCCGACGTCCGCACCGTGGCGCCCTCGGGCTGCCAGACGGTGTCGACCAGCCGCAACGAGCTGAGCATCCGCTCGGAAGTCACGTCGCAGACGACGTAGCCGCGCTGGTTGTCCCAGTACTTCCAGTGCGGGCTCTCCTCGGCGATGGGCCGGTAGGTGTTCTGGAACGCCACCGGGTCGGAGTCGCCGCCCGACGAGATCGAGGTGCCGGTGATCTCCGCGCCCACGACCGGCGACGACGGGTCGTCGAAATCGGGCTCGAGGTCGGCCACCCACGTGCAGTGCCGGTCCCCCGTCAGCACGACCGGGTTGTTCACCTCGCCGCGGCCGAACAGCTCGAGCATGCGGCGTCGCTGGACGCGGTAGCCGTCCCAGTTGTCGAAGTCGAACGTGTCGACCTCGCCGGCCGTGCGGTCGTTCTGTGCCCACATCACCTGGTTGGCCAGCAGGTTCCAGCGCGTGCCGCCGTCGGTGAGGCCGTCGACGAGCCAGCGCTCCTGCTCCTCGCCGGTCATGGTGAGCGGCGCGGTCTCGGCCTGCTCGAGCGTCGTCGGCTGGTCCGAGCGGTACTGCCGGGTGTCGAGGACGTGCAGGTCGACGAGGTCGCCGAAGCGCAGCCGGCGGTACAGCTGCAGGTCCAGCCCGCGCGGCCGGGACCCGCGGCGCAGCGGCATGTGCTCGTAGTACGCCTGGAAGGCGGCCTGCCGCCGGGCCCGGAACGCCTCGGGGCTCTGCTGGGCGGGGTCCTGCGGGATCTCGTCGGCCCAGTTGTTGTCGACCTCGTGGTCGTCCCAGGTGACGATCCACGGGAAGCTGGCGTGTGCGGCCTGCAGGTTCGGGTCGGAGCGGTACTGCGCGTGCCGGTTGCGGTACTGCACCAGGCTGACCGGCTCGCCGGTGCCCTCGTGGGTGCGGACGGTGGTGGTGCGCGGCACGGACTCGTAGATGTAGTCGCCGAGGAACGCGACGAAGTCCAGATCCTCACCGGCGAGATGGTGATAGGCGGTGAAGTAGCCGTCCTGCCAGTTCTGACAGCTGGCGAACGCGAACCGCACGGCGGCGACGGAGCCGGCCGGCGCGGTCTTGGTGTACCCGACGGGCGAGATGCGGCCGCCGGCGCGGAAGCGGTAGGCGTAGGTCGCGCCGGGCTGGAGGCCCTCGACCTCGGCGTGGACGCTGTGGCCCTGCTGCGGCAGCGCGACGACCCGGCCGCGGCGGACGACGCGGGCGAACGTGTCGTCCTCGGCGACCTCCCACTCGACGGGGTACGGACGGTCCGGCATGCCGCCGCCGAACAGGGGGTCCGGGGCGAGACGGGTCCACAGCACGACACCGCCGGGCAGCGGGTCGCCCGAGGCGACGCCGAGGGAGAAGACACCGTCCGGCAGCGTGCCGCCGGTGCCGGGCGGCGCCGCGTGCGCGCCGTCGACGCGGATGAGACCGGGGACGGAGGCCGCGGCGGCGGTCGCGCCGAGGCCGGTGACGAAGAGACGACGGGACAGGGGACGCTGGGGGGAGACATCCATGGACTCACGCTTCCCGCCGGGATCAACGGGGAGGATGACAGGACGTGACCGTCCGGCGAACGTCGCGCCCGGGGACCGGGAGCGGCCCGCCCGGACCCGAGGGTCAGGGATCTCGTCCTCGGGGACAGCGGTCCGGCACCTCAGGTGGAGGACCCGGACCGGCCGCGATTCCTAGCGTGCCGGACATGACGATCCTCCTGTCCGACCCACGGGTCGCTGCCATACCCGTCGACGACGAGGGCGAGCCGCTCGTCGAGCTCCCCCCGTCGTTCGGCCCGGCGCGGGCGACCGTGCGGGTCTCACTCGCCCAGCGGCTCCTCCTGGCCCGCGACCGGCTGCCCGGCGGCGTCGGGTTGTGCGTGGTCGAGGGGCACCGCAGCGTCGCCGATCAGCGCGCGATCATCGCCCGCTACGCGGCGGAGCTGTCCGCCGTCCACTCCGGCCTGGACGGCGACCCCGTCGAACTCGAGCGCCTGACCAGCCGGTTCGTCGCCCCGGTCGCCGTCGCCCCGCATGTGGCGGGAGCGGCCGTCGATCTCACTCTGGTCGACGGCGACGGGCGCGAGCTGGACCTCGGCACCCCTATCGACGCCACGCCGGAGCAGAGTGAGGGCGCCTGCTACTTCGCCGCCACGACCATCAGCCCGGAGGCGCGAGTGCGCCGTGCCCTGCTCGCCGACGTCCTCGGGTCGGCCGGGCTGGTGAACTACCCGACCGAGTGGTGGCACTGGAGCTACGGCGACCGCTACTGGGCGCTGACGACCGGGGCGCCGGCCGCCCTCTACGGCCCCGTCAGCGCCCGCCTGGTGGCGGCATGAGCGCCCTCGCGATCGAGACGCGACCCGTCGCCGTGACCAGCCGGCCCACTCTCACCGCCGACCTCGCCGCCGTCGCCGCCAACACGCGCGACATCGCCGCCCATGCGCCCGGCGCGGCCCTGATGGCGGTCGTCAAGGCCGACGGGTTCGGCCACGGCGCCGCTGAGGTCGCCGTGACGGCGCTCGCCGCGGGCGCGACCCGGCTCGGCGTCACCAGCGTCGACGAGGCGCTGGCCCTGCGCGCCGCGGGCGTCGGCGCGCCGATCCTCAGCTGGCTGAACCCGGTCGACGCGGACTACGCGGCCGCCGTCGCCGCCGGGACCGATCTGGCCGTCCCCAGCCGCGACCACCTCGACGCCGTCGTGGCCGCGGCCACGACCGCGGGGACCGCACACGTGCACCTGCACCTCGACACCGGCCTGGCCCGCGACGGCGCTCCCCTGGCCGAGTGGGCCCGGCTGTGCCGGGCCGCGCGCCTCGCCGAACAGCGCGGGCTCCTGCGGGTCGACGGCGTGATGGGCCACCTGGCCTGCGCCGACGTGCCCGCCGACCCCTCCAACGCCACCGGCCGGACCCGGTTCGCCTGGGGCGTCGAGGTCGCCCGCGCCACCGGGCTGCGGCCGGCGCACCGGCACCTCGCCGCGACGGCCGCGACCCTCACCGACCCGCGGACCCACCACACGCTGGTCCGTGTCGGCGCCGGGCTGTTCGGCATCGACCCCTCGGGCACCGTCCGGCTGCGACCGGCGCTGACGCTGACCGCCCCGGTCGTGTCGGTCCGCCGCGTGCGGGCCGGGACGCCGGTCGGCTACGGGCACACCTGGACGGTGACGGCGGCGACGCACCTCGGGCTGCTGCCGCTCGGGTACGCCGACGGGTTGCCGCGGTCCGCGTCCGGGCCGGACGGGCGGGCCGAGGTGCTGGTCCGCGGCCGCCGCCGCCGCGTCGTCGGACTGATCTCCATGGACCAGGCCGTCGTCGACCTCGGGGACGATGCGGTCTCGCCCGGCGAGGTCGCGACGGTGTTCGGCCCCGGCGACGACGGCGAGCCGACGGCGGCCGACTGGGCCGCGTGGGCGGGGACGATCGAGCACGAGATCGTCACCGGCATCGGCGGGCGGGTCACCCGCCGGACCGTTGGCGATGAGCACCTCCACGCACCGGTACGTAGGGGTGCTCATCGCACAGCGGGTCCGACCGGACTGCGGAGCGTCCGATGAGCGCCGCCGGAACCGCCCGGGTCGCCGTCGTCGGCGGCGGGCAGAACTGCGAGCACGAGGTGTCGCTGGCCTCCGCGGCCGCCGTCGCCGGCGCGCTCGAGACCGCCGGGTACACCGTCGTGCGCCTCACCATCGACCGCGACGGCGGCTGGCGGCACGGCGACGACGGCTGCCCCGTCGACCTCGCCGACGCGATCCACGTGCTGCGGACCTGCGACGTCGCCGTCCCCGCGCTGCACGGGCCGCGCGGTGAGGACGGCACGCTCGCCGCGCTGTGCGAGCTGGCCGGCGTCCCGTACGTCGGGTCCGGCGTGCTGGCCGGCGCGCTGGCGATGGACAAGTGGGCGACGAAGCTGATCGCTGCCGACCTCGGGATCGCCATCGCGCCCGGCGTGCTGCTGACGCCGTCGGCCGCGCCCGCCTACCGCTGGACCCGTCCGGTCGTCGTCAAGCCGGTCGCGGCCGGGTCCAGCCAGGGCGTCGCGCTGGTCCGCGACGCCGCCGAGCTCCCCGCCGCGCTCGCGGCCGCCTTCGCGCTGGACGGCCGCGTCCTCGTCGAGGACCTCGTCGTCGGCCGCGAGATCGACCTCGCCGTCCTCGCCCGCCCGGACGGGTCGCGCACCGTCGCACCCGCGCTGGAGATCGTCGCCGACGGGCTGTTCGACTACGAGCAGAAGTACGGCGGGGGCGCGGACTTCCGCATCCCGGCCGCGCTCGCCGACACCGAGCGCAAGGCGCTCGAGGACGCCGCCGTCGCGATGTTCGACGCGCTCGGCTGCGCCGGCTTCGCGCGGATCGACTTCTTCCTGACCGCGGACGGGCCGGTGCTCAACGAGGTCAACACCATGCCGGGCTTCACCGAGCAGTCACAGGTGCCGAAGATGTTCGCCGCGGCGGGCGTCTCCTACGCCGAGCTGCTCGACCTGCTCGTCCGCGACGTCCTCGGATGACGAGCGTGGTTCCATTGCTGGGAGACGCCCGTACCCCACGCGCCGGAGGAACCGCCATGACGACGGACTGGCGGGCCTGGGTGCCCGACGTCACCGTCGCGGCGGTCGTGGCGTTCCTCGGGCTCTACGAGGCGGCGACGGCGTGGGTGCTGCCGGGATCACGGGTCGAACTGGTCTTCGTCGCCGTCGGCACCGCTGCCGCCGTCGGGCTGAGCCGCCGGCTGCCGGCCGCGGCACTGGGGCTGGTGTGGGCGGTGTGCGGGCTGCAGCTGCTGGCCGGCATCGACCTCATGCTGGTCCAGGTGACCATCGCCGCGGTGGCCTTCGGTACGGCGCGCTGGGGCAGCGCCGCGACGGTGTGGCTGAGCGCGCTGTCCATCCCGGTCGCCGCCATGATCGTCAGCGTCATCATCAACTCGCGCGGCCTCGGCGGCCTGGCCGACCTCGCCGGCAACCGCGGCCTCCTCGACACCGTCCGCAGCCTCAGCATGACGTGGCAGCTCGCCGCCGTCGTCATGGGGATGGCGACGCTCGGGGCGCCCTGGCTGGTCGGGCTCGCCCTGCGCTTCGGCGACCGCGCCCGCACCTCGCAGGCGTCACAGGAGGCCGCCGAGGAGGACGCCGCGCGCGCCGTCCGCGAGACCGAGCAGGCCCGCGAGATCGCCCGGTTGCGCGAAGACCAGGCCCGCCTCGCCAACGACGTGCATGATGTGGTCGGGCACTCGCTGGCGGTGATCCTGGCGCAGGCCGAGTCCGCCCAGTACCTCGACGACACCGACCCGCAGGCGCTGAAGGACACCATGGCGAAGATCGCGATGTCGGCGCGGACCTCGCTGCGCGACGTGCGGCAGGTGCTGGCCGACACCAAGCAGCCGCCCGCGCAGCCGGCCGGCCTCGACACCCTGATCGACGGCGTTCGCGCCAGCGGGCACGAGGTGGTGTCGACGGAGATCGGCGCGCCACGGCCGCTGCCGCCGGAGCTCGAGGTCGTCGCGTTCCGGGTGCTGCAAGAGATGCTCACCAACGCGATCAAGCACGGCCGGCGCGACTCCCCCGTCCACGTCGAGCGACACTGGGAGGGCGAGCTGCGCATCGAGGTGCGCAACGTCGTCGACGTCTCGCCGTTCGCGCCGTCGTCGGCGTCCTCGGGTTCCGACGGTGCCGGCCTCGACGGCATGCGCCGCCGGCTCGAGTCCGTCGGCGGACGGCTGGACGTCCGCCGGCGCGACGAGGACGGCCGCACCACCTTCACGGCGACGGCGTGGGTGCCGGTGCGATCGGGCGGCGCATGACGGCTGCTCCCGCGGGCGACATCCGGGTGCTCCTGGTCGACGACCAGGAGCTCTTCCGTGAGGGGGTCCGGGTCATCGTCGAGGCCCAGGACGGCATGACGGTGGTCGGCTCGGCCGGCGACGGGCTCGAGGCGGTCCGCCTGGTCGACCAGCTCTCCCCCGACGTCGTCCTCATGGACATCCGCATGCCCGACATGGACGGCGTCGAGGCGACCCGGCAGATCTTCCTCCCCGACCGGGTGGCACGGCGGTCGGCGCCCGTGCGGGTGGTCGTCCTGACGACCTTCAACCTCGACGACCGCGCGGCGACGGCGATCCGCTACGGCGCGAGCGGCTTCCTGCTCAAGGACACGACGCCGCTGCAGCTGCGCGACGCGATCCGCACCGTGTACGCGGGCAACGCGGTGCTGGCGCCGCAGGACCTCGCGACGCTGCTGGACGGCCAGTTCCGGTCCCGCTCCGCGGTGCCCGCGGCCTACCTGTCGCTGACGGACAAGGAGCGCGAGGTCTTCGCCGCCGTCGCGCGCGGCCTGTCCAACACCGAGATCGCCGGCCTGGTCTTCGCCAGCGAGTCGACGGTGAAGACCCACGTGGGGGCGATCCTGCGCAAGCTCGCCCTGCGCGACCGCGTCCAGATCGTCGTCTTCGCCCACGAGCACGGCCTCCTCGACCAGCCCTGAGCGCGTCGGAACTCGCTCGCTCCGCGCGACGCGGCTGAGTTGCCGCTAGAGTCCGCTCGTGACAGCCCATCATCGAACATACGTGACCCCGCGCATGACGGTCCGTGCCGCCTTCGGTCTCGCCGTCGTCACGGTGCTCACCGCGGGGTGCGGCAGCGAGACCGAGCCCGCCGGCGCCGAGGACGACGTGACGGCGACGGCGCCGGCCACGGAGTCCGCGACCCCGCAGCCGGCCGAGTTCGAGGACGTCCCGTGGGAGACGCTCCAGACCTACCTCGCCGCACCGCGCGGCCGGTACACCAAGGTCCACGGACTCAACGAGAGCGGGTCACAGACCACGATCGTGCAGGAGACGACCCGGTTCGACCTCGATGCCGGCTACGTCGAGCGGACGATGAAGATTCCCGCCGCCATCCTGCCGCCCGACATGGCGGCAGAGGCGCCGAACGGCCTCGACTTCAGCTTCATCCAGACCGCGAGCGCCTTCCTCATGTCCCACGCGAACATGCCGGAGACCTGTGACGCGAAGTGGGTCGACATGACCGAGAACGGCTTGCCGGCCATCCCGGGCCTGAGCAAGGGGGAACAGGCCCTGATCATCGAGCCGCTCGACGCCCTGAGGCGCGCGGTCGGTGAGCCGGTGCACCTCGAGACCACCGCCGAGGGCTCCAGCTACGAGATCACCCTGCCGGCCGACGCCGGGCTCACCATCTCGGCGCAGCAGCGCACCGACCCCGCGGTCGTCGACACCCTCGCGGGTCTGCAGACCACCGCCCGGGTGCTGCTGCCGGCCGACGGCGGGCCGCTCGAGGTCGGCATCGACTTCAGCCAGGTCATGAGCGCACTCGCCGGCCAGCCGTTCCCCAAGGGCACGGTGATACGCACCGACTGGACCGTCAGCACGGACCTCCGGCCCTTCGACACCAGCCTGCCCACCGACCTCGCCGACCCGAGCTGCCTCGTCGGCCCGACCGAGGGGTGAGCATGCGCACCGTCGGCGTCGATCTGAGCGCGGAGCCGGCCGGCACGGCGGTCGCCACGCTGGAATGGGCCGACGGTGCCGCCGTCGTGACCGAAGTGGCCGAGCGGGCCGACGACACCGCCGTCATCGAGGCCGTCGAGCGGGCGGACAAGGCCGGCATCGACTGCCCGTTCGGGTGGCCCCTGCCCTTCGTCGAGTTCGTGTCGGGCCACCGCGACGGGCATGTCTCCGGCCATCCCAGCCTCGAGGGGCGCGACTGGCGGCGAGAGCTGGCCAACCGCACGACCGACGAGGTCGTGCGGGAAAGCACCGGGCTGATCCCGCTCAGCGTCGCCGCCGACCGCATCGGGCACGCCGCGTTCCGGTGCGCCTGGCTGCTCTCGCAGCTCGCCGGTCGCGGGGTCGACGTCCATCGGGCCGGCACCGGCCGGGTCGTCGAGGTGTATCCCGCGGCGTCACTGAAGGTCTGGGGGCTCAGCCACCGGGGCTACAAGGGCGTCGCACACCGGCAGGCGCGCGGCGACCTGGTGACGCAGCTGTGCGCGGCGGCGCCGTGGCTCGACCTCGGCGCTCACGACGCCGCCTGCCGCGCGTCCGACCACGTGTTGGACGCCGTCGCCGCCGCCCTGAGCGCCAGGGCGGCGGCAATCGGGAAGGCCTCGGTGCCCGGCCTCGGACACGAGGCCGCGGCCGCCGTCGAGGGCTGGATCGCCGTCCCGACCGGCGGTCTCGCCGGCCTGGTCACCACCCCTGCAGGCGACCAGGCCGGTTCGACCGGGGTCAGGAGGACGAGCCGCCGGACATGATCGGGCTCGCCGGCGAGCGAGACGACGTACCAGACGCTGCCGTCGCCCTGGCCGGTCACGTCGCCGGGCGCCCGGTCCTGCGCGTACAGGTACAGCGGCGTCGGCCGACGGTGCCGCGGTCTCGCCGCCGTCACCGTCGTCGTCCGAACGGCCCGCCAGCGCGAGCACGGGTCCGGCGCCCAGGGCCGGTACCGTGCTGATCCTCATGAGGACCCCCCTGACGCCGCGGCGTTCGCGGCCACACGGTGTACTACGGGCGGTCGCCGTGCGGGGATGGCGCCGTGACCCCACCGTGACGTCCGGCGGCTAGCCTGGCCGGATGACGACGCAGCCGCCGATCCCCGATCCCGCGCTGGTGGTGCTGGTCGGCGCCTCCGGCGCGGGCAAGTCGACGTGGGCGCGGGCCCGCTACCGCGCGGAAGAGATCGTCTCGTCCGACGACCTGCGCGGCGTCGTCGGCAGCGGCCGGCACGACCTCGACGCCACGGACGACGCGTTCGACCTGCTCGACCGCATCGTCGCCGCCCGGGCCGGCCGCGGGCTCACCGTCGTCGTCGACACGCTGGGCCTCGACGCCGGCCGCCGTGGCGGCTACCTGGCGCGGGCCCGAGAGGCGGCGCTGCCCGCGGTCGCCGTCGTCTTCGACACGCCCGCCGACCTGTGCCGGGCCCGCAACGCCGCCCGCGCCCGGCCGGTTCCGGCGCCGTCGCTCGCGGCCCAGTTGCGACGCGCCGGCCAGATCGGTTCCGAGCTCGACGACGAGGGCTGGGACCTCGTCGTGACGGTGCGCGCCGACACCCCCGCGGCCGCAGCGGACGCCGTCGTGACCCCGTCGTCGGAGCGCCCGGAGCAGCGGCCGGACCGGCAGGTCATCCTCCAGGTCTCCCGCTTCCCGTGGGGCGACGACCCCGCCACCTGGCTCAAGGACGTGGCGCTGGCGGCCGACGCCGCCGGGTTCGCGGGCCTGGCGCTGATGGACCACCTGATCCAGATCCCGCAGGTCGGCCGCGCGTGGGACCCCATCCCGGAGCCGTTCACCACGCTCGGCATGCTCGCCGGACTCGGCACCGGGCTGCGGCTCGGCCCGCTGTGCACGCCGGTGACGTTCCGCCGCGGCGGCATCATCGCGAAGACCGTCGCCACACTCGACGTGCTGTCCGGCGGGCGGGCGTTCGTCGGCATCGGAGCCGGCTGGTTCGGCCGCGAGCACGAGGTGCACGGCCTGGCGTTCCCGCCGCCCAAGGAGCGCCTCGACGAGCTCGAGGCCGCCGTCGAGACCATGCGGGCGCTCTGGGCCAGCGGCACCAAGGCGTACTCCGGTACGCGCGTCGAGCTGCCCGAGACGACGTCGTACCCGCGGCCCGTGGGTGCACCGCCGATCATCGTCGGCGGGGGCGGCGACCGGTCGCTGCGCATCGCCGCCGAGCTGGGCGACGCCTGCAACCTGCGCACCGACGACGGCTTCGACGAGAAGCTGGCGCTGTTCGAGAAGCACCGCGACCGCACCGGCCGCGACGTCGCCGTCACCGTCCTCGACCTGCCCATCGTCGGCCGCGACCGCGACGACGTGTGGCGGCGGGTCGAGCGGGCCCGCGGCAACGCCCCGGCCGCCGCGTACGCGCGCAAGCACCACGCGTCGACGGCGCAGGCGACGGCCGAGCGCTACCAGGAGCTGTTCGCCCGCGGCGTCCAGACGATCTTCGTCGCCGTCCAGGACCTCGCCTCCCCTGACGACGTGCTCGCGCTCGCCCCGATCACCGCCCGCTGACGCCGTCGAACAGCGCCGTCTCGAGCAGCTCGCACCACGCGGTGATTCCTGCCGGCGACGGGTGCACGCCGTCGGCCAGCCAGTCGTCGGTGACGACGGCGGCCCAGTCCACGACGACGAGGTTCGGGTGCAGCTCGGCGACGGCGCGCAGCTGGTCGTTGATCCAGTCCGAGTTGTGCCGGTCGGCCGCGCGCTGCGCCGCGTCGCCCCGCCAGCGGTCGACGTGGACGGTGAGCC
Organism: Jiangella ureilytica; assembly: GCF_004348545.1. Lineage (GTDB taxonomy): Bacteria > Actinomycetota > Actinomycetes > Jiangellales > Jiangellaceae > Jiangella > Jiangella ureilytica. The sequence goes on along the minus strand of NZ_SMKL01000046.1, from coordinate 23,229 downwards.
AGTACACCGGGCGGCCGTCCGCCGCGGCCAGGACCCGCTCGACCTGCCGCCACCAGCCCAGCGGCGCGAGACGTCGTTCGCGCCGCTGACCACGACGACGCCCCGGTCCGGGATCAGCGCGGCGTTCTCGACCAGCCAGTCCACCGCCGGCGCCGTCGGCCGGCCCGGGTGCGCGTTGACGGCCACCGGCAGGCCGCGTGCGACGGCGGCGACGCGGGCGGCCAGCTCGGCCACCGTCGCGCGGGCGATCGAGTCGCCGACGACCAGGACGCCATCGCCCTCGACGACGGCCCGGAACCGCCCCGGGTCGCTGATCCGCGGCGTGTAGTCGCGCCACTCGCCGAGCGCGCCCGAGCCGGGCACCGTCCGGTCCTCGGTCAGCGCCGGCGGCAGCGCGGTGGCCAGTACGGGCGGACGCGCGCGTGCGGACGGTGCCGGTGCCGGCTCGGCGGCCAGCGGCGATGGGACGGCCAGCGGCGATGGGACGGCCAGCGGCGACGGGACGGCCAGCGCAGCGACGTCGTCCGCCGGGGCGGCGCCGGCGGACGCGCAGCCGGCCACGACGAGGACGAAGGCGCACGAGGGCAGGCTGAAGCGAGGCAGGGTGAACCGGGGCATGGTGGTGCCCTTCCGCAAGCCGGCGCCGCGACGAGGGCGCCGTGATGGGAGGCCGGGCGTCGTCGCGCGCGCGGCCGGTCGGCGGCGGGGGTCCGTCCGTCCGCCCGCCTCACTCCGGAGACGAAGCGGCCCCCCTTCCGGGTTGCATCGTGCGAATGTAGGACGTGGCATGCATCGCTTCGCCGCCGCCGCGCGTCCTCGGCAGTGAGAGCGTGATGGCGGCAGGGAGGCAGCGTGGACTCGCAGACCGAGGAGCAGTTCCGGCGCTTCGTCGAGGGCCGGTCGCTCGCGCTGCTACGCACGGCGTACGCGCTGTGCGGCGACCGGCACGCCGCCGAGGACCTCGTGCAGGGCGCGCTGGCCAAGCTGTACCGGCGCTGGCACAAGGTCGACGAGCCCGAGGGGTACGTCCGCCGCATCATCTACAACGACCAGGTCAGCCGCTGGCGCCGGCGCTCGGTGTTGCGCGAGGACCCGGTCGACGAGGTCCCCGAGGACGCGCTGCCCGACCGCGCCGCCGTCGTCGACGACCGGCTCGACGTGTGGCAGCTGCTTCAGCAGCTCGCGCCGCGGCAGCGCGCGGTGCTGGTGCTGCGGTACTACGAGGACCTGTCCGAACGCGAGATCGCCGCGGTGCTCGGCTGCTCCCTCGGCACCGTCCGCAGCCAGGCCTCGCGGGCCATCGCGCGGTTGCGGGTCCTGGCGCCGGAACTGACCGCCACTCTCCCCGTGGACGGAGGGCACGCATGAACCTCGAGGAGCTGCTCAGGACCGCGGTCGACGACGGTGTCCGCTCGGTGCCGCCGGGCTTCGCCGACGGTGCCATCCGGCGCGCCAGGCGACAGCGGCGGACCACCCGGATCGCTGTCGCCGGCGGCGTCGCGGCGTGCGCACTGGCGGCCGCCGCCGTCGCCGTCGTCGATCCCGCCGACCCGCGCACCGACGCCCCGCCGGCCGAGTCGCCCGATCCGGCTCCCGACGTGCTCGTCGATGACGTCACGGACTTCGACGCGGTCCGCACGGGCAGCGTCCCCAGCCTGCCGTGGTACGCCGACGGCGCCCTGCACGTCGAAGACACCTCCACCCCGTTCGACGTCCCGTTCACCGAGCTGTCGCTGGACCGGGTCGACGGCGGGTTCGTCGCGTTGGTGCGCGACCACCAGCAGGGCGCCGTGCTCTACCTCGTCCGCGACGGCGCCGAGCCGGAGCAGGTGCACGTCGGGACGCTCTCCGATGTGGTCGTGTCGCCCGACGGCCGCGCGTTCGCCTGGGCGACGCCCACCTCTGCCGGCGACGGGCCGGCGCGGGGCATGGTGACGGTCACCGACGCACGCACCGGCCGCGACCGCTTCTCGTCCGCAGAGTTCGACACCAGTGCTCACCCGGTGCACTTCGCCGGGCCGGACGAGGTCGTGGTCGAGACAGAGCTGAGCGGCGTGCTGCTCTACTCGACCATGCGTCCCGGGAGCACGGCGTCGTGGCCGGGCCCGGTGCCGTCCGACGGTTCGCAGGCCGCGATGTCGCCCGACGGGCGGCTCGTCGCAACGGTCGACGGAACGACGCACGTGATCTGGGACCGGTCCGCCGCCGAGCAGACGATCTGGAGGCTCGAGCCGGGGCAACGGGACCCCCGGTTCTCGCCGGACTCGCGGCTGCTCGCCTCGGTCGCAGCGGACGGGATCTCCGTGCAGGACGCGCTCACGGGCGCCACCTTCGACTCCTTCCCGGCCACCGACCCGGGGCCGCCGCGCTGGGAGTCCGCCGCCACCGTCGTCTTCATCGCCCGGTCCGACGACGGCGACGCTGCTGCCGAGGCCGTTGTCCGCTGCACCGTCGGCGAGGGCTGCGAACTGGCGACCGAGCCGGGTCCCCGCGGCCGGATCCGGCTCGGCGACTGACATCCGCCGGCTCAACACTTCCGGCGACGTGTGCGTGTTGACTGTGTGAGCACGATGGACGAGGACTTCGCCGACTGGTACACGGCGCTGCGGCCGCGCGTTCTGCGCGCCGTGACCATCGCCGTCGGCGACCGCGACCTGGCCGAGGAGGCCACCGCCGAGGCGTTCGCCCGGGCCCTGGCCCGCTGGCCCGCCGGCGCGGCGCTGGACTCCCCCGTCACGTGGCTGCTGAAGGTCGCCGTCAACGAGGTCCGGACGCGGTGGCGGCGCGGCCGGCTCGAGCGCCGACACCTGCAGCGCCTCGCCGCGGAGCCGGAACGCCACACCCCGGCCGCCGAACCCCGCGACGACGCCCTGTGGGCGGCGGTCGCCGCGCTGCCCGAGCGCAGCCGCCAGATGGTCGCGATGCGCTACGTCCTCGACCTCGCCGAGCACGAGATCGCCGCCGCGCTGGGGGTCACCCGCGGCACGGTCGCGTCGACGCTGAGCCGGGCCCGCCAGCAGCTCGCAACCGCCATCACCCGCGAGGAGACACCATGACCCCGTTCGACGACGACGAGCTGGCCCGGGCGCTGGCCCGGGTTCCCGTCGGCGCGTACGCCCCGCTCGGCCGGCTGCAGGGCCGGGCCCGCCAGCTGCAGGTCCGCCGCCGGCTGGCCGGCACCGGCATCGCCCTGGCCGCGGCGCTGGCCGTGGCGATCCCGTCGGCACTGGCCTTCGGCGACGGCGATGTCTTCACCCCCGCGCCCCCGGCCGGCGGCACGCCCGGCCCGTTCCCGACGGAGGGTTTCCAGACGGAGTGCCCCGCCACCTACGGCGACCGCCTGGACGCGATCGAGCCGATCGAGACCCTCGTGCACCTCGCCGGCCCGGACGCGCTGCCGCCGTCGGTCCGGCTGCTCTGGGACGAGAGCGCCGCGCCCGCACCGAGCACCGCCTCGGGCACGGACAACAGCCAGGAGACCGACGCGGTCGGGGCCGCCTTCGCGATGTGCCCTGCCAGCTGGGACCAGAGTGTGCTCGTCGTGCAGTCGGCCGACGGCGTCATCGAGCGCACCGTCCATGTCGCGGCGGTGGGCGACCAGCGCCTCGTGGGCGACGAGAGGCGGGAGCTCGAGGCCGGGTCGACGCGGATCCGCATCGACACCGAGATCGGCGAGCAGGCCGGGCTGCTCCTCGCCGAATGGGACGATGCCGAGGGCATGACCTGGCGGCTCACGTCGAGCTCGATGAGCGACGACGAGCTCGTCGAACTGGTCCAGACGATGGTGACCGAGGGTGACGAGATCGACCTTTCGGGATGGTCCGGGGCCCAGGACGCCGAGCAGGTCATCCAGCACACCGGCGCCGGCGACCGTCCCGCCACCTACGTCTACACCGCATTCGCCGAGCAGGCGCAACTGCAGCTGACAGTCACCGATGACAACCGCACCCGCTGGCTGGACGCGGGCGCCGGCACGCGCGAGGTCGACGTCGCCGGCGTCCCCGGGCTGCTGTCCGAGGACGCCGCCGGCGGCTGGACGCTCGTGTGGCAGCCGGATCCCGCGAGCACGGCCATGCTGAACGGCGTCGTGGACCCGGAGGAGCTACTGGCGATCGCCGCGACCGTCGGCCGCGTTCCCAGCAACGACCAGCGGCTCGTCGACGCCTGGACGCCCAGGGCGTCGCAGTGAGCGCCGTCAGCCGCGCAGAGCGAGGTACTGCGCCCGCGCCTCGAACACCCCGCGCATCTCGTGGGTCACGCCGGCCATGAACTCGTCGCGGTAGGTGGAGTCGGTGAGGATGGAGATGGCGTAGTAGAGCCCGGTGATCGCGGCCATCCCGCCGGCCACCCGCAGCAGCGTCTCCGTCAGCTGCAGCGGGTGGCCCCACAGGTCGAACCCGTACGCCCAGTCGCCGGCGGTGCCGGCCCAGCCGACGCCGACCTCCGGCGACAGCGCGAACAGCCCGAACGCGACGAAGAACGCGCCGACACCGACAGAGACCACGAACACCTGCAGCACCTGGCTCACCACCAGCGTCAGTCCGACGTTGAGCCGCTGCCGCCGGGTCAGCGCAGGGGTGCCCTGGTTCAGCTCGGCCTCGAGCTGGTGCACCAGGCCGGGCGCGCGCACGATCAGGAACACGAGGCCCAGGCCGAACAGCAGCCCCGTCACGACCAGCACGAACGGCCGGGGCATCGTCCCGAACATCTCCCACATCTCGGCGTTGACGAACAGCACCAGCGAGAAGATCAGCAGCAGCGGCAGCGTCCGCACCAGCCGCCCCAGCGACGCCGCGAGCTCGTCGGCCATGCGGCTGAGCGCCCAGAACACCGTCGCGATGAAGCCGAACCCCACCACCAGGTAGATCAGCAGGAGTAACAGCGTGTTGCCGGCGGCGATGGCGAGGAACTGCCGCCACTGGCCGCCGAAGATCACCGGCAGCAGCGCCGGCACCAGCACGAACGCCGCCAGCTCCGGCCATCCGACATCGTTGGGCAGCTCCAGGAACCGGCGGCCGCGGGCCCGGTTGAGCAGCCCGAACGCCACGATGAGGATCGCCATCCCACCCAGCGCCGCCACCAGGTTGAGCAGGAGCGGCCATTCGAGCTCCGTCGCGGCGAGCATCTCGCCCAGGAACACCAGCGCCAGCAGCGGGGCGGCCCGCGTGAAGATGTCCTCGCTCGCGGTGTAGTCCTCGATGAACAGCGGCAGCCCGCTGCGCCGGAACCGCCGCTCGTAGGCCCCAAGATCGTGTTCGGCGTCGTCCTGTTCAGCCACGGGTGTGGACTCTACCGACCACGCTCAGTACGCCCAGGTCGACAGCACCACGATCACCAGCGCCGTCAGCATGAACGACGCCGTCCCCGCCATGATTCCGAGCACGCCGAGCGCCAGTCGCCGCCGTCGCAGCGCCCCGACGCCCAGCCCGACGGCGACGATGCCGAGCACGACGGGCAGGAAGAGGCTGCCGTTGCCGATCTCGCCGACCGGCCGGACGAACGCGTACAGCCCGAGTGCGACGCCGATGAGTCCCGTGACGAGCGCGGCCAGGCCGAGCAGGACGCCGTCGCCAGTGGACGCCGGCTCGGGCGGCGGAACCGCCTCAGGCGCCCCCACCCGGGCCGACGGCGAGGTGTGCGACCAGAACTGGCCGTTCCACCACCGGACATTTCCGGCAGCGTCCGGGTACCATCCGGGCTGCCGTGGTTCGCCGCGCCGCTCCGTCATCCATCCCAGGCTCGCAGGCCGGCGTGAACGGAGATTGAACACCGCGGTGTCGTGACGAGCCCGGCATTGGGTACACATCGGTCCACGAGGAGGAGCTGTGGCTGAGGTTCGCTACAAGCGCGACGAGGACCAGGCAGAGCGCTACGACCGGCATTGGAACGAGCTGCTCCAAGAGCTGCGGATCGCCCAGACGGGCGTGCAGATCCTGTTCGCGTTCCTGCTGACCATCGCGTTCACGTCACCGTTCCGCAACGACTCCGACGAGTTCGCGCACGACGTGTTCGCGGTGACGATCGTCCTCGCTGCGATGTCGATGGCGCTGCTGATCGCGCCGGTGTCCTTCCACCGGATGGTGTACAAGAAGAAGCTTCGCGACAGAATGATCCCGATGGCGTCGAAGATGACCGCGGGTGGGCTGTTCCTGCTCATGCTCGCCGTGTGCGGCGGGCTGCTGCTGGCGCTGGACGTGGTGCTCGCCCGCTGGCTGGCCATCACCGTCAGCGGTGTCGCACTGCTCTGGTTCGTGACGTTCTGGTACCTCATCCCCGGGCGGGTCCGCGCGGGAGGCCGGTCTTGACGCTCGTGCACCACCGGCACGACGGTGACGGCTGGGTCGACTGCGACTGTGGTCAACGCCACTGGGGCCGGTTCGGCGCGGCCGGGCTGCTGCTGGTCGACGAGCAGCGCGGCGCGCTGCTGCAGCACCGGGCGCTCTGGAGCCACCACGGCGGCACATGGGGCGTTCCGGGTGGCGCGCGGTCGTCGGCCGAGACGGCGCTCGAGGCGGCCCTCCGCGAGGCCGCCGAGGAGGCCGCCGTACCGCCCGACGCCGTCCGCCCCAGCCACGCCTGGGTCGAGGACCACGGTGCCTGGTCCTACACGACGATCGTCGCGCACCCCACGCGACCGTTCGACGCGCGGCCGGCCGATCCCGAGAGCCTCGACATCACCTGGGTGCCGCTGGAGTCGGTCGCCGACCTGCCGCTGTTGCCGGCGTTCGGCACGATGTGGCCGCGCATCCTCGCGTCGGCCGCGGCGGAGCTGGTGCTGGTGGTCGACGCTGCCAACGTGGTCGGCTCGCGCCCCGACGGCTGGTGGCGCGACCGGGCCGGCGCAACGGCGCGGCTGCGCGACGAGCTCGGCCTGCTGGCGCCCGTGCCCGCGGCGTCGCTCGGGCTGCCCGCCACGCTGTGGTGGCCGCACATCGTGCTGGTCGCCGAGGGCAGGGCGCGCGGGGTGCCGTCGCTCGACGGCGTCGCCGTGGTCGACGCCCCGGGCAGCGGCGACGACGCCATCGCGGCCGCCGTCGCCTCGGCGGTCGCCGACCGCCCGCAGGACCACGTCATCGCGGTGACCGCCGACCGTGAGCTCCGGTCGCGGGCCGAGGCCGCCGGCGGGCAGCACATCGGCCCGTCGACCCTCCTCGAACTCACTCGCCGCAACTCCTGAGCGGCGGCCGGCGCGTCAGGCGGACTTGCGCTTGGCGGCCGTCTTCTTCGCCGCGGTCTTCTTCGCGGTCTTCTTCGCCGGGGCGGCGGCGTCGTCGGACTTGGCGGCGCGGCCCTGCTTGGCCTCTTCGACGCTGCGGCGCAGGGCCTCCATGAGGTCGACGACCTTGCCCTCGGCGGGCTCGGCCTCAGGCGGAGTGACGACCTCGGCGCCCTCGGCCTTGGCGGTGACGACCTCGAGCAGCGCCTCGCGGTACTCGTCGTGGTACTCGTCGGGGTCGAAGTCGCCGGACAGCGTGTCGATGTACGACTCCGCCATGGCCATCTCCTGCTTGCGCACCTCGACGTCCTCGTCGAGGAAGTCGAACTGGGGCTTGCGCACCTCGTCGGGCCACAGCATGGTCTGCACGATCAGCACGCCCTCGAACGAGCGCAGCACCGCCAGTCGCTCCTTGTTTCGCAACGCCACCTTGACCACGCCGACCCGGCCGGAGCGCTCGAGGGAGTCGCGCAGCAGAGCGTAGGGCTTGGTGTCGCCGGTGGGCTCGGCGTAGTAGGCGCGGTTCAGCGAGGTGGGGTCGATCTGCGAGAACGGCACGAACCCGAGCACCTCGACCGCGCGCGACGACGTGATGGGAAGGTCCTCGAAGTCTTCGTCGGTGAGCACGACCATCTGGCCGCCGGGCAGCTCGTAGCCCTTGGCGATGTCGGCGTAGGCGACCTCGTGGCCGCCGGCCTCGCACACGCGCTTGTACCGGATGCGACCACCGTCGGCAGCGTGCACCTGCCGGAAGCTGATGTCCTTCTCCTGTGTGGCCGACACGAGCCGGACCGGGATGGACACCAGGCCGAACGAGATCGAGCCCTTCCAGACCGTCTGTACTGCAGGCATGTTCCACTCCGTCCGCCGGCACCTCGTCGTCGTGCCCGTCCAAGCCTAGTGTGGCTCCTGCACGCCCCGGCGCGCCTCCTCGGCCCCGTCCACCTGGCGTGTCACTCTCGAACCATGAGGGCAAGACGAGATCTGAACGTCGCGGCGCCCGAGCTGCTCATCGGCTCCCTCACGGCCTGGTGCAGCGAGTGCGACGCGGAGACCGAGTTCGACAAGGTCCCCGGCGGCATGGGCGTGGAGTTCGCCTGCCGCGAGTGCTCGGCCGCCGTGTTCAACGGCGACCTGCCGCTGATCGAGTCGATCTTCCAGCCAGTGGCGGTCTGACCAGCGACGACGGCGTCAGCTTGCGGCGTCGCCGTGGGGGTCGCGGTGCGCCGGGTGCGCCTTGCGCCGAAGATGCGGCGTTCGCCAGCCCCTGACGCCGGCCGAACACCGGCCCCGGCGGCTCTTACCGCTGTGACTTCAGTCGGGCTGGCCGCTACCTGTCCACGGGTAGCCGGGCGGTCAGCCCCGCCGCGGTCCCGGCCCGCCGGCCGCCAGGACGGGCCGTCACGAGGATGACCTGACCATCACCACGCCTACAGGCCTCGTGCGACACGCGATCCCCTGCTGAACGTGATCAATCCGGGGGCGGAGAGCGGGTGGCGGCCCGGCGCATCCGGCCACGGCGGGACCGGCTGCCGAACACCACAGACCGGTCGCTGGGCGGATGCGCCAACCCGAGAGACCGCGCGGTCACGCCACCGCGCGGTCACGCCACCGCGGCGTCCACCACCCGGCCGTCGCGCAGTTCGACCGTGCGGTCGGCCTGCTCCATCAGCGCGGGGTCATGGGTGGCGACGACCGCGGTCATGCCGCGGGTGCGCACGAGGTGGTGGATGAGCGCCATCACCGAGGCGCCGGTCCGGGTGTCCAGCTGCGCCGTCGGCTCGTCGGCGATCAGCACCTCGGGGTCACCCGCCAGCGCCCGCGCGATGCCCACCCGCTGCTGCTGGCCGCCGGACAGCTCGTACGGCCGCTGCTCCGCGTGCCCCTCGAGGCCGACCAGCGCCAGCAGCTGCGCCACCCGCGCCGTCCGCGCGGCCGGGTCGAGCTCCTGCAGCCGCAGCGGGATCTCGACGTTCTCGGCGGCGGTGAGGATCGGGATCAGGCCGAACGACTGGAACACGTAGCCGATCTCGTGCCGGCGCACGGGGACGAGGTCCTTCTCGCTCATCGCCGACACCTCGAGGTCGCCGATGAACACCTGCCCGCTGGTCGGCCGGTCCAGCGCGCCGAGCAGGTTGAGCAGCGTCGTCTTCCCCGACCCGGACGGCCCCTTCACCACGAGCAGCTCGCCGGGGTGGGCCTCGAGGTCGACGCGGTTGCAGGCGTGCACCTCGCGCGCGCCGCTGCCGAACACCCGGCTGACGGCGACCGCCCGGACGGCGTGACCCTCACTCACCGGCGACCCCTTCCGTGCGACGGACCCGTTCGTCGGGCCACACCCCGATGTGGTCCTGCTCGAGCGCCAGCCGGACGCGGTCGCGCAGTTCCAGCGCGCCGACGAACTCGTCGGGAAGCTGCAGCCGGCCGGCGCGGTCGAGGACGGCGAACTCCTCGGCGATGTGCTGCTCCTGGCCGTGCTCGTCGAGCTCGGTGCGCCGCAGGATCTCCGTCGCCGTGCGGCCGTCGCGGATCTGCACCGTCCGCCCGACGTGCCCGGCGACCGCCTGGTCGTGCGTCACCACCAGCACCGTCACGCCGAACTCGGTGTTGGCGTGCCGGATCGCCTCGAACACGTCGGCCGACGTGGCCTCGTCGAGCTCGCCGGTGGGCTCGTCGGCCAGGAGCACGCGCGGCTCGTTGACCAGCGCGACGGCGATGGCCACCCGCTGCTGCTCGCCGCCTGACATCTCGGCCGGACGGCGGTCGCGGCAGTGCCCGACGCCCATCGCCTCGAGCAGCAGGTCGACCCGTTCCCCACGTCTGCGGCCACCGCGCCCTGCGATCGCGGCCGGGACGGCGACGTTCTCGGCAGCCGTGAGGTACGGGAGCAGGTTGCGCGACGTCTGCTGCCACACGAAGCCCACGGTGTGGCGCTGGTAGCGGACCCGCTCGCGGCCCTTCATGGTCAGCATGTCGTGGCCGGCGACCTTCGCGACGCCGGCCGTCGGGGTGTCGAGCCCGGACAGGATGTTCAGCAGCGTCGACTTGCCGGACCCGGAGGCGCCGACGACGGCGACCACCTCACCCGCATCGACACGCAGGTTGAGACCCTGCAGCGCCTGCACCTCCACGCCCTCGGCGGTGTAGATGCGCACGAGGTCCTCGCACACGATGTCGCGCCGGTCGGCGCTCCGGTCGTCCACCAGCAGTTCTGTCACGTCTCGTCACCCATCCGTAGCACGCCGGCCGGAGCCGGCCGCCGTCCCGTCAGCACCGCCACCACCACCGCCACCGCGACCACCAGCACGAAGCCCAGCGTCACCGCACCCAGCAGACCGAGCGGCAGGTGCACCGCCGGCTGCTCGCCGCCGCCGGTCAGCGACCGCAGGTCGACGCCGGAGAGCACCGCCCACGGCAGCACCACACCGAGCAGCAGCCCCGTCACCAGCGACACCGCCGCCACCGGAGCGGCCTCCCAGACGACCAGGCCCTCGCCCTGCCGGCCGGACAGCCCCAGCGTGCGCAGCTGCGAGAGCAGCCGCCCGCGCGACGGCGCCCCGACCACCATGGTGAGCACGACGGCCGCCGCGCACAACAGCCCGGTGAGTGCGATGGCGCCGACGATGGCCCGCGCGGTGCCGTCGTTGACCGGTCCGCGCAGGTCCGCCATGGCGGTGTCCGGCGTGGTCACCGTGCGCGCGCCGATCGCGCCCGCCACGGCGGCCGAGCTGGCGCTGTCGTTCAGGTCGACCAGTGTGAGCCGCGGCGGGATGATCGTCACGCCGGCCTCCTCGAGCACGCCGCGGTCGGCCAGCATCCACTGGCTGCCGGTGGTGAGCCCGGGGATCGTGCCGGCGCTCCCGGCCACCACGGCGTTCAGCCGCTCGCTCAGCGTCAGCGTGCCGGTGGCGCCGTCGTCGACGATGCCGTCGGCCACCAGCAGCGGCACCTCGCCGCCGGGTCCGAGCGTGGTCAGCCCGTCCGGCAGCGGGTCGAGCGCCGACCCGCCCGCTCGCACGGCGTCCAGCTCGGCGACGTCGACGACGTAGAGCGGGATGCGGTTGTCGATGGGGCCGACCTTGAACAGCGTCGGCCCGGTGGTGACGACGGTCGCGACGGCGGCGACACCGGGAGTCTCGCGGACGGCGGCCAGCTCGGCCTCGCTCAGCGGCGACCCGGACACCCGGACGTCGGCGCCGACCTGCTGCCAGGCGGTCTGCTCGATGCCGCGCTCCGTGGTGGACCAGACGACGGTGGAGAACGCGGCGATCGACATGCCCACGACCAGCGCCAGCATCGGCACGAAGCCGGCGACCGGGTCGCGGACGGCGCGCGCGGCGCCGAGGTAGGCGACCGTGCCGCGGCGACCACCGAGCATGCGGCCCATGGCCGCCATGGGCCGCGGGTACAGCCGCATGACCAGCACGCTCACCGCGAGGGCGAGCAACAGCGGGGTCGCGGCCGTCAGCGGGTCGACCCCGCCGCCGTCGCCGGCGTCGAGGCCACGGGCGTTGAGCGCGACGGCGGATGCCACGGCCGCGCCGACGGCGAGCCCCTCGACCAGCTTGCGGGCCCGGGACGGCCGGCCCAGGCCTAGGTCGCGGCGCACGGCGCGCAGCCCCTTCGGGCGCGCGGCCAGCGGGAGCAGGACCGCCGGAGCCAGCCCGACGGCGAGCGGCAGCAGCAGTCCTGCGCTGCCGCCGCGGCCGTCGACGACCTGCCGGACCAGCACCGTGGCCAGCGCGGCGGCCGGCAGCCCGAGCAGCAGCCCCTCGACGCCCATGAGCAGCCGCAGCTGCAGCGGCGAGGCGCCCCGGGCGCCGATGAGCCCGAGCGCCGTCCGCCGCCGCTCGACCATGAGGCGGGCGGCCAGCGCCAGCACCGCGAGGGCGACGCCCAGCGGCCCGGCGGCGACGATCGCCATGACCGCCGACGAGCTCGCGTGCCGGTCGGCGACGCGGTCGAGCACGTCGATGGAGCCGGTGGTGAGGATCGGGCTGACCAGCGTGCGGGTCGGGTCGGCGACGTCGCCCGAGGCCAGTGTCGGGGCGGCGGCGACGAACCGGCTCAGCCCGTCGCGCAGCGGCTCGGTGAACCCGGCCCGCGCGTGCGACACGTCGACCGGGAACCAGAGCCTGGTTTCGACCGGCCAGCCGATGATCGGCGCCAGCGCGGGCCACGAGTTCGGCTCGATGTACGCGGCCACCGTCAGCACCCGGCCGCGGTCCCAGTCGTCGAAGACCTCGGGCTCGAGTGCGGCGCGGTGGTGCGCCCACACCGGCGCCTCGGCGTCGATCGGCTCGTACACGCCGGACAGCCGGTAGATCAGCGGCGACGCGGTGGCCGTGGCGCCGCGCGCCGGCGCGACGGTGGTGGTGTCGCCGACCGCCCAGCCCAGTGTCTCGGCCGACGTCGCGGCCAGCATGACGTCGACGACGACCGGCTCGCCCGCCGTCTCGGGCACGACGGGCGGCGCCGGCGCCCGGCCCTCGACGACGCGGACGGTCTCGGACCAGTACGGGTCCACGGTGGGCAGCACGTCGGTGGCGCTCTCGGGCGCGTGCACCTCGACCCGGGCGGGCGGCGTGGTGACGACGAAGCGGCCCGGCCCCGTGGCCTCGCGGACCGCCGCCGGCGCGTCGTCGCGGACCGACGCGAGCGCCCTGCCGAAGGACGCCCAGATGTCGTCGCCGCTGCCGAGGGCCGGCGGTACGGCGGCCACCGACGTCACGTCGCGCAGCGTCGCCGGCGTGCCGGCCATCTCCGAGCGCAGGTCGTCGGTGAACACCTGCTCGGCCAGCCGTGGCAGCGCGGCCGCCACCAGCGCGAGCACGAACACGACGCCGACCACGACCAGCGCGGCCGCGCGGTCGGCGAGGAACTGGCGGCGGAACAGCCGCCCGGTCCCGAGACCCCGGCTCACCGTCGCGCCACCTTCCCGGTCGCGCTCCGAGACTCGCTCGCTGCGCGGGCGCCTCCGCCGCGCCCGGCGGCGCCGCGCCCGGCTCCGGCGACCACTCCGCTCGCTCGCCTCATCGCCGCTCCTCCCCCGGCACCGCGGCCGCCGCGTCACGCCCCGCGCGCGAGGCGTGCAGCAGCGCCACCGCAGCGACGACACCGGCCAGCACCAGCGCGAACACCGCCAGCGCGCCCAGGCTCGCCCCGCCCACCGGGTCGAGCGCCTCCGGCACCCCGGACGTCGCGGCCCGGGCCAGGACCGTCACCGTCAAGGCGGCGACCACCACCCCGCCCACCGCACCCGCCACCATGGCCAGGATCCCCATGCCGGCCTGCTCGATGCGCCGCGACCGGGCCTGCTCCGACGGCGCCACGCCCACGACCCGCAGCACGGCGAGCTCGCCCCGGCGCTGCCGCTGCAGCGTCGCCGCCGACGCGACCGCGCCGATGGCCGTCAGCACGATCGCCGCCGCGGCCACCGACCAGAACGCCGGCACGACGTGTCGCGCGAGCCCGTGGTCGAGCAGCCCGGACCGGACCGTCTGCCGGTCGGTGACCTGCGCGGCGACGGCCGCCCCGGAGTCCTCGACGGCCGCCGCGAGGGCCGCGGTGTCGCCGCCGGCGCCGCCGGACACCCCAGCGCTCAGCCAGACCTCGGTGATGCGCTGCGGCCGGCCGGCGGTGCGCAGCAGCGAGTCGGTGACGCTCGGCAGGTCGGCGACGAACGCGACGGGGTCGGCCACGCCCGGGACGACGGCCACGGCCGACTCGACCCGCGCGTCGACCCGGGTGCCCACGACGTGCAGGCTGACCGGGTCACCGATCTCGAGGCCGAACCGGTCCAGCGCGGCCTGCGACGCGACGACCGGGACCGGCTCGCTCGCGTCGCCCGGCGGCATGAGCCGGACGGTGGCGCCGGTGCTGTTCGCGTGGATGGCCGCCGACAACGGCGACTCGCCCGGGTCGCCGAGGCTCACCCGGTAGCTGGCTGCCAGCTGCGGCGTCCACGGCGCGACGCCGTCGAGCGGCAGGTCGGTGGCCGTGCCGGAGCCGTCGACCGCGCGCAGCGCGGTGACGGCGGCAGCGGTCGGGCCGGCCACGGACACGGTGAGGTCGGCGGCGACGACGGTGCCGAAACCGGGCAAAACCTCGGCCACGCCGTCCTCGACCACGGCCTGGGCCAGCACGCCGTCGGCGTCGGCGACCAGCAGCGTGGCAGCGGCGACGCCGTCGGTCTCGACCTCGATGCGCTCGGTGCCGGCCGGCAGCTCGATGCCGGTCATGCGCTCCCGCGCGGGGGTGACGGCGTCGGCCACCCGGGCCGCCGGGAACACGTCGTCGCGGGTCTCGACGACGTCGCGCAGGCCGTCGGACGGGAGGGCCAGCAGGGCGGCGCTCTCGTCGCCGATGCGGGCGCCGGTGGCCAGCACGCCGACCGCGTCGTCCACGCCGTCGACCCGCAGGAACGGCTCGGCGGACTCGGCCGGGCGGGCCTGGGTCAGCGGGCCGGCGCGGTCGAACGTCACCCGCACGTCGGCGCCGGTGCGCACGTCGGCGAGATCCTCCTGCAGGCCGGTCCAGGTCGCGGAGTACGCGGCCGCCAGCACGCCGGCGCCCGCCGTCACCACCACGAGTACGACCACCGACGCGTACACCGGCAGCCGGCGGGTGACCTGCCAGGCCGGCAGCAGCAGCCCGAGCCGGCGGCGGCCGGCGAGGGCGCGCTCGGCCAGGGCCAGGGGGAACGGGACGGCGAGCAGCGCGACCGCCGCGCAGGCCAGCAGCGCGAGCGCCGGGCCGGGCGTGGCCAGCAGGTCCGCACTGCCGCCGCCGTCGGCGCCGGTGCCGTAGCGGCGCAGCTGCCAGATCGCGACCGCCGCGGCGATCAGCGCGACGGCGGCGAACGTCCAGCCGATCGCCCCGGTGGCGCGCCGGCTGGTGAACGCGACGGTGTCCTCGACCCCGTGGCGCGCGGTCAGGGCGGCGCCGGTGACCAGGAGTCCGAGGGTGCCGACGGCGACGCCGGCGGCACACCAGGCGGCCACGCTCACGTCGACGGCCGGGCCGCCGCTCGCCCGCAGCGCGGCCACCGTCGCCGCCGAGCCGAGCGCCGCCGACGGCAGCACCACGGCCACCGACTCGAGCACCGACCACCACACCAGCTGCGCCGCGGACAGCCCGCGCGAGCGCAGCAGCGTCGTCTCGACCTCGCGGACGACACCGAGCAGGCGGGCGACCTGCGCCCCGGTGACGACGGCGACGGCCACGAGCACGATGAGCGGGACGGCCGAGACGCTGGTGCCGCGGTCGACGTCGGCCTCGAGGGCGGCGGCCATGGCGGCCAGCTCGCCGCTGACGGCGACGCCGCGGACGTTGACGCGGTCGTCCTCCTCGAGCGTGGTGGCGAGCCCCGGCAGATCGCCGGCCAGTGCCGCGACCTGGCCGGGTGTGATGTCGCCGGCCCGCGGGGTCACCCGCCAGCGCACCTGCGGCGCCGGCTCGACGGCGGCGAGAGCGGCCTCGCTGATCACGAACGGCCCGTAGGCGGAGCCGTCGACGCCGGTGACCTCGAGCGGGTCGCCGAACCAGAACGGATCGGCCGGGTCGGCGGGCAGCCAGGTGCCGCTGACCAGCACGCGGGTGGCGCCGATGAGGATGTCGTCGCCGGTGGCGAGGCCGAGCGCCTCGGCGGCGGTGGCGTGCAGGGCGGCGGCGACGGTCCCGCCGCGCGTGGCCTGCGCCTCGATGGGCCAGACGCCGTCGACCAGCTCGGCGTGCGCGCCGAGGTCGTCGTAGACGGCGAGGACGCCGCGCGCCTCCTCGTCGCTGCCGGGAACGGCCAGCGCGTCCTCGCCGCCGGCGAGGCTGCGGTACACCTCGAGCGGCGCCCCGCCGGAGCGGGCGGCGACGGCGTCGCGGACGGCGGCGTCCTGGTCGGCGGGGTCGGGCCCGAGGCGGGTGGTCGCCTGGACCGCGGCCTCCGTGGGCGGGGCGTCGCGCAGGGCCTCGCGGACACCGTCCTGGCTGGCCACGACCAGGTAGCCGACCAGTCCGGTGGTGACGGCGGCGACGACGAGCACCCAGGCGGCGACCGTGGCGATGACGGCGCCATGGGCTCGCGCGCGCTTGACCCTCATCGGTGCTGTCCGCCGGGCCGGCAACCGTTTCCCCCACGCATGATCGGCATAGATTACCTGTGCCGACGCAGGGCATAACAGGCCACAGCAGTCGCCGCAGCCACATTGAGACTGTCGACGCCGGCCTGCATGGGGATCCGGACCCGGCGGTCCGCCGCCGCCATCCACCGCGCCGACAGCCCGTGCCCCTCGCCGCCGACGAGCAGCGCCGTCCGGTCCGTGGGAACCACGTCGGCGAGGTCGACGGCGTCGTCGGCCGGCGTCAGCGCCAGCGTCTCGAAGCCCGCCGCGGCCAGCGCGCCCGGCGTGTCGTACCACTCCTCGACCCGCGTGTACGGGACGGAGAACACCGTGCCCATCGAGACCTTGACCGCGCGCCGGTAGAGCGGGTCGGCGCAGCGCGGCCCCAGCAGGACGGCGTCCCAGCCGAGCGCCGCGGCGCACCGGAAGATCGCGCCGACGTTGGTGTGGTCGACGAGGTCCTCGAGCACGACCACGCGCGCCGCCGCGGCCAGCACCTCAGCGACCGGCGGCAGCGGCCGGCGGTGCAGCGACGCCAGTGCGCCGCGGTGCACGTGGAAGCCGGTGACGGCCTCGATGACCGGCTCCGGCGCGACGTAGACGGGGGCGTCGCCCGCCGTGGCGATCACGTCGGTGAGCGCGTCGACCCAGCGCGGCGCCATGAGGAACGAGCGCGGCCGGTACCCCGCCGTGACGGCCCGGCGCACCACCTTCTCGCCCTCGGCCAGGAACAGCCCGTGCTCGGCCTCGAGCGACTGGCGCAGCTGCACGTCGCGCAGCGAGACGTAGTCGGCCAGCCGCTCGTCGTCGACGGCGTCGATCCCGACGATGCGGGGCGGCCGAGCCTCGCCCGTCACTGCGTCACCAGGTAGACGACCGCGCTGACACCCACCACGATGATGACGACCCGCAGCACCGCCGGCGACAACCGCCGCCCGATGCGCGCGCCCAGCAGGCCGCCCAGCGCCGACCCGGCCGCGATGAGCCCGGCGACCGCCCAGTCGACGTCGGCGACGAACGCGAACACGATGCCGGCGACCAGGTTGACCAGCCCGGCCTGCACGTTCTTGACGGCGTTGAGCCGCTGCAGCGTGTCGGACAGCGCGAGGCCCATGACGGCGAGCAGCAGCACGCCCTGCGCGGCGCCGAAGTAGCCGCCGTAGACCGCCGTCAGCAGGATCAGGAACCAGACGACGGGTCCGCCGTGCTCACGCCCGGCCGGGCGCTCCTTCAGCCGCCGGGCGATCCACGGTTGCAGGGCGACCAGCACACACGCCAGCACGATGAGCACGGGCACGATCGCCTCGAACGCCCCGGGCGGCAGCGCGAGCAGCAGGACGGCGCCCGCCGTCCCGCCGATCAGAGCCAGCAGCCCGAACCGCAGCACTCGGCCGCGCTGGCCGCGCAGCTCCTCGCGGTACCCCCAGGCGCCCATGACCGAGCCGGGCACCAGCCCGACCGTGTTGGACACGTTGGCCACCACGGGCGGGTAGCCGAGCGCCAGCAGCGTCGGGAACGTGATCATCGTCCCGGAGCCGACGACGACGTTGATCGCACCCGCCGCGAAGCCGGCCGCGACGATAGCGACGACGTCGAGCAGGCTCACCCCGCCGGAGGCGCGGGCGGAGCCGGCGGGCTCGGCGGCGTCGAGGGCGACTCGTCGTCCGCGCCGCGCTCACGCGAGCCGGCGCCGTCGTCCTGGGTCAGGTCGCGCCCGATGGCCGGGCCGGTGCTCGTCGGCGCGTCGTCCCCGGACGGCGCGGAGCCACCGCTGACGCGTCCGAACTCACCCGTCGAGACGGAGTCCTCCGACGAGCCGGGCTCGCCGGTGTTGATGCGCGCGGGCGGGAGCGGTGTCGACGGGTCGGACGCGACCTCGGCCGCCTGCAGCGCGCGCCGGACCTCCTCTTGGGCGGCGGCGGCAGCGGCCTCGCCCTCGGCGGCGGCCTCTTGCGCGGCGGCCTCGACCTCTTCGGCCGCGTGGTCGTCGACCGGGATGGCGCCCGGCGCGAAGCCGGAACCGAACCGGCCGACGGCGTCGCCGAGACCCTCGAGCGCCTTGCCGAACTCGCTGGGCACGATCCAGACCTTGTTGGAGTCGCCCTTCGCGATCTCGGGCATCATCTGCAGGTACTGATAGGCCAGCAGCTTCTGGTCGGGGTTGCCGCGGTGGATCGCCTCGAAGACGGCGCCGATGGCCTTCGCCTCACCGTCGGCGCGCAGGATCTGGGCCTGCTTCTCCGCCTCGGCCCGCAGGATCTGCGACTGCTTGTCGCCCTCGGCGGTGAGGATGGCGGACTGCTTCTGGCCCTCGGCGGTGAGGATCTGCGACTGCCGCACACCCTCGGCGTTGAGGATCGCCGCACGCTTGTCGCGGTCGGCGCGCATCTGCTTCTCCATGGAGTCCTGGATGGAGGGCGGCGGGTCGATGGCCTTCAGCTCGACGCGGTTCACCCGGATGCCCCACTTGCCGGTGGCGTCGTCGAGCACGCCGCGCAGTGCGTTGTTGATCTCTTCACGGCTGGTCAGCGTGCGCTCGAGGTCCATGCCACCGATGACGTTTCGCAGCGTGGTGACCGTCAGCTGCTCGATGCCCTGGATGTAGTTGGCGATCTCGTACGTCGCGGCCTTGGGGTCGTTGACCTGGTAGTAGATGACGGTGTCGATGGACACCACCAGGTTGTCCTGGGTGATCACCGGCTGCGGCGGGAACGACACGACCTGCTCGCGGAGGTCGAGCAGGGGCAGCACGCGGTCGATGAACGGCACCACCACCGTCAGGCCGGGGTCGAGCGTGCGCTGGTAGCGGCCGAGCCGCTCGACGATGCCGGCTCGCGCCTGGGGCACGATGCGCACCGACTTGGCCAGCGTCACCAGCACGAAGATGGCCAACAGGATGACGACGAGGAGGACGAAGATCTGACCGGCTTCCATGAACGACCTTCCGCTGCATTTCCTTGGGGCCAGGCGAGTCTGCGACAACCTATCAGTGGGTGACGGCCGTCACGGTGTCGAGGGTTCTAGCGCGGGTCGGCGTCGAACACGAGCGCCGTCGCGCCCTGAATCTCGATGACATCGACGTCACGGCCGGCCTCGATGACGGAGGTGCCGTCGTAGCTGCGCGCGGTCCAGATCTCGCCGGCCAGCTTGATGAGGCCCCGCTCGGAGTCGACGGTCTCGACGACGACGCCCTTGCGGCCGACCAGCGCGGCGGCGCCGGTGCGGGTCCTGCCACCGGTGCGCATGTGCTTCTTGGCGACCGGCCGGACGAACCCGAGCAGCGCGACGCTGACGGCGATGGCGATGACGATCTGCAGCCACAGCGCGTCGATGCCGACGGCCGCGGCGAGCGCACCGGCCAGGGCGCCGCCGGCCAGCATGAGGAAGATGAGGTCGAGAGTGGTGGTCTCGACGATGCCCAGGACGAACGCCAGGCCCAGCCACGCGACCCAGTCGTGGTCGGCGAGCCAGTCCAGGAAGTCCTGCATAGGGTCGAGTCTATGGTGTTCCGACGCTCTCGCGCGCGCCCGCGACGGCGCGCGCCGACCACCGTCCGTCCTCGTGCCGGAGGCGCAGCGGAAGCCCGAACGCCGTCGTCAGATGCTCGTCCGTCAGGGTCTCGGCGATGGGCCCGGAGGCCACGACCCGGCCGGCCGACAGCAGCAGCGCGTGGGTGAACCCGGGCGGGATCTCCTCGACGTGGTGGGTGACGAGCACGGTGGCCGGCGAGGCGGGGTCGGCGGCGATCTCGCCGAGCGTGGCGACCAGGGTCTCGCGCCCGCCGAGGTCGAGGCCGGCGGTGGGCTCGTCGAGCAGCAGCAGCTCGGGATCGGCCATGAGCGCACGGGCCAGCTGCGTGCGCTTGCGCTCGCCCTCGGACAGGGTGCCGAACGTGCGCTCGGCGAGGTGCGCCACGCCCATGCGGCCGAGCAGCCAGCGGGCGCGGTCGTCGTCGAGGTCCTCGTACGACTCGCGCCAGCGGCCGACGACGGCGTAGGCGCCGGTCCGCACGACGTCGAGCACGGACTCCTGGCGCGGGATGCGCTCGGCCAGCGCGGCGCTGGTGATGCCGATGCGCGGCCGCAGCTCGAACACGTCGACCGCGCCCATCATCTCGCCCAGGACCGCGGCGTAGCCGCTGGTGGGATGCATCTGCGCTGCCGCGATCTGCAGCAGAGTGGTCTTGCCGGCGCCGTTCGGGCCGAGGACGACCCAGCGCTGCCCGTCGGTCACCGACCAGGTGACCTCGTCGAGCAGCCGGTTCCCCGAGCGCACGAGTGTGACGTCGGCAAGTTCGAGCACATCGGACATCGCGTGGACCGGCTCCCTCGACAACGGCTGACGGAGGCGATGGCGGTGCTCGCCCCGAACCCCCGCCCGACTCTATCCGCCTTCCCCCTGACAGGACTCACCGCCGCTTGGGGACCTCACGGTCGGCATCGATCCTCGCGCGGGTCGTAGGCTCTGGGTCATGGTCACCCTCCCCCGCTCCGCACGCCTCGCGGCGTGGGGCACGGCCTGGCTGCGGAACGAGGCCGGCCTCGACGACGTCGTCGACCGCGTCCGCGCCGACGACGAGCCGCACGACGCCGTCGACGTCCCCGGCGCGGCCACCGCCACCGGATTGTCCGAGGCGCTGCAGGCGCTGCGCGGCGCCGGCGCCACGGCGTTCCTGGTCGCCCTGCCTGCGCCCGGCGACCCCACCGGCCTGGGCGGTCCCGCCGATCTCAACGGCTACGCGGTCGACGCCGGCGAGGTGGTCATCGCCGACGGCGCCCCGTACGCCCTGGTGCCCGACGTCCGCACGTTCGGCCCGCCCGGCGACCAGGGTCACCTGGTCACCTGGATGGTCCGCTCGGCGCAGCCGGCTCCTCCGGGTCCGTCCCTGTCCGACGCCGACAAGGAGCTGACGGCGGCGCTGCTGGCGGCCGGGTCGACGCTCACCGACCTCGACGTGCCGTCGTGGCGGCCCGAGGTCGAGGCGCTGCTCGGCGACATCCGGGCCAACCGCGAGTCCGATCCGCTGCCCCGTGCGTTCCCGCAGCAGGCCCAGGCCGTGGCCGCCCGGGCGGCGCGGCTGCTCGCCGTGGTCCGGTTCGCGCTGGGCGACGACGGTGGCGCGGTGACGGCGACGGAGGCGAGCTCGCGGCGGGCGGCGCTGCAGCCGCTCGAGCGGGCGTCGCGTTCGGCCCTGGCCACCGCGTGCAACGCGCTGGCCGTACGCCAGGGATGAGGCGCCACCCGACCGCGAGGTCCCAGGCGGCGGCACGTCCCACGAGGCAGAAGGAATAATGGCCTTGCGATGAGCCTGCCACCGGAACCCCCCGCGAACACCCTGCTCGTCAGTCTCACCGGCCGCGACCGGCCGGGTCTGACCGCGCAGCTGTTCACCGCCCTCTCCTCGCACGACGTCGAGGTGCTCGACGTCGAACAGGTCACGGTCCGCGCCCGGCTGGTGCTGGCCGTGCTGCTGAACCCGCTCGCGTCGTTCGACGAGGTCGCGTTCCGCCGCGCGCTGGTGACGCTGGGCGACCAGCTCGGCGTCGAGGTCGAGATCGCGCCCGGCCACGGCGACCACCGTCGTCCCCCGGGCCGGGCGCACATCACCGTCCTCGGCTTCCCGCTGCGGCCGGGCGCCGTCGCCGCGCTGACCGACACCGTCGCCAAGGCCGGCGCGAACATCGACCGCATCGTGCGCCTCGCCTCCTACCCCGTCACGTCGATCGAGTTCGAGGTGTCGGGCGCCGACCCGGCCCGGTTGAAGACCGAGCTCGCCGCCGTTGCGCTGGCCGAGGGCGCCGACGTCGCCGTCCAGCCGTCTGGCCTGCTGCGCCGGTCCAAGCGCCTCGTCGTCATGGACGTCGACTCCACGCTCGTGCAGGGCGAGGTCATCGAGATGCTGGCCGCCCGCGCCGGAGTCCTCGACCAGGTCGCGACCGTGACGGCACGGGCCATGCAGGGCGAGCTCGACTTCGCCGCGTCGCTGCGCGAGCGGGTCCGGCTGCTCGCCGGGCTGCCCGCCTCCGCCGTCGCCGAGGTCCGGGCCGAGGTGCAGCTCGCGCCCGGCGCGCGGACGCTGGTGCGCACGCTGAAGCGGCTCGACTACAAGTGCGCCATCGTCAGCGGCGGGTTCTCGCAGATCACCGACCCGCTGGCCGACGAGCTCGGCATCGACTACTCCGCCGCCAACACGCTCGAGATCGCCGACGGCGTGCTGACCGGCGGGCTGGTCGGGCCCGTGCTGGACCGGGCGGGGAAGGCCGCCGCGCTGGCCAGGTTCGCCGCCGCCGAGGGCATCCCGCTCTCGCAGACCATCGCCGTCGGCGACGGCGCCAACGACCTCGACATGATCGCCGCCGCCGGCCTGGGGGTCGCGTTCAACGCGAAGCCGATCGTCCGCAGCGCCGCCGACACCGCCGTCAACGTCCCGTACCTCGACGCGATCCTCTACCTGCTCGGCATCAGCCGCGACGACATCGAGGCCGCCGACGCCGCCGACGGCACACCCACGCCGGCTCCCCCCGTCCGCTGACGTCCGCCACCAGCCCGGAATGACCACGTTCACCACCCGGTCCCCTGCTTCACCAGGCCTGCAGCCCGGGTGATGCAGACGAATGCCTCGCGGAGTGCGGCCGGCAACCGCTGACCGCCGGTCGAGGCGAGCCGTCACGAGGATGACCCCGCCATCACCACGATGACAGGCCTGGTACGACGCGTGCTCCCCTACTGAACGTGATCTCTCTGTCAGGGTTCTGCTACCGGGGCGCTGCTCGACGGGGCGGGGCCTGGCGTGGTCGCCGGGTGACTCCAACGTGATCTGCCCGCTGTGTGTGGCTTCGGTAATGACGTGTCCATGGTGATCACGGGTGAGAGCCCGGCCGGGAGTGACTTGATAGA
>NZ_SMKL01000045.1 GCF_004348545.1 Jiangella ureilytica | reverse complement strand
GCCTCGCGCCGTCCCGCCCCGCCCCGAAGTTGATCTTGGAGTAACTGCAGAGTTGCCGGGCGATTTGCCCGATTGATTCCGCAGTTACTCCAAGATCAACCGGGGCTGGCTGAGCGAGTGGCGGTGACGGGAAGCGGTGACGGGAAGCGGTGAGGGGGAGCGGTGACGGGAAGCATCGTGTATCCATTATCTTCACGGTATGACGAACGACAGGGTGATCGCCTCGTGGTCGGAGTCCGGGTACGCGGCACAGTGGCAGCAGGCCGACGGGATGTCGGCGATGCTGCGGCTGCCGTGGGCCATCGCGACGACGCTGGTCGGGCACGAGCGTGCGCCGCAACGTGTCGTCGACGTCGGGAGTGGGCCCGGGACGTTCCTCGCCGCGTTGCTCGAGGCGTACCCGGAGGCGCGCGGCGTGTGGATCGACGCCTCGCCGGACATGAGGGAGCGCGCGGCTGAGACGCTGGCCCCGTACGCCGGCCGGGTCGAGTACGTCGTCGGGGATGCGGCCGGCCTCAGTGCCATGGAGGCCGCCCGCGACGCCGACGTCGTACTGAACTCGCGCGTGGCGCACCACTTCGACCGGCCGGGGCTCGAGGCGTTCTACCGCGACGCGGCCGGGCTGCTCGTGCCGGGCGGCTGGCTGGTGACGCTCGACCACATCCTGCCGCCGGGCGACTGGGACCGCCGCTACCGCGACGTGCTGCCGATCTTCGCCGGGCCGCACGCCGGGAAGCCGTCGCACCCGCACTACTTCCCGTTCCCGAGCATGCTCGACCACCTCGACGCGCTGGCGGAGGCGGGCCTGACCGACGCCGACCTCGCCTGGCGGGCGTTCTACACCTGCCTCTATGTGGCGCGAAAGGCCGCCTGACCCACGCGACGCACCCTTCCGGAGTGCGCTCACGGCTGGTATCTTGTATCGCATGGTACCTGGCGAGGGTCAGATCATGACCAACCTCCGGCGCGGGGCGCTGGAGTACTGCATCCTGGCCCTGGTCCGCGACGGCGAGCGGTACGGGCTCGACATCGCCCGCGAGCTGACCGACGGCGTGCTCATGGCCGGTGAAGGCACCCTGTACCCGCTGCTCTCGCGGCTGCGCAAGGGCGGGCTGGTCGCGTCGTCGTGGCAGGAGTCCGAGTCCGGGCCGCCGCGCCGCTACTACCGGCTGACGCCCGACGGGCGCGCCGCGCTGGACACGTTCGAGAAGACCTGGCAGCCGTTCCGCGACGCCGTCGACCGCGTGCTCGCGGCCGGGCGAGCGTGACCGCCATGGAGGAGCCCATGCTCACCGCCACGCAGCACCAGCGCATCGACCGCTACCTGGCCGAGCTCGACGGCGCGCTCGGCGGCCTGCCCGAGACCGAGCGGGCCGACGTCGTCGCCGGCGTCCGCGAGCACATCGAGGCCGCTCTGACCGACCGGGGCGGCATCACCGATGACGACGTCGACGAGGTGCTGCGGGCGCTCGGTGACCCGCTCACCATCGCGGCCGGGGCCACCGGCGACGACGGCGGCAGCCCCGGTCCCGCGACGGTCGCCTCAGAGGACGACCGGGTTCGCACAGTCCCGATGCTGCAACGTGATTGGGTGCCCGGCTTCGTGATGGTGGGCCTGCTGATCGGCCCGCTGGTCCTGACGCTGCTCGCGACGATCGGGGGGATCTTCCTGCTGCCGTTCGTGATGCTGGGCGGCTGGGCAGTGCTCTGGATCTCGCCGTTGTGGACGCCGCTGGAGAAGCTGGCCGGCACGTTCCTGCTGCCGGGCGTCGGCATCCTGCTGTTCGTCGGCCTGTTCACGACCGGATCGACCGAGGTGTGCGGCGGCGGGATGCGGGAGGACGGCAGCACCTACCAGACGTGCACCACCGACGGTTGGTTGACGCCGATGGTGTTCTGGATCACCTTCGTCGCGGTCGCCGCCCTGAGCATCGGCACTGCCTACGTGCTGTACCGGAACGGGCGCCGGCGGACGGCCGCCCTGGCTCAGAGCTTCTCGACCGGGGCGTAGCGCAGCAGCAGCGTCTTCAGGCCGTTGTCGCCGAAGTCGACGGTGGCCTTGGCGTGCTCGCCCTGCCCGGCGGTGGCGACGACGGTGCCGAGGCCGAACGCGTCGTGGGTGACACGGTCGCCGGCGGACAGCGCGACGACGGGGCGGTTGCCCGCACCCGTGGGCCGGCCGCTGACCGGCTGGCGGCGCGGGGGCGGCGGGGTGTTCCACTTCGTCTGGTCGGCCTCGGTGCGGCGCCAGTCGATGAGCTCGTCGGGGATCTCGGCCAGGAACCGCGACGCCGGGTTGTGTGCCGGCGAGCCCCACGCGCTGCGCAGCAATGCCCGCGACAGGTACAGCCGCTCGCGCGCCCGGGTGATGCCGACGTAGGCGAGCCGGCGCTCCTCTTCGAGCTCCTGGGAGTTGCCGCCGAGCGAGCGCTGGTGCGGGAAGACGCCGTCCTCGAGGCCGGTGAGGAACACCACCGGGAACTCGAGGCCCTTGGCGGTGTGCAGGGTCATCAGCGTGACCATGCCGTCGTGGTCGTCGCCCTCGGGGATCTCGTCGGCGTCGGCGACCAGGCTGACCTGCTCGAGGAACCCGGACAGCGAGCCGTCGGAGCCGTCGCCCGCCTCGTACTCGCCGGCGACGGCGACCAGCTCGCGCAGGTTGTCCAGGCGCGTCTCGTCCTGCGGGTCGTCGGACTCGGACAGCTCGGCGGCGTAGCCGGTGCGGTCGAGCGTCGCCTCGAGGACGGCGGCCGGGCCGACGCCGTCGTCGACCAGGGCCCGCAGCTCGTCGGTGAGCTGGACGAACCCCTCGATGGAGTTGACCGAGCGGGTGGCGATGCCGGGGGCGTCGGCGGCCCGGCGCAGCGCCTGGAAGAACGTGGTGCGCTCGCGCTGGGCCAGCGCCTCGACCATGGCCTCGGCGCGGTCGCCGATGCCGCGCTTGGGGACGTTGAGGATGCGCCGCAGCGACACGGAGTCCTCAGGGTTGGCAAAGAACCGCAGGTAGGCCAGTGCGTCGCGGATCTCGCGCCGCTCGTAGAACCGGGTGCCGCCGACGACGCGGTACGGCAGGCCGACCCGGACGAAGATCTCTTCCAGCACACGGGACTGGGCGTTGGTGCGGTAGAACACCGCGACGTCGCCGGTCTTGGCCTCACCGTCGTCGGTGAGGCGGTCGATCTCGTCGGCGACGAACTGTGCCTCGGCGTGCTCGTCGTCGGCCACGTAACCGACGATCTTGGCGCCGTCGCCGCTGTCGCTCCACAGCCGCTTCGGCTTGCGGCCGGAGTTGCGGGAGATGACGGCGTTGGCCGCGGACAGGATGGTCTGCGTGGAGCGGTAGTTCTGCTCGAGCAGGATGACACGGGTGTCGGGGTAGTCCTCTTCGAACTGCAGGATGTTGCGGATGGTGGCGCCGCGGAAGGCGTAGATGGACTGGTCGGCGTCGCCCACCACGCACAGCTCGGCCGGCGGCACCGCGGGCTCGTCCTCGCCGGAGATGACGCCGGTGCCGACGAGCTCGCGCACCAGCACGTACTGGGCGTGGTTGGTGTCTTGGTACTCGTCGACCAGGATGTGCCGGAACCGCCGCCGGTAGTTCTCGGCGACGTCGGGGAACGCCTGCAGCAGGTGCACCGTCGTCATGATGAGGTCGTCGAAGTCGAACGCGTTGGCCTCGGTGAGCCGGCGCTGATACAGCTCGTAGGCCTCGGCGACCATCTTCTGCTGGTGGGTGTCGGCCCGGGCGAGCGCGGTCTCGTAGTCGACGAGCTCGTTCTTGAAGTTGCTGATGGTGTAGCTGAACTGCCGCGGCTGGTAGCGGCGCGGGTCGAGGTCGAGCTCGCGGCACACCATGGCCATGAGCCGGTGGGAGTCGGCCTGGTCGTAGATGGAGAACGACGACGTGTAGCCGAAGTGCTTGGCCTCGCGGCGCAGGATGCGCACGCACGCGGAGTGGAACGTGGACACCCACATGATGTCCGACCGCTTCCCGACGAGGTCGGAGACCCGCTCCTTCATCTCGCCGGCGGCCTTGTTGGTGAACGTGATGGCGAGGATGGATCCCGGATGCGCGTTGCGCTCGCCCAGCAGATACGCGATGCGCCGCGTGAGCACCCGCGTCTTGCCCGACCCCGCGCCGGCGACGATGAGCAGCGGCGCGCCCTGATGGGTCACCGCGTCGCGCTGCGGCCCGTTGAGGCCGTCGAGCAACGCCTCGGGGTCGCGTGACCGACGCTTGACCGGCTTCTGCGGCACGGCCGCGTCGGTCAGGGTGAGGTCGTCGAAAAGGGCACTCATTGCCGGCGGGTCACACTCGCCTTCTCACTCGCTTGGCGCTGGCGCACCCAGCCTATGCCCGTCCGCCGACAGACTCCGCCCGAACACGCTTACGAACGCCCGTTCGATCGGCGGACGTGTCGCCGAAGAGATCCGGGAGGCGGTGTCGGATCGCGGTGGTGGGGTTCGTCGCAGGGATGAGGCCCGCCCACGACGGGCTGCGCCACGGCAGAGGAGCCGCGATCGGGCACCACCGTCCTGTCCGGAGATCCGCGACCGCCGTCCGAGACACTCCCGGCAGGGCGCGACCGTTCGCGCAGACCGGCCCGGATCTCGGGCCCGACCCGATTAGTCGCGCGTCGACTCGAAGGGGCGTGACGATGCAGGTCTCCCGGCCGGCCGGGCGCCCGCTGATCGCCGAGGGCTGCTGGTCTTCGCGGGCGGACTCGCCGACACCAGCGCGGCCCTTCGTGCGAGCGAGTTCGGGACGGCGACCACCAGGGTGCACGACGAGGACGGCGCCGGGTGGTCGCCCGCGCACGACCTCGCCCCGCATGACCTCCCACGCATGACCTCGCCGCCGACGGGAACGATCGGCGTGGGAGCGGAGCGATGGCGGACGACACGTTCACGCCGTACGGCGCCTCCCACGTGGCCGTACTGGCGGTGCTGACCGCGCTGGCCTGGTGGCTGGTGCGGCAGGGCCGCGCGGTCCGCGGCACCCCCGCGGCGGACCGGCTGAGCACGGGCTTCGCCGTCGTCTTCCTGGCAGTGACGCTGCCGCTGCAGGTGTACTTCAACCTGCCCGGCCGCTTCGACCTGGGCCTGTCGCTGCCGGTCCAGCTGTGCGACCTGGCCTGGCTGGCGGCGATCCACGCGCTGCTGACCCGCCGCCGCTGGTCGGCCGCACTGACGTACTACTGGGGCCTCACGCTCAGCGTCCAGCCGATCCTCACCCCGGATCTGGACGCGCAGTTCCCCGACCCCGCGTTCGTCCTCTACTGGGCGATGCACGGCCTGACCGTGGTCGCCGCGGTGTTCCTGACGTGGGGGCTGGGCATCCGGCCCGGCTGGGACTCCTACCGGGTCGCGGTGACGGCGACGGCGGTGTGGGCGGCGACGGTGTTCGCCTTCAACTCTGCCGCGGACGTGAACTACGGCTTCCTCAACGAGAAGCCGGACTCCGCGTCGCTGCTCGACCTGTTCGGCCCCTGGCCGTGGTACCTGGTGGTCGAGACGACGCTGATCGTCGCCGTGTGGGCCCTGATCACCTGGCCGTGGACGCGGACGCGACCTGCGCGTCGAGAAGAGCCCGGTACGCGTCCAGCTCGGCCCGGTGCTCCGCGATCAGGGTCTCCTGGTGCTCGGCCTCGACGGCGGACCAGACCGGGATGAGCCCGGTGGACTGCTTGCAGGCGACGTCGGCGACGGCGGTGGCGATCTCTTCGGCGCTCGCGACGTCCGAGGCCCACCAGCGCGGATCGTCGTTGGCCTCCATGGGCGCGGCGTAGTCGAAGCCCGCGGCGGCCAGACAGGACGACCAGGCGGCGAACGCGTCGGCCACGCGAGGGTCGGCCATGGCGGCGTGCCAGGCGCCGGTCTGGACTTCCGACACCAGCTCCGCGCCGGCCCGCAGCCCCGCCTCGTCGCTCGCGGCGGACGCCCGGGTCGTCTCGCTCAGGCAGGCGACCAGCACCTCGAGCTCGGCGTCTGTGTGCGCCTCGTGGAACTCGCGCCGCACGTCGGCCGTCGCCGGCGGGTGGTAGCCGTGCGTGGCCGCGATCTCGGGGTCGGCGACGGCGTAGCGGCGGTCGTGGCGAGTGGCGACGGCGGCGGCGGACTCGGCCGCGGTGCCGAACGGGAGCGGGCCGACCTGTGTCGCGTCGAGTCCGGCCGACGCCGCGCACTCGCGCACCCGGGACTCGGCCGCCCGCCCCAGCGCCTGGTCCTCGGCCGCGGTGAGCGCGTATGCGTCGAGCGGCAGCGTGAGGCCGCCCGTCCGCGGCGCCACCGATCCCGCCGACCGCACCTGAATGGCCTCGCCGGCGGCATCCGACGACGGGACGGCGACGTCGCCCGGCGCGCTGCCGCAGCCGACGAGGGCGACGGGAAGGACGAGGACGACGGCGGTTCGGACGAGACGTGCGGCAGTCATGCCTGAGGCCTTTCGGATGCCACCGATCAGCCGCACACCAGCGGCGACCTGTGGCACCAGTTGAACGATGCGTTGTCGTTGTACGTGTCGCCGAGATTGCGTTTCGTGAGCGGCGTCACGTCGTCAGCCGGCCCAGCATAACCAGAATTGAAATAGATGCGCGCGGTGAAGTATCCGTCGAGGTTCCAGGCCGACGCGGCGCGGTTCTTGACCGATTGCCCGGCGCCCGCGCCGGCACCGAGGAACGCGTACGGCCCGAAATCGGTGACCTTGTACCGGAAGTCGTGACTGGCGCCGCGCTGGCCGGAATTGTAGAAGAGACACAGCTCGAGGCCGCCGCACCCGCCGTCGTGCTCAGCGGCCGCCGCAGCCGGCACATAGCCGCTGACCAGAGAGAACGACAACATGCCGGCCACTACGGCGGCGGTCAGGCGGCGGATCGGCGTCACAGGCAGGACCTCCCGGTCGGGCTCGGCTGCCCGCCACCCTAACCCGAACGCCTCCGGCCGGCCGAACCGCGCAGCACAGCGCCGGAGTCAGCTCCAGAAGACGGCGATGACGACATTCGCCGCGGACAGCCCGAACAGCGCGAAGAACACGCCGTCGGCGATCGAGGTGCGCTTGCGATAGGCGAAGCAGAGCGCAGTCACGATCAGCACGACTACGAGTTTCACGCCGACTTTCACCTGGTTGACGTCCTTGCCCAGCGAGGCGATCGCCTCGCCCATGCCGACCATCGCGACGCCCGTGACGAGCTGCGTCAGGGCGCCGTGCAGCATGGCCAGGTTCACGACCCGGCCGCCGCGCGCGCTGAGCTGGACCATGATCCCGCCGAGCAGGCTGGCCAGGCCGAAGAAGTGCAGCACGAGCACGAGGTCGTAGACGAACTCCATGATCACCCTTCCCGCATCGAGGCGGGAGTCACCCTACTACGGCGCGTCGTACTTCGCCGCGGCGGGGGCGATCAGACCAGCCGGCGGTCCGTCGCCCACCGGGTCAGCTCGTACCGGTTCGACAGTTGCAGCTTCCGCAGGACGGCGGACACGTGCGTCTCGACCGTCTTGACGGAGATGAACAGCTCCTTCGCGATCTCTTTGTACGCGTAGCCGCGCGCGATGAGCCGCAGCACCTCGCGCTCGCGCTGGGTGAGGCGGTCGAGGTCGTCGTCGACGGACGGCGCCTCGGTGCCGGCGAACGCGTCGAGCACGAACCCGGCCAGCCGCGGCGAGAAGACGGCGTCGCCGTCGGCCACGCGCCCGACGGCGGAGACGAGGTCGTCGCCGGTGATGGACTTGGTGACGTAGCCCCGGGCACCGGCCCGGATGGTGCCGATGACGTCCTCGGCGGCGTCGGAGACCGACAGCGCGAGGAACCGCACGGCGGGCTCCTTAGGGTGCACCTGGCGGATCACCTCGGCGCCACCGCCACCCGGCAGGTGCACGTCGAGCAGCACGACCTCGGGCTTGGTCTCGAGGACCACCTTGACCGCCTCGGCGGTGTCGGCGGCCTCGCCGACGACGTCGACCGACGGTGCCTGCGCGAGCTCGGCGCGGACTCCGGTGCGGAACATGGCGTGGTCGTCGACGAGGACGACCCTCACCGGGCCGGCGTCGGCGGGCCTGGCGTCGTCTGGCTTGGTCTCGCTCACGAGGATCTCCTGGTCGACAGTCGTACTTCGGTGCCTTCGCCGGGTGCGGACCGGATGGTGGCCTCGCCGCCGTGGCGCTCCATGCGCCCGATGACCGAGCGTCGCACACCCAGCCGGTCCTCGGGGACGGAGTCCGGGTCGAATCCCGCGCCGCGGTCGCGGACGAAGACCTCGACGCCGTCGTCGCCGGCCTCGACGAAGATGTCGATCTTGGCGGCGCCCGAGTGCTTGGCGGCGTTGACGGTGGCCTCGCGGGCGGCCTTGAGGACGGCCCGCGCGACGTCGTCGATCTCGGCGTCGCCGACGGTGACCACCTCGACCGGCGTGCCGAACGCGTCCTCGACCTCGGCGGCCATCTTCGTCAGCGCGGCCGCCAGCGAGGAGCCGTCGTCGACGAGGTCGCTGTAGAGCCAGGCGCGCAGATCGCGCTCCTGAGCCCGGGCCAGCCGGACGACGGCGCGGGGGTCATTGGCCTGCTTCTGGATGAGCGCCAGCGTCTGCAGCACGGAGTCGTGCAGGTGGGAGGCCATGTCGGCGCGCTCCTGCGAGACGATGCGGGCGCGCCGCTCGGTCTCGAGGTTGCGCCACAGCTTCCACAGCCACGGCCCGGTGATGAGCCCGACGCCCACGAGGATGACCAGCACGCCGCCCAGCGCGTCCATGGTCGCGTCGAACTGCCCCTGGCCCACCAGGAAGACCACGACGCCGGCCACGACGACACCGGCACCGGCGACCACGCGCATGGCCGCGATCCAGCCGCCCCTGCCGGTCAGCGCCGCCAGCCACGGCAGCCGCGGCGAGATGGCCGACAGCCGGCTGCGCTCCTGCTCGTCGGCGGCCCGCCACACCAGCGTCAGGCCGGCGGCGGCCAGCAGCAGCGGGAAGAACACGGCCGGGCTGACGCCGAGCGGGGTCTGCTGCACCAGCAGCCACACGCCCGCGCCGAGCACGACCAGCGCCGCCAGCTGCCCGAGGTCGCCCGTGCGCTGCACGAACGTGCGCCGCTTGCGCTTGCCGGTGCGGGTGGCGGCCGCGAGGCCCGCAGGCGCCTGCTCATCCTCGGCCTCGCGCGCCAGCGCCTGGTCGAGCGGCGTGAAGATCCACAACGCCAGATAGAGCACGACGCCGAACCCGGAAACGGCGCTGAGCAGGCTGAACGCGATGCGCACGGCCAGCGGCTGCACCTTGAACTGCGCGGCCAGTGCGACGGCGACACCGGCGACCATGCGGCCGTCGGACGACCGGGCGAACCGCGGCGGGGCGCCCGGGTCGGCGGTGGGGTGGGGCGTGCGGCCGGTCTTGCCCGCCGGCGGCTCACCGGGCGGCAGCGCACGCGGGCTCCGCTCCGTCGCCGCGGCCGCCTCGGACTCCGGGACCGGGTCGTCGTCGACGGGGTCGGCGACGGCGTCAGCGGTGCGGTCGTCGACGGGGCGGGTGATGTCGCCGTCGACGGGGCTGGCGGTGTCGCCGCCGGCCTCGTCGGGACGCGCCGGACCACGCGCCGCCGGACCGGCGGCACGGGGCGTCGGCACAGTGCTCATGACATCGATGGTCACACGCGCGAGCGCGCGCCGCCATGAGGGACCTCCCGGAGATCGCGACTCGGGGGCCGTTCCGGGTCATCCCCGATGCATTCGGGGCCCTCGCCTCGGCATCATCGGTGCCATGAGTGATCTGCCTCCTGCCTCCCCCGCCGCGGCCGCCACGCCGCGCGTCACCGACGAGTTCCGGTCTCTGCGCCGCAGCCGGTCGGACCGTGTCGTCGCGGGCGTGCTCGGCGGGCTCGGCCGGCGGCTCGGCATCGACCCCGTCGTCCTCCGCGTCACCACCGTCGTCCTGGCGATCTTCGGCGGCGTCGGCGTCCTCCTCTACGCCATCGCCTGGCTGATGGTCCCGGCCGAGGACGAGGAGCGGTCGATCCTCGACCAGGCGCTGGGCCGCGGCGAGAACCGCCGCTCGGGCACCGTCCCGCTGGCGCTGCTGCTGGCGACCGTCGGCCTCGTCTCCGGCATCGGCATCATCGCCGGCACCTGGGACGGCGGCGTCCTGCTGCTCCTCGCGATCATGGGCGTCTACCTGCTGCTGCGCCGCCGCGACGACGAGGACGAGCGGGCGCGCGCCGAGGGGCCGCAGGAGGCCTGGTTCGACTCCCCGTACGTCTACGACCCGACGGTCGCGCCCACGGCACCGGGCGCGACGGCGGCCGGCACGGCCAGCGCGGCCACCGGCACGGCCGGCGCGGCCACCGGCACGGCCGGCGCGACAGCCGGCGCCGCCACGACGCCCGGCCCGGCCGGCCCGACCAGCGGCTGGCCCGAGGGCCCCGACTGGGGACCGCCGCCGGCGCCGCCCACGCCCGCACCGCCGCTCCCGCCCGAGAAGCCGGCCAAGCAGCGCTCACACCTCGGCCTGATCACGTTCTGCCTCGCGCTGGTGTCGGTCGGCGTGCTGGCCGTCAACGAGGCCGCCTGGGCGAACTACCCGCCGGCCCTGTTCGTCGCCGTGCCGCTGGGCATCGTCGCGATCGGCCTGCTGGTCGGGGCCTGGTACGGACGCTCACGCGGCCTGATCTTCCTCGGCATCCTGTTGTCGCTGGCGCTGATCCCGGCCACGTGGCTGTCGCAGTGGGACTTCAGCGACGTCGGCGACGCCACCTACCGCTACACCACGGCGAGCCAGGTACCCGTCGACAAGCAGGAGCACGGCGCCGGTTCCATCCTCTACGACCTGTCCGCCGTCACCCTCACCGACGGCCAGACCACTCACCTGGACGTCTCGCAGGGCGTCGGCGAGCTGACGATCATCCTGCCGCCGGACGCCGACGTCACCGTCGAGCGGGCTTCCATCGGCGCCGGCGACATCACCGTCTTCGACGAGTCGCGCGACGGGGCCGGCGTGGAGTACATCGGTGTCGTGAACAACGGCTCCGACGGCCCGGGGGGTGGCCGCATCGTCATCCATGCCGAGATCGGCGCGGGCGAGCTGGTGGTGACCCGATGAAGCGACACGACACCGACGTCGTCTCCCTCGTCTTCGGACTTCTCTTCCTTGGAGTGAGCGCCATGTGGCCGTTCGTGCACTACGACGTGCTGGGCTTGTCGGGCCTCGAGGTCGCCATGCCGGTGCTGCTGGTCTCGATCGGACTGGCCGGGCTCATGGCGTCGCTGAGCAAGCTGCGCCGCGAGCGCGACCCGAAGGCCTGATCCCGGGCCGCGACCGCGGTGTCGGGGTGGTCGGTGAACACGCCGTCCACTCCGGCGCCGTAGTACACGGCGAACTCCCCCAGCGCGTCGCCGTGCCCGGCCGCCTCCCAGCCTCGTCGCCGGTCGGCGGGCAGGAACGAGTTCTCGTTCCGGAACGTCCAGGTGTGCACCGCCATCCCGAGGTCGTGGGCGTCGGACACCAGCCGGCCGGGGTGGCCGAGCCGGCCCTCCGGGTCGCGCGGCACCACCAGCGACTTGTGGGCCCCCAGCACCGCCGCGTAGGCCGACACCTCGCGCAGGCCCGTCGGGGTCAGCATGTCGACGAACCGGCGCCCGTCCTCGGCACGCTCCCAGTCGTAGGGGCGGCCGGTGATGTCGACCAGCTGCACCAGCGGCACCGACGTGCGGGCGGCCAGCCGGCGCAGCACCGCCGGCTCGTAGGACTGCACGAACACCGGGATGCCGGCCCGTTCGAGGCGGAAGCCGCGCAGCACCTCCATGAGGGCGTCCTCCGACGACAGCCCACGCTCGGCGAAGTAGGTCGGGTGCTTGAGCTCCGGGTACAGGCCGACGGGGCGTCCGCGGCGCCGGCCGCCCTCGACGGCGAGCGTGATGATCTCGTCGAACGTCGGCACCCGGAGCCGGCCGTCGTAGGCCTGGTTGGCCGGGCGCAGCTCGGGGATCCGCTCGCGCGCGTACAGCGTCTTGAGCTCGGCGAGGGAGAAGTCGTCGATGAACCAGCCGGTCAGCTCGCGGCCGTCGACGAGCCCGCGGCGGCGCCGGTGCGCGAACTCCGGCCGCTCGGCGACGTCGGTCGACGTGGACAGCTCGGCGTCGTGCCGCGCGACCAGGACGCCGTCGCGCGTGAGCAGCAGGTCGATCTCGAGGTAGTCGGCGCCGAGGTCGATGGCGAGCTGGTAGCTGGCCAGCGTGTGCTCCGGGCGATAACCGCAGGCACCGCGGTGCGCGATGACGATGGGTCGCGGGCGGCCGACGGTGTCCGACATGTGGTCAGGCTAGGGATCCACCGTGTCACGCCGACCACGCCGATTCGAACTGGGCGTGACGCGCTGCCCAACGCACGCGCACATTCGGGCCTCGCACCCATATCCCCCCGCTGGCGCGTGACCTGGCGGCCGACCGTCAGCGATTCTCCCCCCGCTGGCGCGTGACCCAGCGGCCGGCCGTCAGCAATTCCGGTCAGGACCACTCCCATGATCATCAATCGTGGCGCGACGATCAAGGGATGGTGGGCCGGATCACTCCCACTCGATGGTGCCCGGCGGCTTGCTGGTGACGTCGAGGACGACGCGGTTGACCTCGCGGACCTCGTTGGTGATGCGCGTGGAGATGCGCTCGACCACGTCGTAGGGCAGCCGCGACCAGTCCGCCGTCATGGCGTCCTCGCTGGACACCGGGCGCAGCACGATGGGGTGGCCGTAGGTGCGGCCGTCGCCCTGCACGCCCACCGACCGCACGTCGGCCAGCAGCACGACGGGGAACTGCCAGACGTCGCGGTCGAGGCCGGCCGCCGTCAGCTCCGCGCGGGCGATGGCGTCGGCGCGGCGCAGGATGGCCAGCCGCTCGGCGTCGACGGCGCCGACGATGCGGATGCCCAGGCCCGGGCCGGGGAACGGCTGGCGCCAGACGATCTCGGCCGGCAGGCCGAGCTGCTCGCCGACCGCGCGCACCTCGTCCTTGAACAGCGTGCGCAGCGGCTCGATGAGGCTGAACTGGAGGTCGTCGGGCAGGCCGCCGACGTTGTGGTGACTCTTGATGTTGGCCGTGCCCTCGCCGCCGCCTGACTCGACGACGTCGGGGTAGAGCGTGCCCTGGACAAGAAACTCAACCGACTCGACCCCATCCTCGCCGGCCTGGGCGACGATGTCGCGGGCGGCCTGCTCGAAGACCCGGATGAACTCGCGGCCGATGATCTTCCGCTTCTCTTCGGGGTCCTCGACGCCCTTGAGCTGGGTGAGGAAGCGGTCGGCGGCGTCGACGACGTGGAGGTCGACGCCCGTGGCGGCCACATAGTCGCGCTCGACCTGCTCGGACTCGCCCTCGCGCATGAGCCCGTGGTCGACGTAGACGCAGGTCAGCTGGTCACCGACGGCGCGCTGGACCAGCGCGGCGGCCACGGCGGAGTCGACGCCGCCGGACAGCCCGCAGATGACCCGCTTGGCGCCGACCTTCTCGCGGACGGCCGTGACGGTCTCGTCGACGATGTTGGCCATGGTCCACGTGGGCGCGGCGCCGGCGATCTCGTAGAGGAAGTGCTGCAGGACCGCCTGGCCGTGCTCGGAGTGCAGCACCTCGGGGTGCCACTGCACGCCGGCCAGACCCCGGGCGACGTCCTCGAACGCCGCGACCGGGGTGTCGGGCGTGCCGGCCAGCACCTGGAAACCGGCGGGGGCCTCGGTGACGGAGTCGCCGTGGCTCATCCACACCTTGGTGCCGGTGTCGACGCCCTGCAGGAGCGTGCCGGCGCTCCGGACGGCGAGGTCGGTGCGGCCGAACTCGGACCTGCCCGTGTGCGCGACGGTGCCGCCGAGCGCCCGCGCCATGGCCTGGAAGCCGTAGCAGATGCCGAACGCCGGGACCCCTGCCTGGAACAGCGCGTGGTCGACGGCCGGGGCGCCCTCGGCGTAGACGCTGGACGGCCCGCCGGACAGGATGATCGCCTTCGGGTTTCTCGCCAGCAGGTCGGCGACCGGCATGGTGTGCGGGACGATCTCGGAGTAGACCCGCGCCTCACGCACGCGCCGCGCGATCAGCTGGGCGTACTGGGCGCCGAAGTCGACGACGAGAACGGTGTCATGGGAGGTCTCGGCCACCCGCCAAGAGTAGTCGAGGCCGTCACCGCGCGTGGCTGCGCTCGCCGGTCGGAGAGTCCCTGCCCACCTCACGCGCCGCCGCTTCGGAATGACCACGTTCACCACCCGATTCCCTGCTCCACGAGGCCTGCGGACCTCGTGACGGGCGGAGGATCCTGGTGATGCAGGCGCGGCGCCGCAGCGGCGCCCCTCCGCCGCGGCGGCGCCCCTCCGCCACGGCGACACACCTCCGCCGCGGCGGCGCCCCTCCGCCGCGGCGTCTCTCCACCGCCGCGGCGTCTCTCTACCGCCGCGGCGTCTCTCCACCGTGCGCCCGGCCCGGGGCCGGGCGGTCGCCGTCGCACGTCACGAGGATCACCTGTGCATCACGAAGCCCGCAGGCCTGCTGTGGGACGGGATCGGGTGGTGAACGTGGTCATTCTGGGCGGGTGGGAACGCTCCCACCCGCGGGAAAACCAGGTGCGACCGGCCCTTCACGGTTCGTACTGTGGTCTGTCGTGCGCGCTCTCCCCTACGCCGACCCCGGCGTTCCCGACACTCGCTCCCGCCTGAGGTTCCTGGGCTGGCTGGCGCGGGCGCAGTGGCGCACGCTCGTCGTCGGGGCGTTCTTCGGCGTCGTGTGGATGGTCTCGCAGGCGCTCATGCCGTGGGCCATCGGTCACGGCATCGACGGCATCATCGACGACGACTCCGGCAGCACGGCCCGCTGGGCGGTGCTCGTGGCCGGTCTCGGGCTCGTCCAGGCGCTCGCCGGCGTCATGCGGCACCGGGCGTCGGTGGCCAACTGGCTCTACTCGGCGTTCCGGGTCATCCAGCTGGTCTCCCGGCACGCCGCGCGCACCGGTCCCGCCGTCCCGAAGACCATGTCCACCGGCGAGGTCGTGGCCACGGTCTCCAGCGACTCCATGCACATCGGGCACGCCATGGAGGTCTCGCCCCGCTTCGCCGGCGCCATCGTGTCCTACGCGCTCGTGTCGGTCATCGTGCTCGACACGTCGGTGCCGCTCGGGCTCATGGTGCTCATCGGCGTGCCGCTGCTGGTGGTCGCGATGGGCCCGCTCATCCGGCCGCTGCAGGAACGCCAGCGCCGCCAGCGCGAGGCCCTGGGTGACCTGACGGCGCTCGGTGCCGACACCGTGGCCGGCCTGCGCGTGCTGCGCGGCATCGGCGGCGAGAAGGTCTTCGTCAGCCGCTACGCCGAGCGCTCCGAGACCGTGCGGGCGGCGGGCGTCCGGCTGGCCGGCACCCAGGCGCTGCTCGACGCCGTCCTGGTGCTGCTGCCGGGCGTGTTCCTGGTGCTGCTGACCTGGGTCGGCGCGCGGTCGGTGCTCAGCGGCGACATCGACCCCGGCGCGCTGGTGGCGCTCTACGGCTACGCGTTCTTCCTGCTCATGCCGGTCCGCACGGCCGGCGAGATGGCGTTCGTGGCCACCCGCGCCATGGTCGCCGCCCGCCGTGTGCTGGCGGTGCTGGCCATCGAGCGCGAGGTCCGCGACGAGGTCGCTCCCGGCGCCACCACGGCGGCGGGTGAGCTGCCGCCGTCGTCGGCCGACGAGGTGCTGGTCGACGACGCCACCGGGCTGCGGGTGCGGCCCGGGTCGCTGACCATGCTGGTCTCCGACGAGCCGGCGTTCACCGCCGCGGTCGCCGACCGGCTGGGCCGCCTGGTGCCCGGCAACGGCGTACGGCTCGGCGACGTGCCGCTCGACCGGCTGCCGGTCGCCGAGGTGCGCCGCCGCGTCGTCGTCAGCGACCCCGAGCCCACGCTGTTCACCGGGTCGCTGCGCAGCGGGCTCGACCCGTACGGCCGGCACGACGACACCCAGCTGATCAGGGCCATGGAGACCGCGTCGGCCGGCGACGTGCTCGAGACCCTGCGCGACGGCCTCGACTCCATGGTCGAGGAGCGCGGCCGGTCGCTGTCCGGCGGGCAGCGCCAGCGGGTCGCGCTGGCCCGGGTGCTGGTCCGCGAGCCCGAGGTGCTGGTGCTCGTCGAGCCGACCAGCGCCGTCGACGCGCACACCGAGGCGGCCATCGCCGGCCGGCTGCGCGACGCCCGGGCCGGGCGCACCACCGTCGTCGTCACGGCCAGCCCGCTCCTGCTGGCCAAGGCCGACACCGTCGCCTGGTTCGACGACGGCCGCCTGGTCGCCACCGGCAGCCACGACGAGCTCATGAGCACCACCCCCGCCTACCGACGCACCGTGACCCGAGAGGAGGACCCCGAATGAGCACGGCGCTCCCCGTGGCGACCCCGGCCGAGGTCCGCCGCGAGGCCGGCCGGCTGTTCCGGCGGCACCGCACCACGCTGACCGTCGCGCTGGTCGTCCACGTCCTGGCGGCCGGCGCGGGGCTGGCCGGTCCGTTCCTGCTGGGTCAGATGGTCGACGTGGTCACCGGGTCCGGCTCCGCCGCGCGGGTGGACGTGCTGGCGGCGGTCCTGGCCGGCTGCATCGTCGTCCAGGCGCTGCTGACGCGCGTGGCCATCCGGCGGTCGCTGGTGCTCGGCGAGCGGGTGTTCGCCGAGCTGCGCGAGACGTTCATCACCCGCGTGCTCGGCCTGCCGCTGTCCACCGTCGAGCGGGCCGGCACCGGCGACCTCGTCGCACGCACCACCGGCGACATCGACGCGCTGTCGCGGACCGTGCGGTTCGCGGTGCCGGAGATCCTGGTCGCGCTGGTCACCACGGTGCTCACGCTGACCGCGGCCGTGCTGGCCGGGCCGCTGGTCGCGCTGGGCGCCATCGTCGGCGCGCCGCTGCTCATCGCCGGCACCCGCTGGTACCTCAAGCGGGCGCGGGCGGGGTACCTGTGGGAGCGGGCGTCGTACGCGACCATCAACGGCACGATCACCGAGACCGTCGACGGCGCGCGCACCATCGAGGCGCTGGGCCTGGGCGACATGCGGGTCACGCGCTCCGACGACGACCTGCGCGAGGCGTTCGCGGCCGAGAAGCGGACGCTGTTCCTGCGCAGCGTCTGGTTCCCGACGGCCGAGTTGGCGTACGTGCTGCCGGTCGTGGCCACGCTGGCCTGGGGCGCCTGGCTGGCGTCGGCCGGCCACGCCACCGCCGGGCAGGTCACCGCCGTCGTCCTCTACATGGTCCAGATCGTCGACCCCGTCGACCGGCTGGTCTCGTGGCTCGACGAGCTGCAGGTGGGGCTGACGTCGTTCGCGCGGGTCGTCGGCATCGCCAACGTGCCGCCGGACCGGACGCCGTCCGGTGCGGTGCCGTCCGGCGAGGACATCGCGGCAGAGGACGTGCGCTACGCCTACGTCGAGGGCCAGGACGTCCTGCACGGGGTCTCGCTGGACCTCGCGCACGGCGAGCGGCTGGCCATGGTCGGGCCGTCGGGCGCGGGCAAGTCGACGCTCGGGCGGCTGCTGGCCGGCATCCACCCGCCGCGGATGGGCCGCGTCGACGTCGGCGGCGTGCCGCTGGTCGACCTCGACGTCGATCGGCTGCGCCGCGAGGTCGTGCTGGTCACTCAGGAGCACCACGTGTTCGTGGGCACGCTGCGCGACAACCTCGCGCTGGCGGCGCCGTCGGCGACCGACGAGGAGCTGCTGCGAGCGCTGGCCGCCGTCGACGCGTCGGAGCTGGTCGAGGCGCTGCCCGACGGGCTCGACACCGTGGTCGGTTCGGGCGGGCATCAGGTCGGGCCGGCGTTCGCCCAGCAGATCGCGCTGGCCCGCATCGTGCTGGCCGACCCGCACACGCTGGTCCTCGACGAGGCGACCTCGCTGCTCGATCCGCGGGCGGCCCGGCACCTCGAGCGGTCGCTGTCGGCGGTGCTGTCGGGCCGGACGGTCGTGGCGATCGCCCACCGCCTCCACACCGCCCACGACGCCGACCGGGTGGCCGTTGTCGAGGGGGGCCGCATCGCCGAGCTCGGGTCGCATGACGACCTCGTCGCCGAAGGCGGCGCCTACGCCGCGCTCTGGGAGTCCTGGCACGGGTCGTCGGCGCCGGCCGACGCCCGCTGACCCATGATCATGTTCCCTCGGTCGTTCACACGCCGCCAGGGAACATGGTCATGAGGATGGGAGCAGGTCGTTGGCGGTGCGCAGGACGCGCGGATCCATGAAGGCGGCGGGGTCGAGGCCCGGCGGGGCGCTCACCCGGAACGTCACCTGCTCACCCGGCAGGAGGGTGACCAGCTGGTCGTCGACGACGGCGTCGGGGTGGGCCTTGTCGGCCAGGAGGGCGAGGTCGCGGACCAGTGACTCGGCCGTCACCCGCACCCGGTATCCGTCGTCGCCGGCCGGTTCGGCGACGGCGCGCAGCCGCGGCGCCGTCAGCCGCGAGTCGCGGTAGTCGGCGAAGAACCAGAGGCCACGCACGTCGCCCACCGACGCGACCACGAGCTCCGCCGCCGCGTCGCCCGCCGCCGCGACGGCACCCGGCACCGGAACCGGCACGCTCGCCCGCGGCGGCGCCGAGACCGGCACCGTCGCGGCGGCCAGGGAGTCGCCGTCGTAGGTGAGCCGCCGCAGCGACAGCTCGCCGTCCCACGCCGACGGCGAGTCGTTCACCACGACGGCGACCAGCCCGCCGTCGCGCGGCTGCACCGTCAACAGGCGGTCGGCATAGGCGTGCCGCAACGCGTAGAGCAGCGGCTTCGCCCGGCCGTCACCGTCGACCGCGGCCCAGGAGGTCACGGGCCAGCAGTCGTTGAGCTGCCAGACGATGCTGCCGGTGCACCGGGAGCCCAGCGACCGGAAGTGCTCGACGGCCACCGCGATGGCGACCGCCTGGTTCAGCGACATCGCCCAGTGCCAGTCCTCGACGTCGCCGGGAACCGGCAGGTGCGGCACCAGCCCGTCGGTGAGCTTGTCGTTCCCGTTGCCGGCCTTCTGGTGGACGATCATGCCCGGCGACTCCGGCGTCAGCGGGTCGTCGCTGATCGCGCGGCGCAGGGTCGACCACGTCGGCGGGCCCTGCCAGCCGAACTCGGCCACGAACCGCGGCTCGGTGTCGCGGTAGGTCGCGTGGTCGAGGCGGTTCCACTGGTCCCACAGGTGGACGGTGCCGTGGTGCGGGTCGTTCGGATGCGGCGCCGGGTCGCCCGCACCGCCCGCGACCGGAGGCGGCGAGAACGGGCTGCCCGGCGTGTATGGACGGTGCGGGTCCAGCTCGGCCACGAGCCGCGGCAGCAGCCCGGTGTAGTAGCCCAGCCCCCAGCTGCGCCCGTCGAGCCGCGGCTGCCAACCCCAGTCCTCGAACCCCCACAGGTTCTCGTTGTTGCCGTTCCACAGCACCAGGCTCGGATGCGGCAGCAGCCGCACGACGTTGTCGCGGACCTCCGCCTCGACCTCGCCGGCCAGCGGCTCCTCCTCGGCGTACGCGGCGCAGGCGAACAGGAAGTCCTGCCAGACGAGGATGCCACGCTCGTCGCAGAGGTCGTAGAAGTCGCCGGACTCGTAGACGCCGCCGCCCCAGACCCGCAGCAGGTTGAGGTTCGCCTGCTCCGCCTGGTCCAGCCGGCGCGCGTACCGGGCGCGGTCGACGCGGTGCACGAAGACGTCGTCGGGGATCCAGTTGGCGCCGCGGACGGCGACCGGCTGGTCGTTGACGACGAAGCCGAAGGACGTGCCGTGCTCGTCGGGCTCGATGTCGAGCCGGACGGTGCGGAACCCGACCCGGCCGGTCCATCGATCGGTGACGGCGTCAGCCGCGGCACCGCCGGTGCTCACCCGGACGTCGAGCGGGTAGAGCGGCTGCTCGCCGTAGCCGCGCGGCCACCAGCGCCGCACGCCCGGAATCTCGACCTCGACGACGGCGGACGGCGCGCCGGCGGGCACCTCGGCGGCAGCGAGGATCCCCTCGACGGCGACGGTCACGGTGACCGGCGCGCCCGGCTGCGCTGCGGCGTACTCGAGGCCGGCGTGGACGCCCAGCCGGCCGGTGTCGCCGTCGACCGTGGTCAGCGGCCGCACCGACGCGAGCCGCACCCCGGACCACGCGTGCAGCTCGACCGGCCGCCAGATGCCGGCGGTCGCGAGGTCGGGTCCCCAGTCCCAGCCGAAGTTGCAGGCGGACTTGCGCATGGCGTTGTACGGGTGGTGCATGGTGTGCGGCCGGTAGCCCAGTTCGAGGCTCTGCC
Organism: Jiangella ureilytica; assembly: GCF_004348545.1. Classification (GTDB taxonomy): domain Bacteria; phylum Actinomycetota; class Actinomycetes; order Jiangellales; family Jiangellaceae; genus Jiangella; species Jiangella ureilytica. Next base: position 26,859 of record NZ_SMKL01000045.1, on the reverse strand, counting down.
GGTCGGCGTACCGGACCGGCGACTCGAACGTCACCACCAGCTCGTTCGCGCCGTCGACGAGGGCGGCCCGGGCGTCGAGGCGGTACGTGCGGTGCTGGTTCGCCGTGCGCGCCAGCTCCTGCCCGTTGAGCACCACGGTGGCGACGGTGTCGAGGCCGTGGAGGACGAGGTCGTGCCGCTCGTGGCCGTCCGGCGACCACCCGAACGTGGTGCGGTACTCCCAGTCGCACCGTCCGATCCAGGCGACCAGGTGCTCGTGGTCGTCGAGGTACGGGTCGGGGATCAGGCCGGCGGCGAGCAGGTCGGTGTGCACGCAGCCCGGCACCACGGCAGGCACCGAGCGGCCGGTGACGGCGGCGGGCACCGGCCCGCCGGCGGCGCGCACGCTCCAGCCGTCGTGCAGCGCGCGGAGCGTCACGGGCGCCCGAACCGGCGCATGACGCGCAGCGACTTGGCCAGCGCGTCGCTGAACGTGTCGTAGGACATGCCGGCCGGCGGGGCGATGTTGTGCGCCCGCTGGACGGCGATGGCCTGCGGCTCGGTGTAGCGCAGGATGCCCTCGCGGCCGTGGCGCCGGCCGAGGCCCGACGCGCCCATGCCGCCGATGGGGAGGTCGTGGCTGCCCCAGGTGGCGGAGTAGCCCTCGTTGACGTTGACCGACCCGGCCCGCAGCCGGCGGGCGACGGCCACGCCGCGGCGCAGGTCGGACGTCCAGACGCTGGCGTTGAGGCCGTACGGGGTGTCGTTGGCCAGCTCGACGGCCTCGTCGTCGCCGGCGACGGAGTAGACGGAGGCGAGCGGGCCGAACGTCTCGAGGTCGGCCGCGAGCATGCCGGGCCGGACGCCGTCGAGCACCGTCGGCTCGTGGAACCAGGGCCCGAGGTCGGGCCGGGCCCGCCCGCCGCTGAGAACCCGTGCGCCCTTGGCGACGGCATCGTCGACATGGGAGCGGACCTTGTCGAGCTGGGCCTGTGACATCAGCGAGCCCATGTCGCAGGAGTAGTCGAACGCCGCGCCGACTCGCATGGACTCGACCCGGCCGAGGAACCGCTCGAGGAACGGCTCGCGCACCCGCGCCGCCACGTACAGCCGCTCCATGGACATGCAGAGCTGCCCGGCGTTGGAGAAACAGGCCCGGACGGCGGCCTCGGCGGCGCGATCGAGGTCGGCGTCGTCGAGGATCAGCATGGGGTTCTTGCCGCCCAGCTCGAGCGACGCCCCGACCAGCCGCTCGCCCAGCCGCGCCGCGACGATGCGGCCGGTGGCGGTGGAACCGGTGAACGAGACGTAGTCGGCGTGCTCGACGACGGCGCCCCCGATGACCGGGCCGTCGCCGGAGACGATCTGCCACAGCGCCTCGGGCAGCCCCGCCTCGATGGCGATGGACCGCGCCAGCAGCGCCGTCAGCACGGCCTGCGAGTCGGGCTTGTGCACGACGGCGTTGCCGGCGACGAACGCGGGCAGGCAGTCGGAGATGGCCAGCGTGAGCGGGTAGTTCCACGGCGAGATGACCCCGACGACGCCCTTGGGGCGGTAACCCTCGATGGCGCGGGTCAGCCCGGGCAGCGCACCGAGGCGACGGCGCTCGCGCAACACCCGCGGCCCGCGCGCGGAGACGTACCGCGCCGCCAGCGCGACGTCGGCGACCTCTTCGAACGCGTCGCGCCGGGCCTTGCCCGCCTCGGCCTGGACGAGGTCGGCGATCTCGGCGCGCCGGTCGAGCACGAGGTCGTGGATGCGGCCGATGATGCGCGCGCGCTCGGCGACCGGCCGGGCGGCCCACCAGTGGGCGGCGTCGCGGGCGGCGGCGGCCGCGGCGGCGACGTCGTCGGGCGTGGACAGCGGCACCTCGGCCAGCGGGGTGCCGCTGAACGGCGCGACGGCGACGACCCGCTCGGCGCGCGGGCGGGCGACGACGCGGTCGGTCAGCCGCTCGAGGAGATCGTGGTCGACGACGGCGTCGACGCTGACTGTGCTGCTCATCGCCGCCAGCCTACGGTGCGGGGCGCAAGAAGTGCCTCGTCTACCGCAGGACGGTGACCTCGACGCGCTGGAACTCCTTGACCTCGGTGTAGCCGGTGGTGGCCATGGCGCGGCGCAGCGCGCCGACGAGGTTCATGGAGCCGTCGGCGAGGTAGGACGGCCCGCCCAGGATCTCGGCCAGCGGGCCGATGCTCCCGACGTGCACCCGCTCGCCCCGCGGCAGATCGGCGTGATGGGCCTCGGAACCCCAGTGCCAGCCGCGCCCCGGCGCCTCGGTGGCCCGGGCCAGCGGCGAGCCGACCATGACGGCGTCGGCGCCGCAGGCGATGGCCTTGGCGATGTCGCCGGACCGGCCGATGGAGCCGTCGGCGATGACGTGCACGTAGCGGCCGCCGGACTCGTCGAGGTAGTCGCGCCGGGCGGCGGCGACGTCGGCCACCGCCGTGGCCATGGGGACGGTGAGGCCGAGGACGGAGCGGGTGGTGTGCGACGAGCCGCCGCCGAAGCCCACCAGCACCCCGGCCGCGCCGGTGCGCATGAGGTGCAGCGCCGCCTGGTACGTGGCGCAGCCGCCGACGACGACCGGGACGTCGAGCTCGTAGATGAACTGCTTGAGGTTCAGCGGCTCGGCCCGGCCCGAGACGTGCTCGGCGGACACCGTCGTGCCGCGGATGACCATGATGTCGACCCCGGCGTCGATGACGGCCTGGTGGTAGCGCTTCACGCGCGGCGGCGACAGCGCGCCGGCCACCGTGACACCGGAGTCGCGGATCTCGCGCAGCCGGTCGGCGATGAGGTCCTCGCGCACCGGAGCGGCGTAGATCTCTTGCAGCCGGTTGAGCGCCTTGCCCTCCTCGAGCCCGGCGATCTCCTCGAGCAGCGGCTCGGGGTCCTCGTACCGGGTCCACAGCCCCTCGAGGTCGAGCACGCCCAGCCCGCCGGCCCGCCCGAGGGCGATGGCCATGGACGGCGACATCACGGAGTCCATGGGAGCCGCGAGCAACGGGATCTCGAACCGGTAGGCGTCGATCTGCCAGTGCGTCGACACCTCCTCGGGATCGCGGGTACGACGCGACGGCACGATGGCCACGTCGTCGAACGCATACGCCTGGCGGCCGCGCTTGCCACGGCCGATCTCGATCTCCGCCACCTGCAGAGGATATCGGAGCCGCCGAGCGGTCAGGGATGCAGCAGGACGTTGCCCACCTTGTGGCCGGTGTCGACGCGTGCGTAGGCCTCGGCGATGCCGGCGAGGTCGTACGCCTCGTCGACGACGACGGTGAGGGCGCCGTCGGCGACCAGGCCGAGCAGGAGCTCATAGTCGGCCCGGCGCTCCGGGGCGACGCCGGCGGCGACGTTCCCGCGGGCGCGGACGGTGTCGCCGAGGCTCCCGACGGCCAGCAGCAGCCGGCCCGACGGGGTGAGCAGCGGCCGGCCGGCCTTGATCGAGAGGTTGCCGACGGTGTCGAGCACGATGTCGTAGCGCTCGGTCGTGCGGGTGACGTCGTGGCGGGTGTGGTCGACGACGTGGGCCGCGCCCAGCTCGGTCACCAGGGCGGCGTTGGCGCCGCCGGTGACCCCCGTGACCGTCGCGCCGAAGTGGCGGGCCAGCTGGACGGCGTTCGTGCCGATGGCGCCGGACGCGCCGTTGACCAGCACCGTCTGTCCGGCCGTGAGGTGTCCCTTGTCGCGCAGGAAGAATAGCGCCGTCGTGCCGCCGAACAGCACGCCGGCGGCGTCGTCGTGGCTCACGGGCGCGGGCTTCAGCGCGGGCTTGTCAGCCCGGACCGTCACGTACTCCGCGTGCGCGCCCATCCTCGCGCCGAGCAGGCCGCACACCTCGTCGCCCTCCTTCAGCCGGGTGACGGCGGACCCCGCCGCCTCGACCACGCCGGAGTAGGCACTGCCCAGGATCTTCCTCCGCGGCCGGAACACGCCGAAGGCCAGCCGCGCGAACGGCGCGAAGCCGGGCGGGAACCGCGCGGCCCGCAGCCGGGCGTCGCCCGACGTGACCGCAGCCGCACGCACCCGGACCAGCACCTCGTCCGCCTTCGGCTCCGGCCGCGGCACGTCGGCGACGCGCACGACGTCGGGCGGGCCGTACCGGTTGGACACCGCTGCCTTCATGATGCGCTCCCTTACACCCGTAAGTCTCAGGAGCACGATAGCCTTACACTCGTAAGGATGACAAGCCCCGAGTGAGGTGACGCCGTTGAGCACGCGCCCGGCCCTGACCCGCGACCGGATTGTCGAGGCAGCCGTCCGGGTGGCCGACGGCGGCGGCCTCGCGCAGGTGAGCATGCGCAACGTGGGCCGCGAGCTCGGCGTCGAGGCGATGTCGCTCTACCACCACCTCAAGGGCAAGGACGACCTGCTCGACGCCCTGGCGGACTGGATCTTCACCCGCATCGCGCTGCCCGGCCTGGACGATCCCTGGCGACCGGCCATGACGGCGCGGGCGGTGTCGGCGCGCGCGACGCTGGGCGGGCACCCCTGGGCGCTGGGGCTGATCGAGTCGCGGCGCGACGCCGGGCCGGCGCTACTGCGCCACCACGACACCGTGCTGGGCTGCCTGCGCCGCAACGGCTTCTCGGTCGCGCTGGCCGCGCACGCGTTCTCGGCTCTCGACGCCTACGTCTACGGGTTCGTGCTGACCGAGCTGAACCTGCCGTTCGACTCCCCGTCCGGCGCCGAGGAGCTGGCCGTCGACCTGCGGCAGGTGCTGCCCGTGGACGAGTACCCGTACCTGACCGAGATGATCGAGGAGCAGGTGATCGGCCGCGACTACACCTACGGGTCCGAGTTCGGGTACGGCCTCGACCTCGTTCTGGACGGCCTGGCCGACCGGCTGGCTCAGCGGCGCGAGGAGTAGTTCGGCGCCTCGACCGTCATCTGGATGTCGTGCGGGTGCGACTCCTTGAGCCCGGCCGACGTGATGCGGACGAACCTGCCGCGCTCCTGCAGCTCGGTGATGGTGCGCGCGCCGGTGTAGAACATCGACTGCCGCAGCCCGCCGACCAGCTGGTGGGTGACCCCGCCGAGCGGGCCGCGGAACGGCACCTGGCCCTCGATGCCTTCGGGGATGAGCTGGTCGTCGCTGGTGACGTCGGCCTGGAAGTAGCGATCGCGCGAGCCGGTGGTCTCGGCGCCGCGCTTGCGCAGCGCGCCGAGCGAGCCCATGCCGCGGTAGGACTTGAACTGCTTGCCGTTGATGAAGATCAGCTCGCCCGGGCTCTCGGCGACGCCGGCCAGCAGCGAGCCGAGCATGACGGTGTCGGCACCGGCCACGAGCGCCTTGGCGATGTCGCCGGAGTACTGCAGGCCGCCGTCGCCGATGACGGGGATGCCGGCCGGCCGGGCCGCCAGCGACGCCTCGTGGATGGCGGTGACCTGCGGAACTCCGACGCCGGCGACGACGCGGGTGGTGCAGATGGAGCCCGGCCCGATGCCGACCTTGATGCCGTCGGCGCCGGCGTCGACCAGGGCCTGTGCGCCGGCCCGCGTGGCGACGTTGCCGCCGATGACGTCGACGCCGCGGGCGGCGGGGTCGGCCTTGAGCCGGCGGACGATGTCGAGCAGCGCGCTGGTGTGGCCGTGGGCGGTGTCGACGACGAGCACGTCGACGCCGGCCTCGACCAGCGTCATGGCCCGCTCCCACGCGTCGCCGAAGAACCCGACGGCGGCGGCCGCGACCAGCCGTCCTTCGGCGTCCTTGGTGGCGTTGGGGTACTCCTCGGACTTCACGAAGTCCTTGACGGTGATGAGCCCCTTGAGCCGGCCGGCGTCGTCGACCAGTGGCAGCTTCTCGATCTTGTGCTTGGCCAGCAGCGCGAACGCGTCGTCGGACTTGATGCCCACCGGGCCGGTGACCAGCGGCATCCGGGTCATGACCTCGCTGACCCGGCGCTCGTGGAACTCCGCCGACGGGATGAACCGGATGTCGCGGTTGGTGATGATGCCGAGCAGCACGCCGTCGTCGTCGGTGACCGGCAGGCCGGAGATGCGGTACTGCCCGCACATGCGGTCCATCTCGGCCAGCGTGGCCTCGGGGCCGATGGTGACGGGGTCGGTGACCATGCCCGACTCGGACCGCTTCACGAGGTCGACGTGGTGCGCCTGGTCGTTGATGGAGAGGCTGCGGTGCAGGACGCCCAGGCCGCCCTGGCGGGCCATGGCGATGGCCATGCGCGACTCGGTGACGGTGTCCATGGCGCTGGACAGCAGCGGAATGCTGACCGAGACGTTCCGCGAGACCCGCGAGGTGGTGTCGACCTCACTGGGAATGACGTCGGACTCACCGGGCAGCAGCAGGACGTCGTCGAAGGTCAGGGCGAGCGGCGCGAACGAGTCGGGCAGGGCGGACTGGATGGGGTCCATCACACATTCCTGAGTCGGCGTGGGCGGTGCCTCCCATCGTATGGCCGACCCCGAGCGCGGATCCACCGACTCGTTCGCTCCCGCGATCGCTAGGCCGGTGGAATCGGGTGGTTGGCCACGAACAAGCCGCCCGGATCGACGGCCGACCGGACGGCCTGCAGCCGCGGCCACGCCGCCTCGCCGTATCCCGTGCGAGCGTCGGACGGGGTCTCGGTGAAGTTGAGGTACGTCGTTCCGGTCGCGTACGGCGACATCGCGGTCACCAGGTTGCGGGCCTCCGCGCTGCCCTGCGCCGCTTGCTCCGGCGTCGCCGCGATGGTGACCCCGAACTGGAGGAACCGGCCGTCGAGCATGGGCAGGGCGCCCGCGTCCGGATGGGTGCGGGACAAGGCGCCGCCCAGCTGCCGGAGCTCGGCCATGAGCAGCGAGGAACCGGAGTCCGGTCCCGCGGCGGCGATGAAGGCGTCGACGCCCGCCGCGGGCAGGTCGGCCAGCAGCGAGCTGTCCGACACCGCCGGGGTCGGCCCTTCCGGGTCCATGTGCAGTCGCACCAGCGACGCCGACGGCACGGTCGCGAACGTGTCCAGCTCCGGTCCGAGCTCGCGCAGCGGCTCGAGGATCGCGGCGGCGCGCTCGTCGTCCGCGAGCACGGCCCCGTTGATCACGACGAGCTGCCTGCCCCTGACCGGCTCCGGGATCTCCGGGAACGGCGGCAGCTGCAGGATGCGGAACGACGTCGTGACGGCGTCCGGCGCCTCGACGGCCCACTCCGCCCACCGAGGCAGCACACGCGCGGCATGCGTCCAGTCCCACACGAGCATGCCCGCGTACGCGGTGGGGATGGGATAGAGCCGGAACTCCAGCGCGGTGACGACGCCGAAGTTCCCACCCCCGCCGCGAAGCGCCCAGAACAGCTCGGTCTCGTGGCCGGCGTCGGCGCGCACCTGTGACCCGTCCGCCGTCACCAGCTCGACCGCCGTGATGCTGTTGCCCTGCAGGCCCAGTTCGCGTGCGTACCAGCCGAGCCCACCACCGAGGGAGTACCCGGCGATGCCGACATCGGGCGAGGAGCCGTGCAGCGTCGCCAGACCGTACGGGGCCGTGGCCTCGACGGCATCGAGCCACAACGCGCCGGCACCGACCCGGGCGGTCCGGGCGTCGGCGTCGACCGTCACGCCGGTCATGCCGGCCGTGCGCAGCAGGACGACGTCGTCCAGATCGCCGGCGAGCGCACCGGCGTTGTGGCCGGTGCCCTGCGGCGCGACGCGCAGGCCGGCGGCGGCCGCGGCCCGCACGACGGACGCCACCTCGGACGCGTCGGCCGGGTACGCCACGGCCGCGGGCCGCTGGTCGAAGGCGACATTCCACGGCATGCGGGCCACGTCGTAGCCCGGATCGTCGGGCAGATGTACGGCTCCGCACGAGTCGCGCAGCGCCGACGCGTCGGCGAGCGTGGGAAGGGTCGAGTCGAAAGTCATGGAGTCCCCCTGGTGAGTCGCGGGCCGGCCCCCGTCGACCGCCCCTTGGCGACCCATCTCTCAACGCATGCAACCGGACAACCGGGCCGGAAGTCAATGGTGTGGATACCGCACGTCAAGCCAGCCCGTCGCCACGAGCGCGGGCGTATCGACAGGAGACACACACGTGGGAAGAGTCAGGGGGGCACTCGACACGCTGGGCGCCGTGGCGGCGCTGGTGTCCGGGTTCGCGGCGACGGCACCGGCTGCGGCCGGTGAGCCGACGCGGATGGACGACGAGGTCACGTTCGCCTATCTCGAGGCGGCCGACGAAGACCGCGGGCTGGACATCGCGCTGGCCCGGTCGGCCACGACCGGCACCGAGGCGCGGGCGCGGCTCTGGGGTGGGCCGGAGGGCGAGCACCTCGCCGAGGGCAGCGGCACCAGCGACTGGACCGGCTCGACGTTCCGGGCCACGGTCGAGCTGTCCGACGACGACGGCGCGCCGGCCGGCACCGTCACCGTCGCCGGCACGTACACCCTCGCCGGTGACCCGCAGCAGGACGTGCAGAAGTTCAACGACGGCAACATCCGCGTCCACATGGAGCACACGACGACCGCGCTGGCGATCGCCGACGTCACGGTGGCCCTCGACGGCGTGCCGTGGGAGCTGCGGTTCGCCGACGGGTACCACGAGCTCGGCCACCTGTTCGTCACGAACCCGGCGACGTTCGTCGGCCGCGAGGAGTTCGTCGCCTTCGGGGAGCCGAAGGCCGAGAACGCCACCGACTTCTTCCTCGAGGGCGCCCTGGACGACCTCGGCGTCACCTTCGCCTACGCCGACGCCCCGATCCACGCGGCCGGCGCCGTCGACCTGAGGGGCGGCAGCTGGACGGGCACGCTGCGGATGATCGACGAGTCCGGCGAGACGGTCGGCGAGGCGGCGGCCACGGCGACGCTCACCCCGAACGGGCGCACCACGCGGCTGGTCGACCACACCCACGGCGGCGTCGAGCGGTGGACCGTCACGCCGTACCTGCTGACCCTCACCGTCGAGGGCCCGGTCGCCCCCGTGCGGGTGACGATCGAGGTCGCGGACGTGCGGTACGCGCTGCACACCAGCCCGCTCGACGGCTGACCCGGCCCGACGCCGGAGGTGGACCCGCGGTGCCCGGACGGTCGTCGGTCCGGGCACCGCGGACCGGCCGTCACCACCGATGGGCGACGTCGATCACCAGGCGCGACCCGGCGCCGGGCCCGTCCAGCGTGAACGCCCGGAACGGCAGCCGCGCCCGCACACCGAGCCCGATGGTCGTCTGGCCCTCGAAGCTCCCGGCCCACGCGACCTGCCGGAACGTCCGCCAGCCGGACACGGCGACGAGCTCACGCGGATCGGCGGGACGGTAGGTCGGCCGGCCGGCGCTGTCGTGGGCCGGCGCGATCGCGACGACCTCCAGGTAGGCGCCGCCCCGCAGCGGCACCAGCTGCCCCGACCCGTCCATCCGGACCGCCGAGACGTAGCGGACGGAGTAGCCGTCGGCGTCGCCGGCGACGTCGAGGACCAGACGGTCGAAGCAGGTGTGCCGGCCGGCCCGGACATCGACCAGCGGCGCGGTCTCGGTGGCCGCGGCCCGTTCGGGCAGCGACCCCCAGCGGATGCCGCAGTACGGTGCGGCCGATGCGGCCGGCGCGACCATGGAGGCCAGCACGGCGGCCAGCAGTGCGATCAGGACGGCAATGGTGCGTCTCATGACGGTTCCCCCTTGGTGCCCGATGGTGATGACCCTCATGACGCACCACCGGGCAACCGGGTTGCGGGGGGCAGAAACCCTTACAAATGGTGCGGGCTGCTTCCGGGTCGGGTCAGGTCTCGCCGGGTGTGCGGTTCTCCGTGATCATCAACCCGTGGTGCTGCCCCGCCGACTGCCCCGCCGACACACAAGGTCGATGATCATGGTCAAGCACGGCAGCAGGACAGCCTTGAACGGTGCGGACCGCAGGCGCTACGCAGCCGGACGTAGCCGCGGATACGCAGCAGGGCCGACGACGGTGACGGCCGCGGCCCGCGAGGCTGAACGGCATGACGACCACGACGACATCCGAGGCCCGGCCGACGAGGCCGTGGCGGCTGTCCGGCCGGACCCGCAAGGCCGTGCTGGTCACGCACATCCTGTCCGCCGGCACGTGGTTCGGCATGGACATCGTCATGGCGGTGCTCGTCTTCACCGCCGTCGGCACGAGCTCGGAGGAGACGCGCGCCGTCACCTACCAGGCGCTCGAGCTGTTCGCCGTCTGGCCGATGGCGACCGCCGGCCTGGTCTGCCTGGCCAGCGGCGTGCTGCTGGGCCTGGGAGGCAAGTACGGCCTGGTGAGGTACTGGTGGGTGGCGGTGAAGCTGTGCCTCAACGTGCTGCTGTCGACGCTGGTGCTGATCGCGCTGCGCCCGGGCGTACGGGAGGCGGGCGAGCAGGGCCGGCTCCTGCTCGACGGCGGGACGGCCGCACTCCCCGCGCCCGGCGACATGGTCTTCCCGCCGATCGTGTCGACGTCGCTGCTGCTGGTGGCGTTCCTGCTGTCGGTCTTCAAGCCCTGGGGCCGGATCACTCGGGCGCGGACCGGTCGAACACGTGCATGATGTTGCCGGCAGGGTCGCGGAACGACACGGAGCGCCCACCCGGCACGTCGTTGGGCTCACCGACCCACTCGAACGAGTCGTGCTCCTTCATGAACATCTCGACGTCGCCCACCGCGTAGAACGGACCGGTGCGCCACCTCGGCCCGTCGTCCGGCGGCACGGAGAGCATCAGCTGGACCTCGGATCCGGGCAGTTGGAAGACGACTGTGCCGTCGCCCTCTCGCCAGGACTCGTCCAGGCCGAGCTCGTCCCGGTAGAACCGCAGCGCCACCTCGAGATCCGGCACGGACACGTAGACGAAGGTGAGCTTCATGTCCTCAGACCGTAACGACATTACGTCTCGCCGTCAACGTGTTACGGTGAGGAGCATGCAGGAGTGGATCCCGGTACCCGGGTCTGCGAAGGCCCGGCTCATCGAAGCCGCCATGCACCACTTCGAGCAGGCGGGCTTCGAGGCGGCCACCGTCAGCGAGCTGGCGTCGAAGGCCGGCGTCACCACGGGCTCGCTCTACCACCACTTCGGCTCGAAGCTCGGGCTCTACACCGTCGTCCGCCACGACCTCGAGAAGCGCATCACCGACCGCATGGAGGGCGCCGCTGAGACCGTCGGCGGCCCGGGACGCGACGCGGCGCGGGCCGCACTGCTGGTCGCGTTCGACGCGACGGTGCGCTTCGGCGTCTGCCGGCTGCTGGGCGAGACCGCGCCGGCCGATCACCCTGACCGCGTCCGCGCCACGCTCGCCGGCCTGCTGCCCGACGGCGTCGGCCTCGCCTCGGTCCTGCTGGTCGCGGCCTGGCGCTCGGCGCTGCTCGAGGTGGCCGACGGCACCCCGGCGGCCACCGTCCGGGCCGCGCTGGAGTTCGCGCTGGACTGACGGCGTTAGAGCAGCGCCGACAGCCGGCTCAGCCGCTCGACGGCGTCGTGCAGGACCTCGTCGCGCTTGCAGAACGCGAACCGGACCAGCGACGGCGCCGCCGTCGGGTCGGAGTAGAACACCGACACCGGGACCGCGGCGACGCCGACGAGCTCGGGCAGCCGCTGGCAGAGCTCGACGCCGTCGGCGAACCCGAGGGGCGCGGCGTCGGCGATGGCGAAGTACGTGCCGCGCGGCACCGACACCGCGAACCCGGCCGCGCGCAGCCCCTCGACCAGCAGGTCGCGCTTGGCCTGCAGCCCGCCGGCCAGCGCGGCGTAGAAGTCGTCGCCGAGGCCGAGGCCGGTCGCGACCGCCGGCTGGAACGGCCCGGCGCTGACGAAGGTGAGGAACTGCTTGACGGCGCGCGCGGCGGCGACCAGCTCGGCCGTGCCGTGCAGCCAGCCGACCTTCCAGCCGGTGACCGAGAACGTCTTGCCGGCCGACGAGATGGTGACCGTGCGCTCGGCCATGCCCGGCAGCGTCGCGATCGGGACGTGGACGCCGTCGTCGAAGACCTGGTGCTCGTAGACCTCGTCGGTGACGACGACGGCGTCGTGCTCGCGCGCCAGCCGGGCGATGAGCTCGAGCTCGGCCCGGTCGAACACCTTGCCGGTCGGGTTCTGTGGCGTGTTCACCAGCACGACCCGGGTGCGCCACCCGAACGCCGCCCGCAGTCGGGTCTCGTCGAGCGCGAAGTCGGGCCAGCGCAGCGTGACGGTGCGCTTGACGGCGCCGGCCAGCGCGATGGACGCGGCGTAGCAGTCGTAGACGGGGTCGAACGTGACGACCTCGTCGCCCGGCTCGCACAGCGCCATGATCGTCGCCACGATGGCCTCGGTGGCGCCGGCGGTGACGAGCACCTCGGTGTCGGGGTCGACGTCGAGGCCGTAGAACCGCTTCTGGTGCTGGGCCACCGCCTCGCGCAGCACCGGCATGCCGGGACCGGGCGGGTACTGGTTCAGCCCGCCGCGAATGGCGGCCGTCGCGGTGTCGAGGATGACGTCGGGGCCGTCGGTGTCCGGGAAGCCCTGCCCGAGGTTGATCGCGCCGGTTCGGGTGGCGAGCGCCGTGATCTCGGCGAAGATGGTCGACGTGAACGGACGCATCCGCTCGACGAGCGCGGGTCGGCGTGCTGGCACGGATTCACGGTACTCGCGCCGCGGGCAGCGGCTCGCGGCGCAGCCGAGGCGCGAGATCCGGCACGTCGTCGTCGACACCGACTGCGGCATCGACGACGCGCTGGCCCTGCTGTACCTGGCCGGGCGGCCGCGCGACTGCGAGCTCGCCGCCGTCACGACGGTGCACGGCAACGCGCCCGTCGAGGCCGTCGTGGCGAACGTCGGGCACGTGCTCGGGCTGGCCGGACCGCCGGACGTGCCGGTCGCCGTCGGCGCCGGTGGTCCCATGGACGGCTCGCGGCGCGCCGCCTCGGGAACGCACGGGTCCGACGGGCTGGGCGACCTCGTCGCGGCCAAGACGCCGCCGCGCGCCGCCGTCGGCGAGGCCGCCGCGCGATACCTGGCCGGGCTGGCGCGCGGCCGGCCGGGCCACTACGACCTGCTGACGCTGGGCCCGCTGACCAACGTCGCACTGGCACTGGAGCTCGAGCCCGAGCTGCTGACGCTGTTCCGGTCGGTGCTGGTCATGGGGGGTTCCGCCGGCGACACGAACGTCCGCCACGACCCCGGGGCGGCCCGCCGCGTGCTGGCGGCGCCCAGGACCCGGCTGCTCCACCTCGGCGTGGACGTCACCTCGACGGTGGTCGCCGACGACGAGGCCGTGCGTCGGCTACGTGCGGCCGGAACCGCGCGGGGCGAGTTCGCCGCCGCCCTCGTCGAGCGCTACATCGACGCCTACGAGGGCCGGTGGGGCCGCCGGGCCGCGCCGGTGCACGACGCCCTGGCCGCCGCGCTGCTGTTGCGACCGGCCTGGATCACCGCCGCCCGCACGGAACCGCCGGCCGGCACCGTCGTCGTCACCGATGTCGACCGCGAGGCGTTCGTCGCCGATCTCCTCCGTACGCTCGCATTGGATTTTTGATAAAAGTGAGCCCGGAGGGATGATTTCCGCGCGTCCGGCTGCTTAAGATGGCAGGAGCCCCGGAGCACCGCTTGTGCTCTGATGCGTCTGCCCGGTCAGTGGGCAGCTGGTTCGGCGGTCGCCTTGCACCGTCTCCCACGAACCCTGCCTTCGCATGTGGAGACCACTGTGGCGCTATCACCCACCCCACCGTTGCGCGCTGCCCTGATGGCCGCCGCGGCCGGCGCGCTCATCCTGGCCGGCTGCGGTTCCGATGACGGATCCGGCGACGACGCGACCGAGGCGGCGTCGACGTCGACGGCCGGATCCGGCGAGTTCGAGCCGGTCACCGTCGACAACTGCGGTTTCGAGGTCACCGTCGACAGCCCGCCGGAGCGCGTCGTCACCATCAAGTCGACGTCGACGGAGATGATGCTCGCCCTCGGCCTGGCCGACCGGCTGGTCGGCACGGCGTTCGCCGACGGCCCGGTGCCGGACGAGTATGCGTCCGACCTCGACGGCGTCCCCGTGCTGTCCGACAACGTCCCCGGCCAGGAGGCCCTCCTCGACGTCGAGCCCGACTTCGTCTACGGCGGCTGGGAGAGCAACTTCGGCGCCGACACCGCCGGCGAGCGGCCGTCGCTGGCCGACTTCGGCATCACCACGTACGTGTCGCCGGCGGCCTGCCAGGAACCGGCCTACCAGCCCAACCCGATGACCTTCGACGAGCTGTTCGCCGAGATCCACGAGGTCGCCTCGTTCTTCGGCGCCACCGAGGCCGCCGACACGCTGGTCGCCGAGCAGCAGGCGCTGCTCGACCAGGTCGACGCGCCCGGCGAGGGCCTGACGGCGCTCTGGTACTCCTCGGGTGAGGACGCGCCGTTCGTCGGTGGCGACATCGGCGCGCCGGCCATGATGATGCGCGAGCTCGGCGTCGAGAACGTCTTCGCCGACGTCGAGGCGAGCTGGTCGAACGTCAGCTGGGAGCAGATCATCGACCGGAACCCCGACGTGATCATCCTCGTCGACGCCGCCTGGAACACCGCCGACAGCAAGATCGAGCGGCTGACGAACAACCCCGCGACCGCCGCGCTGCCCGCCGTCGCCGAGGAGCGGTACCTGACGCTGCCGTTCCCGGCCGCCGAGGCCGGCGTCCGCAACGCGCAGGCCGTCGTCGACCTCGCCGCGCAGCTGGAGGAGCTGGGACTGTGACGACGACGGCGGCAGCTCCCGCGACCGCGCCGGGCGGCGCTTCGGCGCCTCCGGTCCGGCACGGGGTGCGCACGACGGCCTGGATCGTGGCGATGGCGGCGGTGCTCGCGGCGTCGATCACGCTGGCCGTCACCATCGGCTCGGCCGACCTGCACCCGCTCGACGTCTGGCGCTCCATCGGCGACCACCTCGGGCTGTCCTCGTCGTCGCTGTCGCAGCTGCGCGACGGCATCGTGTGGGAGTTGCGGCTGCCGCGGGTGCTGACGGCGGCCGCCGTCGGCGCCGCGCTGGCGATCTGCGGCGCCGTCATGCAGACCCTGACCCGCAACCCGCTCGCCGACCCGTACCTGCTGGGGCTGTCGTCCGGCGCGTCGGTGGGCGCGGTGGCCGTACTCATCCTCGGGGTCGGCCGGCTGGGGCTGCCAGTGGCCGCGTTCGCCGGCGCGCTGCTCGCCCTGCTGGTGACGTTGGCGCTGGCCAACCGGCGCGGCGAGCTGGCGCCGACGCGGACGGTGCTGGCCGGGCTCGCGGTGTCGTACCTGTGTTCCGCCGCGACGTCGTTCATCATCTTCTGGTCCGCGACGGGCGACTCCTACCGCGAGATCCTCAGCTGGCTGCTGGGGTCGCTCGGCGGGGCCTCCTGGGCCGACGCGGCCATCGTCTGGGTCGCCGTCGCCGCCGTCGGGGCGGTGCTGGTGTCGCGGAGCCGGACGCTCGACGCGTTCGCGTTCGGCGACAGCACGGCGCTGTCCCTGGGCATCGAGGTCAACCGGACCCGATGGGTGCTGCTGACGCTGGTCGCGCTGCTCACGGGTGCCGCCGTCGCCGTCAGCGGCGCCATCGGCTTCGTCGGGCTCATGCTCCCGCACGCCGTCCGGTTCGTCGTCGGCTCGGGGCACCGCCGCGTGCTGCCGCTGTCGGCGCTGGCCGGCGCGAGCTTCATGATCTGGGCCGACACGCTGGCCCGCACCCTGTTCGACCCGCGCGAGCTGCCGGTGGGCGTCGTCACCGCCTTCCTCGGCGCTCCCGCGTTCGCCGTCCTGCTACGCCGCCGGAGGGTAGGCCGATGACCGTTCTCGACACTCCCGTTCTGCGCGTTCCGACCGCCGCGTCGGACGCGCCCTCGCTGTCGGTGGCCGGGGTCTCCTGGTCCGCCGACGGCCGCCTCATCGTCGACGGCGTCGGCCTGTCGGTCCCGCCGGGCACGATGACCGGCCTGCTGGGGCCGAACGGCTCCGGCAAGTCCAGCCTGCTGCGGACGGTGGCGGGCACCCACCGCCCCGACGGCGGGCGCATCCTGCTGGGCGGCTCGGACCTGGGCACGATGAGAAGGCGCGACCGCGCCCGCCGCGTCGCCGTCGTCGAGCAGGAGTCGACGACGGACGTGCCGCTGCAGGTCCTCGACGTGGTCCTGCTGGGCCGGACGCCGCATCGGGCTTCCGCTTCGGACGAGGCGCTGGCGCTGGCCGCGCTCGAGACCGTCGGCATGCACGACCTCGCCGACCGCGACTGGCACACCCTGTCCGGCGGCGAGCGGCAGCGGGTGCACCTCGCCCGCGCGATCACCCAGCAGCCGGAGCTGCTGCTGCTCGACGAGCCGACCAACCACCTCGACATCCACTACCAGCTGGCGCTGCTGACGCACGTCCGGTCGCTGGGGGTGACGACGCTGGCGGCTCTGCACGACCTCAACCTGGCGGCCGCCTACTGCGACCAGGTGGTGGTGCTCGCGGGCGGCCGGGTGGCGGCCGCCGGCGCGCCGTCCGAGGTGCTGGTCCCAGAGGTGGTGCGCACGGTCTTCGGCGTCGACGCCGACATCCACCTCAGTCCCCGCACCGGCCGGCCGGTGCTGACGTTCTCGCCGCTCTGACCGCTGGGCGCTCGGCACGCTGACGGTGCCCTCTTGGCTCGCTGAAGGCGACCGATGGCGCCCGGACCGCAGCCGTGGTGGAGCGCTTCAGCGCGCCGAGCCCCTGCGCCGGGCCCCGGTCGAGCTCGCCCTGGTCGGCCTCGGCCTCCATCATCGTGAGCAGTTCGGCCCGCAGGGCCGGTTCGCCGACCACGGCGGGACCGGGGCTGACGCCGTCGTCGCTCAGGCGGTGAGGTGGGGGAGCACCTCGCGGCCGAAGACGTCGATCCAGGTGCGCTGGTCGGGGCCGGCATCGTGCAGGTAGACGTGGGTGGCGCCGACGTCGAGGTAGCGCTGGATCTCTTTGCGGTGCACCTCGAGGTCGGCGGAGATGGTGACCCGGCCCTCGAAGTCCTCGACCCGGACCATGCGCGCGATCTGGTCGAAGTCGTAGGGCGAGCGGATGTCGGCCTTCGAGAACCGCATGGCGCCGTTGGGCCACTCGCGCAGTGCCTGGGCTGCCGCCTCGGCGGGGTCGGGCGCCCACGAGAGGTGCACCTGCACGATCTTCGCCAGCGTCGACGGGTCCTTGCCGGCCGACCGGGCGCCCTCGTCGAACCGGCCGAAGAGAGCCGCGACCTTGTCCGGCGTGCTGGCGACGGTGATCATGCCATCGCAGGAGGCGCCGGCCCGGCGTGCGGTGATCGGCCCCGACGTCGCGATGTAGACGGGCGGCGGCGCGTCCGGCATGGTCCACAGCCGGGTGCGCTCGAGGGTGAAGAACCGGCCGTCGTGGCGGACGTCGCGGCCGGTGAAGAGCTTCTGGATGATCTCGACCGCCTCGAACATGCGGGCGATCCGCTGCGGCGCCTCGGGCCAGTATCCGCCGACGACGTGCTCGCTGATGGCCTCGCCGGACCCGATGCCCAGCCAGTGCCGGCCCGGGTACAGCTGCTCCAGCGTGGCCGCCGCCTGGGCGACGACGGCGGGATGCCACCGGAACGACGGGCAGGTCGCGCCCACGCCGACCGAGCCACGGGTGCGCTCGGCCATGGCCGTCATGACGTTCCAGACGAACCCGGCCTGTCCCTGCTGCGGCGTCCACGGCTGGAAGTGGTCGTCGGCCATGACGCCGCCGAAGCCGGCGGCCTCGGCCGCCACCGCCAGCTGCACCACCTCGGAGGGCGCGAACCGCTCCAGCATCGCCGCGTAGCCGACCCGTGCCCGGCTCATCGTGCCCCCTTCTCGACGTCAGGGACACTCATCGTACGAGGTCAGCGCTGCAACTCGTCGAGGGGCAGGTGGACTAGCGGGTCGTCGGCGGCGTCGCCGGCGGCCAGCGCGGCGATCTCGGCGGCCGATGCGGCACGGCCGAGCAGCCAGACGTCGTCGAGGTCGCCGAGGAGCTGGTTGGCGCCGTCGGGCCGCTGCCCGAGGTGGACGCCGACGGCGGCATCGGTGGTGACCGAGCCGGCGAGCGGCGCGCCCGACGCGACGAGAGCGCCGTCGACGTACAGCGCGAGCCCGCCGGCGCCGCGCACGAGCGCGACGTGGTGCCAGGCGCCGTCGGCGAACGAGCCGGGCGCGACCAGCGTCCCCGTACCGAGCGAGGTGTCGACCAGCGCGCGGATCCGGTTGCTCCCCGGCTCCAGCCGGACCCACCACTGGTCCCGCCCGCTGCCGGAGTTGTACGCCCACAGAAGCGCCTGGTCGGCCGCGACGTCGGTGCGGAACCAGCCGGCCGCGGTGAACGGCCCGTCGCCGACGTCCAGCCGCGCACTGCGCGGCACCGCCACGTGGTCACCGGCCGCCGCCAGCCGCAGCGCACCGCCGACGGCGCCGTCGGCCACCACCGTCGGCGCCCCGCCCACCACCGCGTCCTCGCCACTCTCCGAGGTGTCCGGAGTCGTCACCACCGGCGCCAGCCCGCGGTCCAGCGCGGCGAACGGCACGCGGGCGAAGGTGATGCGCTCGTAGGTGCCGGTGTCGCCGTTCTCGTAGAGCACGCCGAGCGTCCGGCCGCCGGCCTCGACCAGGTCCGAGTACGCCGCCGGCCCGTCGTGCAGGACCGGCCCGCCGGTCCACGTCGCCCCGGCGTCGGAGCTGTACCGCAGCTGCAGCGTCCGCCGCGCCGTCGGGTTCGACGGTCCCGCGTAGACCAGCCGGTCGCCGGCCCGCGGCAGCCGCAGCACCGAGCCCTGCACCACCGGCGTGACGATGTCCGGCTCCAGCGCGAACGGCGCGTCGAACGTCTCGCCGCCGTCGCTGCTGGTGGTCGTCGCCCGGGTGCCGATGCCGGTGCCGTTCTGGTCGCGGGCGTTGAAGTAGAGCGTGCCGTCGGCGAGCTCGGTGACGGTGTTCTCGTTCGGGTTCACGACGCCGGTCAGCGGGGTGTCGATGTCGCCGATCTGCCAGGTCAGGCCGCCGTCGTCGCTGTAGAGGGAGTGCGCGCCGTAGTACTTCGCCTCCTGCCCGCTGTCGGCCGAGCCGGGCGCCGGGCTGGTCGAGTGGTTCGCCGGTGCGACCAGCCGGCCGCGGTGCTCGCCGTGCTCGAGCGCGATGGCGTGCACCGGACCGGTCGCGTACCAGCGCCACTCGGGCAGCTTGGTCGCGGCGGTGAGGTCGCGCGCGGGCGACCAGCTGGCGCCGTCGTCGCTGCTGCGCTGGACGAACACGCGGCGGCTCTGCTCCGGCGTGACCTCGCCGCGCATGATCTCCGCCTCGGTGGCGTCACCGGCGTTGTGGGTGCTGAGCAGGACGATGTCGCCGCTGGCGGGGTCGACGACCGGCGTGGGGTTGCCGAAGACGTTGAGGCCGTTGTCGCCGACCACCTGCAGCGGTCCCCACGTGCGGCCGTTGTCGTGCGAGCGGCGCAGCACCAGGTCGATGTCGCCGGTGTCGCCCCCGCCGCCGACCCGGCCCTCGGCGAACGCGAGCAGCGTGCCGGCCTCGGAGCGGACGATCGCGGGGATGCGGAAGGTGTCGTAGCCCTCGGTGCCGGACTCGAAGACGACCGTCTGCCGGACGGGTGGCGCCGCTTCGGCTGGGGCGTGAGCTGCGAGGACACCGGCCGGAGGGGCGAGAGTGAGGCCGATGGCGACGGCGACGGGCAGGCGCATGGAGGTCCTCCTTCGTCGGGAAGATCCATCCCACATCACATATGGGATATGTGTCAAGAACGTTGACGAACAGTGACGATTTTGGTCGGATATCCGATATGACGGACCTCACGCGACGGTCAGCACTCACCCTGGCAGCGGCGGCCGGCCCGATCGGCTGGGCAGTCTCATCGACGACGGCGTCAGCCTCGGCCCTGGTGGAGGGCCCGGCCGGCGGCGCCACCTGGACGCGACTCCCCGACGTCCCCGCGAACACCACCGACTGGCACGAGGCGATCCCGGTCGGCGAGCCGTACTGGACCCAGCTCGGGCTGGCCGGGCCGGTCGCCGGTGCGCACGGCGACCACCTGATCGTCGCCGGCGGGGCCAACTTTCCGGAGCCCGCGCTGACCGCGACCAGGGAGAACACGCTCGGCAAGGTGTACTGGACCGACGCGTTCGTGTACTCGCGGCGGACGGGCCGCTGGCGGGCGGCGGGGCAGCTGCCGGACGCCATCGGCTACGCGGCGACGCTGAGCACCGGCGACGGCGTGCTGGTCATCGGCGGCGAGGGCTACCGCGGCGGGCCCGGCGGCACGCTGCAGCGGCCGGCGCAGAAGTTCGCCGACGTGTTCGTGCTGCGCTGGGACGCGCGGCGGTCACGGCTCGAACGCACCGACCTGCCGCCGCTGCCCCGGCCGATGTCCTACGGCGTCGCCGGCGTCGTCGACGGGGTCGTGTACGTCGCGGAGGGCGGCGACTTCTACGGCCTGGACCTGGAACGGCCGGGTCGCGGCTGGGAGACGCTGCCGCGCTGGCCGGGCGAGCCGCGCACCGTCGCCGTCGGCGCCGCCCAGGACGGCCGGTTCTTCCTGCTCAGCGGCCGGGCCCGGCACCCGGACACGTCCTGGACCTTCCACCGCGACGCGTACGCCTACTCGCCGCGACGCCGGCGCTGGGACCGGATCGCCGACCTCCCGTGGTGCGTGACGGCCGGCCTCGCCCACCCCGCCGGCCGGACCGGGCTGGTCGTCGTGGGCGGCGACAAGGACATCGACCGCTGGAACCTCATCGAGCACCATGTGGCGCTGCGGGCCGCCGCACCGCCCGGGTCGGCGGAGTGGCAGCGGCAGAACGACATCGTGACCTGGATCTACGACCACCACACCGGCTTCAACGGAGAACTGCTGCGCTACGACACGAGGCGTGACCGCTGGAGCGTCGACGGCTGGTTCCCCGGCCCGCCGCCGGCCACCACGCCCGCCGTGAACTGGGACGGCGACCTGGTCGTCGCGAGCGGCGAGGTCGGCCCCGGCATCCGCACCCCCCGCGTCTGGCAGGCGGAGTTCTGAAAGGACGCACGACGGGGCCGGCTCGCACCGACGATCCCGGCGAGCCCCGGCGCGTTCCTGTTGCGGTTGCGCGCCGGGGCACCTTCGTCCTCGCCGGACGGTCAGGCGGTCAGGTAGCCGACGGCGTAGGCGGCGAGCCAGTGCTCGACCATGTAGTCGCCACCGGCCACGTAGGGCAGGCCGGCCTCGGCGTGGACCGCGGCGGACGCCGTCAGCGCACCCGCGGCCGCATCGCCGGCCGGCAGTGCGCCCGCCACCGCGATCATCGACCAGGCACGGCTGAGGTTCAGCCCGGCCAGGTGCGCCAACTGCCCGTCCGACGGGTCCGAGACGGTGACCGGCGCGAACAGCTGCACCGGCGACGACGACGCCGCGCCGGGCAGGAACCGGCCGAACCACACGCCGAACTCGTCAGCGGGCAGCACCCGCGCCACCAGCTCCGCCTCGGCCAGCGCCGGGGACAGGAAGTCGCTGCCGGACGGTTCGTAGTGGGCCGGATAGTCCGTGTCGCCGAGGTACCAGCGGCGGACGGCGGCGCCGATCGCGGCCCGCAGCTCGCCATCGGCAGCCAGCGCCCAGTCGTAGGAGCGCAGCAGCCCGAACGCCGAGTTCGGGTGCAGCCCGCCGCGCACCGGATAGGTCTGCGCCGGCAGCCAGCCGAGGAGGTTCGCCGTCAGCACGTCCGCCAGCGGCCGCACCGCGTCGCCCCACGCGCGCCCGTCCGCGTCGGCGGACCACAGGGACAGCTCGTGCGCCAGCGTCAGCAGCCAGCCCCAGCCGTAGGGCCGCTCGCGGGTGCGGCCGATCCCGGACTCGAAGAACTCGGCCTCCCGCAGGAGATGAGCGGGGGTCAGGTGCGCCCCCAGCGCCTCCCGCGCCGCGGCGGCCGGCGTCGGCGGCAGCGCGTCACCCGCCAGCCGCAGCAGCCGCACCAGGACCCAGTGCATCTCGACCGCCGAGTGCCAGTCCAGCGAGCCGTAGAACGCCGGGTGCTGGTCGCGGTGCTGCGGGTACGGCCCCGGCTCGACGGCGTAGACCATCGGCAGGTGCGGGTACTCGCGATCGATGCAGGCCAGCGCCGTCCGGGCATACACAGCGGCGTTCTGCTCCAGCAACGAGAACCGACCGCTCACCCGGCCGCGCCCTCCGGGTCGAGCGGCGCGCCGTCGCCCTCGGCCGGCAGGTCGCCGCGCTCCACCGGCCCGCCGCCGTCACCGCCGTCAGCGGGCATCGATGCGAACAAGGCGGCCAGCTCCTCCGACGACGGCGGGTGCGCGCCGGCCACGGCGGCCCGCAGGGCGTCCTCGTCCACCACCCCCGCCGGCGCGGTCAGCGTCACCGCGACACCGTCGTGCACGGCGACGCACTCCTGCTGCTCGCCGGAGACGCCGCAGCCGGTGGAGGTCGCGCCACGCGGATCGGTGGTGAGCATCACGACGCCGCCCTCCGCCGACACGTACGCCGTGCTGAACCCGGCGTCGCCGGACACGCCGACCGACTGCGACACCGGCTCGAACCCGTCCAGCGCGACCGCGTAGACGACGTCAGGGTCGACACCGATCGCGGCCGCCCGCGAGGCCAGCTCGTCGGCGTCGGCCGCCGCCGACCCGCACGCGGCCACCGTCACCACACCCAGCGGAACGACCCAGCGCAACACCTTCATGCCGGCCATGCTCTCAAGCGAACGGCCCGGGCCCCCACGCAGGGGACCCGGGCCGCCGTCGAACGATGAGACAGAACCTCAGTGGCCGTGACCGTGGCCGTGGCCACCCTCGGCCACCGGCTCCTCGGGCTTCTCGGCCACGAGGACCTCGGTGGTGAGCAGCAGGCTGGCGATCGACGCCGCGTTGGCGACCGCGGAGCGGGTCACCTTGACGGGGTCGAGGACGCCCTGGGCGATGAGGTCGCCGTACTCGCCGGTGGCCGCGTTGTAACCGTGGCCGGGCGTGCCGTTCTCGACGTTGGCCACGATGACGTAGCCGTTCTCGCCGGCGTTCTCGGCGATCCACCGCAGCGGCTCGACCAGCGCGCCGCGCACGATGGCGGCACCGGTGGCCTCGTCGCCGGACAGGTCCAGCGCGTCGATGGCCGACCGGGCGTGCACCAGGGCGGCGCCGCCGCCGGAGACGATGCCCTCCTCGATGGCCGCGCGCGTCGCCGACACGGCGTCCTCGATGCGGTGCTTGCGCTCCTTCAGCTCGACCTCGGTGGCCGCGCCGACCTTGATGACGCCGACGCCGCCGGCCAGCTTGGCCAGCCGCTCCTGCAGCTTCTCGCGGTCCCAGTCGGAGTCGGTGTTCTCGATCTCCGCCCGGATCTGCGTGATGCGGCCGTCGATGTCGGCCTGCGCGCCGCCGCCGTCGACGACGGTGGTGTCGTCCTTCTTGATGACGACGCGGCGGGCGGTGCCGAGCACCTCGAGGCCGACCTGGTCGAGCTTGAGGCCCAGCTCTTCGGCGACGACCTGACCGCCGGTGAGGACGGCGAGGTCCTGCAGGATCGCCTTGCGGCGATCGCCGAAGCCCGGCGCCTTGACGGCGACCGAGGTGAACGTGCCGCGGATCTTGTTGACGACGAGCGTCGACAGCGCCTCGCCCTCGACGTCCTCGGCGACGATCAGCAGCGGCTTGCCGGCCTGGACGACCTTCTCGAGCAGCGGCAGCAGGTCGCTCACCGACGAGATCTTGGCCTGGTGGATCAGGATGTAGGCGTCCTCGAGGACGGCCTCCTGACGCTCCGCGTCGGTGACGAAGTACGGGCTGAGGTAGCCCTTGTCGAACTGCATGCCCTCGGTGAACTCGAGCTCGGTACCGAAGGTCTGCGACTCGTCGACGGTGATGACGCCGTCCTTGCCGACCTTGTCGAACGCGTCGGCGATGACCTCGCCGATGGTCGGGTCCTGGGCGGAGATGGCGGCGACCGCGGCGATCTCGGACTTCTCGTCGACCGGGCGGGCCGACTCGACCAGCCGGGCGCGAACGGCCTCGACGGCGAGGTCGATGCCGCGCTTGATGCCGAGCGGCGAGGCGCCGGCGGCCACGGACTTCAGGCCGCGGTGCACCATGGCCTGCGCGAGCACCGTCGCCGTCGTGGTGCCGTCACCGGCGACGTCGTTGGTCTTCGTGGCGACTTCCTTGGCGAGCTGGGCGCCGAGGTTCTCGTGCGGGTCCTCCAGCTCCACCTCGCGAGCGATGGTGACGCCGTCGTTCGTGATGGTGGGAGAACCGAACTTCTTGTCGAGGACGACGTTGCGGCCCTTGGGGCCGAGCGTCACCTTGACGGTGTTCGCGAGGGCGTCGACACCGCGCTCCAGGCGCCGGCGGGCGTCCTCGTCGAACTCGAGGATCTTGGGCATGAGGAACCGGTCCCTTTCGGAGGGTCGTGCTGAACGAACGTGAAAAACGCCCCGACCCGAGCCGGCGGCGAAGCCGAGTCGGGTCAGGGCGTCAGCGCGTCACTTCTGGACGATCGCCAGAACGTCGCGGCCGGAGAGGATGAGCAGCTCCTCGCCGCCGTACTTCACCTCGGTGCCGCCGTACTTCGAGTAGAGCACCACGTCGCCGACCTTCACGTCGAGGGGGATGCGCTTCTCGCCCTCGTCGTCCCAGCGGCCCTCGCCGACGGCGACGACCTCACCCTCTTGGGGCTTCTCCTTGGCGGTGTCAGGGATGACGAGCCCGGACGCCGTGGTCTGCTCCGCTTCGAGCGGCTTGACCACGATACGGTCCTCGAGTGGCTTGATGGAGACCGACACTTGTCTGACCTCCCCTTTCGCGGGATGTCACGAATGCTTCTGGTGGACCGGCCGCATGCCGCCGTCGTCGCGGGTGCCGGCGACTCGACCGTTGGCACTCTCCAGTGGAGGGTGCCAACGCCCAACTTAGCACTCGGTCTTGGAGAGTGCCAGCCCCGCGGCCGGCTGCGACGTCCCGTGCTGAGGAGGGACCCGCAGGGGAACGGGGAACAGCGCCGGGGGTGAGAGGCTGAGCGCCGTGCAGACGGCCACGTTCGAGGCGCTCCTGACTCCGGCCGGCGCCGCGCTCCTCGCCGAGGCGACGGCGGCGTACGGGCGCGAGGACGAGTTCGCGCTCGGCACCCGGCTGCGCCGCTCGCACCCGGGCGAGCTGGTGGCCGCGGCGCTGACCCAGGCCCGGCTGCGCGCCCGCGCCGCAGACAAGTTCGAGCCGGCCGACGCCGCCCGGATGTTCTTCACCGTCGACGGCTACGAGCAGGCGACCCGAGTGGCGGTGGCCCGGCACCGCGCGAGCCGTCTCGCCGCCGCCTCGGGCGCCGGTGCGGCCGTGGCCGACCTCTGCTGCGGCATCGGCGGCGACCTGGTCGAGCTGGCCCGCGCGGGACTGGCGGTGACGGGGGTCGAGGCGGATCCGCTGACGGCGGCCATGGCGGCGGCGAACGTGGCCGCCCTGGAGCTGACGGACGCCGCCCGGGTCGAGTGCGGCGACGCGACGGCGGTCGACCGGACGGCGTTCGCGGCGGTCGTGTGCGACCCGGCCCGGCGCGGCAGCCGCGGCCGCGTCTTCGACCCCGGCGCCTACCGGCCGCCCTGGCCGTTCGTGCTGGAGCTGCTGGCGGCGACGGCGTGTGTGAAGGTCGCCCCCGGCATTCCGCACGACCTGCTGCCCGGCGGCGTCGAGGCCGAGTGGGTGTCCGAGCGGGGCGAGGTGAAGGAGGCCGCGCTCTGGTCCGGCGGACTGGCGCCCGGCGGGGTCCAGCGGCGGGCGACGCTGCTGCCGTCGGGCGCGACGCTGACCGACCGCGACGACCCCGGGCCGGTGGTGCGCCCGCTCGGCGGCTTCCTCTACGAGCCCGACGGCGCCGTCATCAGGGCCGGGTTGGTCACGGCGGCGGCCGCGCTCGTGGGCGGCGGCCTCGTCGACCCGTCGATCGCGTACGTGACCGCGGACGACGCCGTCGCCACCCCGTTCGCCCGCGGCTACCGCGTCGTCGACACGCTGCCCTACGACGTGAAGACGCTGCGCAGGTACGTCCGCGAGCAGGGCATCGGGATCCTCACCGTGAAGAAGCGCGGCGTCGGGGTCGAGCCGGAGAAGCTGCGCGCCGCCGTCCGGCCGCAGGGTGACGCCGTCGCCACCTTCGTCGTGACGCGCGTGGCCGGGAAGGCGACCGTCATCGTCGCCGAGCCGCTGCCGCAGGGGGTCTGACAGACTCGGCCGTCATGGCGGGTAGGCAGAGCGCGGGGATCCTCCTGCACCGGGACGGCGCCGGCGGCGTCGAGGTGCTGCTGGGGCACATGGGCGGGCCGTTCTGGGCGACGAAGGACGCCGGCGCGTGGTCGCTGCCGAAGGGCGAGTACGACGACGCCGAGACGCCCGAGGACGCGGCCCGGCGCGAGTTCACCGAGGAGCTCGGCCTCCCGGTGCCCGACGGCGACCTGGTCGAGCTGGGGACGGTGCGGCAGTCCGGCGGCAAGACGGTCACGGCCTGGGCTCTGCGCGGCGACCTCGACCCGGCCGCGGTCGTGCCCGGGACGTTCGCGCTGGAGTGGCCGCCGCGGTCCGGGCGGCTACAGGAGTTCCCCGAGGTCGACCGGGTGGAGTGGTTCCCGCTCGACGTCGCCCGCGAGAAGATCGTCAAGGCGCAGGCCGCGTTCCTGGATCGCCTCGCCGCCACCCTCTCCCCTCCCCCGGAATGACCACGTTCACCACCCGACTCCCTGCCCCACGAGGCCTGCAGACCTCGTGATGCGCCGGCGATCCTCGTGATGCACACGTCACAGGGATCGCCCGGGCATCACGAGGATGGTCCGCGCATCACCAGGTCTGGAAAGCTGCTGTGGCACCGAATCGGGTGGTGAACGACGCTCCTATGTGGTCAAGGCGGCGAGGTCTGCGGTGAGGATGGGGTGGAGTTCGCGGGCGATGTAGCGCTTGAGGCAGCGGCGGATGTCGCGGGGTGTGAGGCCTTCGGTGGTGCGGCGT
>NZ_SMKL01000044.1 GCF_004348545.1 Jiangella ureilytica | reverse complement strand
GTGGGGTGGTGTCCGTGCGCGGACGGGGGGCTGCGATGAGGTTCCGGCCTGTTGAAGTGCTGATCCTGACCTATCCGGGCGGCCGGATCGACCCGCTGGCCGTCGAGGCGCTGCGGGGGGTGGTCGACATGGGCGACGTGACGCTGCTCGACATCGTCTTCGCCGCCCGCGAGGCCAACGGCGACCTGCGGGTCGTGGAGTTCGAGGAGGGCGCCGACGAGTTCGGCGTCACCGGGGTGGAGCTCGCCGAAGGCGACCTCGTCAACGACGAGGACATCGCCGTCGTCGCCGAGGCGCTGCTGCCCGGCCACGCGGCGGTGCTGATCGCCTACGAGAACACCTGGGTGCGGCGCGTGGCGGACGCGATCCGTGACGGCGGCGGCCAGGTCGCACTGCACGTCCTGATCCCTTCTGAGGCGGTCGACGACGCACTACGGGCCGCCGAGCAGGGAGAACGGTGATGAGGGGGAGATCATGACCGGACGATTCGACCGGCCCGGCCTGCTGGCGACAGTGACCCGGGCGGCGGTGCTGGACGGCACCGCGCCGGTGATCAGGAACGCGGTGACGCACGCGACCGCTCGCCGCGTCGCCGCACCACGGGGGAGTGAGCGCGATGACGGACGAGCCACGGACCACCCGGCCGGATGGCGCCCCTACCGGCGGCTCAGCGTCTGACGGAGCACCGCCTTCCGCGGCTGACCGGGCCGAGCTGGAGCGCCTCCGTGAGGAGGTGATCCGGCTGCGGGCCGAGGCGGCCGAGCGGGCCGCCCGCGACCGGGTCGCGGCCGCGGACGACGCCATGGTGCCGCCGCTCCCGGCCGGCACCACCGAGGCGACGAGCGGTGGGCGCTGGCGGGCGGTGCTCGCGCCGATCCTCATCGCGCTGGGCTGCATCCTCGCGATTCCGGCGACGGCGGCGGTCTGGCTGGACTCCGTCGTCACCGACACGGACCGCTATGTCGAGACCGTCGGGCCGCTGGCCCGCGACCCGGACATCGAGCGCGCCGTCACCATCCGCGTCACCAACCGGATCATGGACGAGATCGACGTCCCGGCGGTGGTGAACGAGGCCTCGGACCTGCTCGCGGCGCAGGGCGCGCGGCCGCGGCTCACGACGACCCTCAGCGACTTGGCCGGGCCGATCAACGGCGCCGTCGAGGGCTGGGTGCACGACCAGGTGGGCACGGTCGTCGCCAGCGACCGGTTCTCCGACCTCTGGACCCAGGCCAACCGCGCCGCCCACCAGGCCGTCGTCGCCGCGCTGACCGGGCGGAGCGAGAACGGCGCCGTCCAGGTCGAGGGCAACACCGTCAGCCTCCAGCTGGCGCCGATCGTCGAGGACGCCAAGCAGCGGCTCGTCGATGCCGGCTTCCAGCGCGCCGGCTCGATCCCGGACGTCGACATGACGCTGACGCTGTTCCAGTCCGACGACATCGAGAAGGCGCAGGCGGGCTTCCGGCTCGTCGACCGCCTCGGCACCTGGCTCCCGGTCGTGGCGCTCGCGCTGATCGCGGCCGGCGTGCTGGTGGCGCGGGGCCGGCGGCGGGCGCTGATCGGGGCGGGCATCGGGCTCGCGGTGGCGATGCTCGTCCTGGGCGCCGCGCTGACGACCGCCCGCCCGCTCTACCTGGGCGCGTTGCCCGCCGAGGTGGACGACGCGGCCGCGGGCGCGCTGTTCGACCAGGTCGTCTCGTTGTTGCGGACCACCCTGCGCACGGTGCTCGCCGTCGGCCTGGCGGTGGCGCTGGTCGCCTGGCTCGCCGGGCCGTCGGCCCAGGCGGTCGCGCTGCGCCGCGGAGTCGCCCGGCTCGGCACGGTCGGCAGCGAGTGGGGCTGGCGCGACTCCGCCGTCGTCGGCTGGCTGCGCGCGCACAAGCGGCCGGTACAGGTCGCCGTCGCGATCGTCGCGGTCTTGGTGTTCACGTTCTGGAACTACCCGAACGCCGGCGTCGTGCTGGGGATCCTGCTGGTGGCCGGCGCGCTGCTCGCGGCGATCGAGCTGGCAACCGGGCAGCCCCGGCCGTCGAGTTGATCTTGTCGGTGAGGGCCGGTAAGACCATTCGCGTGTTCGAATCCGCCGCTCCGCCTGAGGTTGCACCGGGCTTCGGTCCGGCGGAGGCGGGCAACTGGGCGGAGCCGGCCGCCACGTACGCGGCCACGCCGGCCGCGGGGGTGCTGGCGTTCGCGGTCGAAAGCCTGCCGCCGGGGCCGGAGCCGGCCGGACCTGCACCGGCAGACCGGCCACGCCGGCGTCCCCGACCGCCGCGACATCACGACGGCGCCGGCCGCCACCCGGCGACGACGTCGACGCGGATGTTCACGCCGACAGGCCGGCGATGCCGTCGCCGATCAGCTTGGCACCGATCACCAGCAGGACGACGGTGAGGACGGCCGCGTTGTGCCGGGCCAGCCAGGTGTTGAGCTCGGCGAGCCACCGTGCCGCCCGGTCGCCCATGACGGCGGAGACGGCGACCGGGAGCCCGGGGCCGAGCCCGCCGATGACGACGAAGACCGCCAGCGCGACCGTCTGCTCGCCGCCATCGACGCCGGTCTGGGCGATCGCAGCGCCGGCCGCCAGGGTGAGCATGAGGTTCTTCGGGTTCAGGGCCGACAGCGCGGCACCGAAGCCGAACGCCTTCCCGGCGGTCCACGAGTCGATCGCGGCCATCCACGACGGCAACTCCGGGTCGGCGTCGCCGGTGGGCCGCGCGCGCCAGGTGCGGACGGCGACCAGCAGGGCGAGGACGCCGAGCACCAGCTTCAGCCATGAGACCCAGTCGGCCGGTACGCCGTCGTCGGCCGGGTCCAGGGCAGCCGCGGCCAGCAGCGCGATGGTCCCGACGACGGCCAGCCCGAGCAGCCAGCCGAGCAGGAAGGCGCCTCCGTTCGCCCGGCCCCGCGTGCTGCCGAGCATGAGCA
This sequence comes from Jiangella ureilytica, assembly GCF_004348545.1. Taxonomy (GTDB): domain Bacteria; phylum Actinomycetota; class Actinomycetes; order Jiangellales; family Jiangellaceae; genus Jiangella; species Jiangella ureilytica. The sequence goes on along the minus strand of NZ_SMKL01000044.1, from coordinate 44,931 downwards.
CGACGGCGACGATCGGGAGCGGGCTCAGCGCGACACCGACACCGAGTGGGAGCACCGCTCCGATCGCCTCACCCATGCGCAGATCGTCGCGGCGGCCCGGTGGGCGCGTCGTCACCCGAGCGGGGTGAGGACTCGGCACGCCGCACCGCCGACCATGAAGCGCATGCCGGGATGGGTGTTCGGCTCGCTGCGGGGATACCAGTGGGCGTGGCTGCGTCGCGACCTGGTGGCCGGGCTGACGGTGTGGGCGGTGCTGATCCCGGAGTCCTTGGCCTACGCGTCCATCGCGGGCGTCTCGCCGGTGATCGGGCTGTACGCGGCGGTCCCGGCGCTGGTGCTCTACCCGGTGCTCGGCAGCTCCCGGCACCTCGTGGTCGGCCCGATGTCGGCGACGGCGGCTCTGTCGGCCGGGGTGGTGGGCGGGATCGTCGCGAACGGATCCGAGGAGTTCCCCGCCTACACCGCGGGGCTGGCGCTCGCGGTCGGCACGCTGGCCGTTCTGGCCGGGCTGCTGCGGCTGGGGTTCCTGGCGAACTTCATCTCCGAGCCGGTGCTCAAGGGGTTCATCGTCGGCATGGCGCTGGTGATCATCGTCGGCCAGCTGCCGAAGCTGCTGGGCGTCGAGGGTGGCGAGGGCACCTTCTTCGCGAAGCTCTGGTCCGTGGTCACGTCGCTGGACGAGACCAACGGCTGGGCGGCGCTGGTGGGCGGGCTGTGCCTGGCGATCGTGCTGGTGCTACGGCGGGTCGCGCCGATGGTCCCGGGCTCGCTGGTCGCGGTCGCGCTGGGCGTCGTCCTGTCCGGGGCGCTGGACCTGGCCGGGCGTGGCGTCGCCGTCGTCGGGGCGATCGACGCGGGGCTGCCCAGCCCGGGCGTCCCGGATCTGGCCGCGGTCTCCGACGTGCCGCTGCTGCTGTCGGGGGCGGCCGGCGTCATGCTGGTCGGGTTCGCGGAGGGTCTGGGCGCGGCCAAGACGTACGCGCGGCGCGACGGCTACCGCATCGACGCGAATCGCGAGCTCGCCGGCCTGGGTGCGGTCAACCTGGGCTCCGGGTTCCTGTCCGGCATGGTGGTCAACGGCAGCCTGTCCAAGACGGCGGTCAACGGCGGCGCCGGGGCGAAGTCGCAGGTCTCGGGCTGGACGGTCGCCGCGCTCACCGTGCTGACGCTGCTGGTGCTGACGCCGCTGTTCGAGCCACTGCCCGAGCCGGCCCTGGCGGCGGTGGTCATCGCCGCCGTCGTCGACCTGGTCGACGTGGGCGGTCTGCGGCGGCTGTACGCCGTCAACACCGCGGCACTCAGGTCGATCTACGGCCGGGCCGCACGGGCCGACTTCATCTGCGCCCTCGGGGCGCTGCTCGGCGTGCTGGTCTTCGACACGTTGCCGGGGCTGCTCATCGGCGTCGTGCTGTCGGTGGTCCTGCTGCTAGAGCGGTCGGCGTACCCGCACGTGGCGGTGCTGGGGCGCGTGGAGGGCGGCGGGCCGGGCCGGTGGACCGATCGCGAGCGCGATCCGGGGAGCACCCCGGTTCCCGGCGTCGTGGTGGTCCGCGTCGAGAGCGGGCTGTACTTCGCCAACGCGGACACCGTGCGGGACCGGCTGCTCGAGCTCGCCGTCGACGGCGTCCGCGCGCTGGTGCTCGACGCCACCACCGTCCCCACCGTCGACGTCACCGCCGCCGGGATGCTCCGCGACACGGCGGCCGAGCTCGAGTCCCGCGGGGTGCGGCTGCTCGCCGTCGGCAACGTCGGGCAGGTCCGCGACGTCCTGCGCCGGGCGGGAGCGTCGTCCGTGCTCGACCGGCCGTACCCGACGGTGGACGCCGCGGTCGCGGCGACCTCACCCGGAGAAGGTGACGCCCACGGCGGCGCGCCCGCCCGACGATGAGGCCGGATACGTGTCGCCCGCGACTGAGACACGAGCCACCCGCCGAAGTGAGGAGACCACCCATGGCCACGTTCACCGTCTGGAAGTTCGAGGACCCCAGCGGCGCCGATCGCGCGGAGCAGCTGCTGGAGAGCCTGCAGAAGCAGGAGCTCATCCAGGTGCACGACGCCGCCACCGTGTCGTGGCCGCCGGACAAGAAGAAGCCGAAGACCCGTCAGGTGAACAGCATGACCCGGATCGGCGCGCTCGGCGGCGCCTTCTGGGGGCTGCTGTTCGGCCTGCTGTTCTTCATCCCGCTGCTCGGCGTCGCCGTCGGCGCGGCCGCCGGCGCCCTGGGCGGGTCGCTGAGCGACGTCGGCATCGACGACGGGCTGATCAAGCAGATCCGCGAGAAGGTCACGCCCGGGACGTCGGCGCTGTTCGCGCTCACCAGCGACGCCGTGCAGGACAAGGTGCTGCAGGCGTTCGAGGAGTCGGGCCTGAAGCCGGAGCTCGTCCAGTCGAACCTGACGTCGGAGCAGGAGGAGAGGCTGCGCGAGGCGTTCGCCGAGAACGAGTGACGTCAGGCCGAGGGGCCGCGGCGGGCCGGACACCGCATTCGGGGGAGCGGTTCCGGCCCGCCAGGTGCTCGTGGATCGACTGCCGACGCCGTCAGCTCCTGCTGAGGATCCCCGACCTCGCAATCGCCCAGATGACGAAGACGTCGATGGCGATGATCAGCACGGCCCAGAACGGGTAGTAGGGGATGAAGAAGAAGTTGCTGATCGCGCTCGCCACGGCGAGCCCGATCGCGACCCCGCCGGCGATCGCACTGCCGGTGAACAGAGAGAACCCGGCCAGCGCGATGAGCACGCCGATGATGAGGTGCACCCACCCCCAGGCGGTCGTGTCCAGATCGAAGGTGTAGTTCGGCAGGACGACGTAGAACTCGTCGTCGATGATCGCGGCGAGTCCCTCGAACGCCTGGAACACGCCGACGAGGATCATCATCGTGGCGGCGAAGATCACCCCGCCGGTCGCCCAGCCCGGTGGCTGCCGGTCTCTGATCTCGTTCGGCGACGTGCGGAAGTCGGTCATGGCTCCTCCTGTGCACACAGGTGGGGACGTCCCCGCAGCTCACCCTGGCGACGGGGGAGAACCGGGACATCACCCCCGCGGGGTGATACCGCCAGGCGGCCGTCCGGCGACGCACTAGGGTGGTCGCGTGACCGACGACGGTGCTCAGCCGCCCGCCGCGCGCCGTCATGGGTGGGTCCGTGACCTGCCCGGAGCGCTCGCGAGCCTGGCCGAGGACTTCGCCCGCGACTCGATGATCGTCGGGACGGCCACGGTGTCGGTCCTGCTGGCGATCGGCGGGGCGCTGTCCGGTGAGGCCGCATCCGTGGCAGCCGGCCTGCTGGTCGGGCTGGGCGGCGCGGCGCTGGTGCTGACGGCGGCCGGGCGGAAGTGGCCGATCGGGCTGCAGTGGCTGGTGATCGCCGCGGTGCTGGCCGCCGACCTCGCCGTGCTGGTCCTGCTGCTGTGACGGCTACTCGGCGAGCGTGAGCCCGACCTCGACGACGTCGCCGTGGTCGACCTTCTCGGCGCTGCGGACCGCATTCTTGACCGGCAGCACATAGCAGCCGGAGGCGGCCTCGGGAAAGATCGACGTGGCCCAGGAGGTGCCGCCCAGGCGCACCGTCACCCGCAGCGAGCCGAACCCCGGCCGGCGCGGCCGCGGCCGCTCCTTGATGTCGGCGGACACGTCGGCCGGCACCGTCAGGAACGTCCAGGAGCCCTCGCCGGCGTGCGGCCACAGCTCGGCCGCGAACGTGTACGTCTCGTTCACCCCGCCAGTCTGGCAGCCGGCACCGACACGGTCCCGCCGCGGAGCACTACCGGTAGCGCTCGGCCCGCGTGGCCAGCCGGCGGGACGGGTCTGCGTGCAGCAGGGCCAGCAACTCCTCCTCGAGCGCCGCGCCCACCCGGCGGACGAACGCGGCCGGCTCGTCGGCGGCGTCGGGGAACTCGGGGACGACGCGGTCGGCGATGCCGTCGCGGACCAGCGCGGCGGCGCCGATCGCCTGCGTGTCCGCCACCTCCGGCGCCCTCGAGGGGTCGCCGTGGAGGATCTCTGCGGCCCCCTCGGGCGGCAGCGGCGCCAGCCAGCCGTGCAGGGCCACCAGCACGCAGTCGGCCGGGAGCAGCGCGAGCGCCGTCCCGCCGCCGCCCTGGCCGAGCAGCACGCACACCGTGGGGGAGCGCAGGGTCACCAGGTCGGCCAGGCACAGCGCGATGCCGCCCGCCAGCCCACCCTCCTCGGCCTGCCGGGTGGGCGGCGCGCCGGGTGTGTCGACGACGGTGACCAGCGCCAACCCGAGCTCGGCGGCGATCCGCATGCCCCGCATCGCCTCGCGCAGCCCGGCCGGGCCCAGGACGACGTCGGCGGCGTGGCCGCGCCGGTCCTGGCCCAGCACGACGCACGGCGCCCGGCCGAACCGGGCCAGCGCCAGCACCAGGGCGTCGTCGTGCTCGCCGGCGCCGGTGCCGCTGAGCAGCGTGACGTCCGACGCGGCCAGCTTGAGCAGCGCGCGGACGCCGGGCCGGCCGGGCCGCCGCGATCGCACGACCGAGTCCCAGGTGTCGCCCGGCGCGGGGGGCGGTTCCGCCGGCACCGGGGCCGGCGCGGCCGCCTCGTCCGGCGCCACCTCGTTCGACAGCACCGACAGCACCCGGATGGCGACCGTCCGCAGGTCCTCCGGCGGCAGGACGGCGTCGATGAGCCCGTGGGCATGCAGGTTCTCGGCCCGCTGGACGCCGGCGGGCAGTTCCCGTCCGTAGATCGCCCGCTGCACCCGCGGCCCCAGCAGGCCGACCAGCGCGCCCGGCTCGGCGGCCGTCACGTGGCCCAGCGATCCCCACGACGCCAGCACGCCGCCGGTCGTCGGGTGACGCAGGTACACCAGGTACGGCAGGCCGGCCGACCGATGCGCCGCCAGGGCGGAGGCGATGCCGGCCATCTTCACGAACGCCCGCGTGCCCTCCTGCAGCCGGGTCCCGCCGGACGCGGGGGAGGCGAGCAGCGGCAGCCGTTGCGCCGTCGCCCGCTCCACCGCCGCCACCACGCGGGCGCTCGCGGCCAGTCCGATCGAGCCGGCCAGGACCCCGAACTCGCTGGCCACGACGGCGACGGCGCGGCCGCCGATGGTGCCCTGGCCGGTGACGACGGACTCGGGCGGCGCATCGGCGCCGGCGTCCCACGACCGCCAGCTGCCATCGTCGAGCACCCGCTCGATGAGATCGGCGGATTTGATCATATATGACCCCCTTGTGCTCGAAGAGAATCAGATCATATATTGTTCGCCGTGGCGACAATGACGTTGCGGATCTACGACTCGGTCCGGGAGCGGATCCTCAAGGGGGACCTGGCTCCGGGCAGCAGGCTGGTCATCAGGTCGCTGGCGCTCGAACACGAGACCAGCGACATCCCGATCCGTGAGGCGCTGCGCATGCTCGAGCGCGACGGCCTGGTCGAGATCCGCCCGTACCGCGGCGCGCGGGTGGTGAGCCTGTCGCCGGAGGAGATCGAGGAGGGCTACCTCATCCGCGGCCACCTCGAGAGCCTGGCCACGCGGACCGCCGTCGGCCACCTCACCGACCAGCACTTCGCCCAGCTCGACCGCTGCCTGCGCGACATGGGCAAGGCGCTCGACCGCGGCGACGGCCTCGGCTACGCGGAGATCAACCGCGAGTTCCACGGCCTGATCTTCAGCGCGTCACCGCACCGCCGGCTGCAGGATCTCATCGAGAACATCTGGGACGGCCAGCGCGGTTACCAGATGGTCTTCCGGCTCTCGCCGGACTGGCAGTGGACGTCGTACCAGGAGCACCAGCAGATCGTTCAGGCGCTGCGCGAGGGCGACGCCGACGCCGCGGCCGAGATCGCGCTGGAGCACAAGCTGGCCGCCGGCCGGGCGCTCATCGCCGGCATCCGCGACGACGTCGCGACCCGAGCCGAGGAGGGCGCGTGACGCAGACACCCTGGCCGGACGGCCACCGCGCCGCCGTCGTCTTCAACGTCGCCTACGAGCTGTGGCCCGACGGCGTCGCCCCCGGCTTCAGCCCCATGGGCAACCCACTGCCGCCCGGCGCGTTCGACACCCAGGCCGCCGACTGGGCGTCCTACGGGTGGAAGCGCGGCATCTGGCGGGTGCTCGACGTCCTCGGCCGCCACGGCGTCCAGGCCACCGTCTTCACCAGCGCCCGGGCCGCCGAGGTGGCACCGGACACCGTCAAGGCCATCGTCGACGGCGGCCACGACCTGTGCGCGCACAGCTACACCCAGGACGTCCTCCCGGTACTGCTCGACGAGGCCGCCGAGCGCGAGCACATCGCGCTGTGCAAGGCGCTGCTCGAACCGTTCACGGGGACTCGGATCGAGGGCTGGCTCAGCCCCCGCTGCACGCCGAGCGTCAACACCCGCCGGCTGCTCGCCGAGGCCGGCTTCGGCTGGCACGGCGACTGCTTCGACCAGGACCTCCCGTACGTCGACACCGCCGGCGACCGGCCGATCGTCGCGATGCCGATGACCATGGAGGTCAACGACCTGCCGCTGTACCTGCGGCACGGCAACCCGCCCCGCGCCTACTACGACGTCTTCACCGAGTCCTTCGGCGCCGCGCTCGACGGCGGCACCGGGCACGTCGACGTCACCGTCCACCCGCACGTCTTCGGGCGCCCGTTCGGCGCCCGCATCCTCGAAGAGATCGTCCGGCTGGTGACCGCACGCGACGACGTCTGGGTCATCACCAAGACCGCCCTGGCACGCCGGGTCCGGACCGGACCACACGCCGCCGCAGGGCGCTAGTCACCTCTGCGTGCCCTGTTCCGACCTTCCACAGGGCACGTCGCTCGTCAGTACGGGTTCCATCTCGCCCGGCCGCACCCTGCGGCGGCCGCAGCGTGCTCGCAGCATGCCTGAGAGGAGTGGAAGATGACTGATGCCAGGACCGACGTGGCGAGCCCGCGCCTCGCGGGCGGCCGCGGCGAGCCGTCCCCGCCGGTACGCGCCAGGAAGCCCTGGTGGCACCGGATCGGGCTGACGACGAGCCGCCGGCGGGCGCTGATCTCGCTGCTCATCGGCGTCGCGATCTGGGAGTTCGTGGCCCGGGTCCTGGTCGACGGCAGCCTGTTCTTCGTCCCGCTCACCGACGTCGTCCGGGCCGGCTACGACCTGACGCTCACCGGTGAGCTGCAACATCACGCCTGGGTGAGCTTCCAGGAGTTCTTCTACGGCCTGCTGCTGGCCGTGCTGGTGGGCGTGCCGCTGGGCATGGCCGTCGGCATCAGCACCCGGGTCCGCGACTACGTGCAACCGTGGATCTCGGGCTTCTACTCGACGCCGCTGATCGCGCTCGCGCCGCTGTTCATCCTGTGGCTGGGCATCGGCATCGTGTCGAAGGTCGCGGTCGTGTTCGCGATGGCGCTCTTCCCGATCACCATCAACACCACCGCGGGCATCAAGAACACCGACCAGGACCTCATCGACGTGGCGCGGGCGTTCGGCTACTCGCGCACCGACATCTTCCGCAAGGTGCTCCTGCCGTCGGCGCTGTCGTTCATCGTCACCGGCTTCCGCCTCGCCGTCGGTCGCGGCATCGTCGCCGTCGTCGTCGCGGAGTTCTTCGGCTCCCGGGGCGGCCTCGGCTACCTGATCCTCGTCTCCAGCCAGTCGTTCGCGATGGACCGGCTGCTCCTGGCGGTGTTGTTGCTCGCGTTCACCGGCGTCATCGGAATCGGGCTGGTCGGACGGCTGGAGCGCCGGCTCGCCCCCTGGCGGGAGGACATGACGGTATGACGACGCCACCCATGGTCAGCATCCGGGACTTCCGGCTGGTCCGGCAGACCCGCGGCGGCACCCTGCTGGTGCTCGACGACGTCAGCTTCGACGTCGCCGACCGCGAGTTCGTCGCGATCGTCGGGCCCAGCGGCTGCGGCAAGACCACCCTGCTGAAGTCCATCGACGGGCTGATCCCGCGCACGTCGGGCGAGATCGCCGTCAACGGCACCGTCGTCGACCGGCCGGGGCCGGACCGCGGCTTCGTCTTCCAGATGGACTCGCTGTTCCCGTGGCGGACGGTGCTCGCCAACATCCGGCTCGGGCTCGAGGCCCGCTCCGGCGATCGCGCCACGAAGAACCGGACCGCCCGCGACCTCGCCGCACTGGTGGGGCTGCAGGGGTTCGAGGACCACTACCCGCACCAGCTGTCCGGCGGCATGCGGCAGCGGGTGAACGTGGCCCGGGCGCTCGCCGTCGACCCGCAGGTGCTGCTGATGGACGAGCCGTTCAGCAGCCTCGACGCGCAGACCCGCGAGGTGCTGCAGGAGGAGCTGCTGCGCATCTGGTCCGAGCGCAGCAAGACGGTCATCTTCGTCACGCACCAGATCGACGAGGCCGCCTACCTGGCCGACCGCGTCATCGTGCTCAGCGCCCGGCCCGGCCGGGTCCGCGCGAGCATCCCCATCGAGCTGCCCCGGCCGCGGACGCTCGAGCTGAAGAGGACACCAGAGTTCATCGCGATCGTGGACCGGATCTGGCAGGAGATCGAGCTCAACGACTCCGGCCGGGCGGCCCGCGACGCCGACGAGACCCAGGAAGCGAGGGTGAACCATGCGTAGAACGACGATGTTCGCCGCACTGGTCGCATCGATCCTGCTCGCCGCGGCCTGCTCGGGCTCCGGCGACGGCGACGGCGACACCGGGAGCGCGGGCGGGGGTGACGACGCGACGGCTGAGCCGTCCGATGCCGCCGGGGAGGAGCCGACGGAGTACCCGACGGAGGACCTGCTGATCGGCTTCGCGGCCCCGAACCAGGTCTACTCGGCCGTGTACGTGGCCATGGACCAGGGCTTCTTCGCCGATGAAGGCTTCGACGCCGAGGTCGTGCTCACGCAGAGCTCGACGGGTGCGGTGCAGCAGGCGGCGGCCGGCTCGGTGCAGTTCGCCGGCGCCACCCCCGACGCCGCCATCTTCGGCATGCAGCAGGGCGCGCCGGTGACCATCGTGTCGTCGACCATCAAGGGCTCGCCGCTGAGCGTCGTCGGCGGCCCTGACGTCACCGAGTGGGAGGACCTGCGCGGCCAGACCATCGGCGTGTCGGCGCTCAAGGGCGGCGAGATCGCCCTGCTGCGCCAGCTGCTGGCCGAGCACGACCTGCAGGAGGGCGAGGACTACGACGTCATCGTCTCCGGCGCCACCCCGGCCAAGGCGGCGGCGCTGAGCGAGGGCTCGGTGGCCGCGGCGGTGCTGTTCAGCCCGACCGACTTCGCCCTGGAGGAACAGGGCTTCAACATCCTCGGCTCGACGGCCGAGCTCGAGGCGGCCGACCAGATGCCGCTCATCGTCTACCTGGTGAACGACGACTGGGTGGGCGAGAACGACCGCGGCGAGCGGCTCGGCCGCGTGCTCGTCGAGGCGAACGCGTGGCTGCAGGACCCGGCCAACCGCGACGAGGCGGTGCGGATCTTCGCCGAGGCCGCCGACCAGGCGCCGGAGCACGTCGCCGCCACCTACGAGCTGTGGTTCGACGAGTTCGGCATCGGCACCCCGGACGGCCTGGTCACGCCCGAGGAGATCCAGACGACGCTCGAGATGATGGCCGCCGACGGGGACGTCCCCGAGCCGCTGCCGGACCCGGGCGAGTTCATCGACCCCAGCTACATCGAGAACGCGATCCAGTCCGGCGCCGCGAGCTGAAGGAGCCCAGATGCGCTTCGTGACCTATGACCGTGACGGCTCTCCGCAGCCGGCCGTGCTCCGCGGCGCCGAGCTCGTCGACCTCGACGTGCCCCGGATCATCGACCTGATCCGGCTCGGCGACGACGGGCTCCGGCACGCCGCGGCCGCGCTGGACCGGCCGGCGAACGCCGTCCTCGACGACGTCCACCTGCTGTCCCCGATCCCGCTGCCCGAGCGGTTCGTCCTGGCCACCGGCTGGAACTACCTCGAGCACTTCACCGAGGGCATCGGCAAGCGGAACGACACGGTCGTGGAGCTCCCGGAGTACCCGAGCTTCTTCGCCAAGGCCGACACCACCGTCATCGGGCCGCGCGACCCGTTGCCCTACGACGCGGCGCTGACCGAGCAGCTCGACGGCGAGGGCGAGATCGCCGTCGTCATCGGGACCGGCGGCCGCAACATCCCGGTCGACCAGGTGCCCCGGCACCTGTTCGGCTACACCCTGGCCAACGACGTCACCGCCCGCGACATCCAGCGGCGTCACGGCGGGCAGTGGCTCAAGGGCAAGAGCGTCGACGGCACCTGCCCGCTGGGCCCGGTGCTGGTGACACCGGACGAGCTGGACCCTGAGGTCCCGCTCGACCTGACCTACAGCGTCAACGGCGAGGTCATGCAGGACGCCACCACGGACCTGATGATCTTCTCGATCGCCGAGCTCGTCTCGTCGTTGTCCGAGGCGATGACGCTGCAACCGGGAGACATCCTGCTCACCGGCACCCCAGCCGGCGCCGGCTACGCCCGGAACCCCCCGCGGTTCCTGGCGCCCGGCGACGAGGTGGTGGTGGCCAGCTCCGCCCTGGGCGAGCTGCGCAACCGCGTGGTGGAGCAGTCGCTGACGACGTACACGCCGCACGCCGTGGAGTCCGCGGCCGAGGTGTAACGAGGACCACCGCATCGACGGGGGCCGGCCGCTACCCGGCCGGCGCCCGTGGGTCGGTGCGTCCCCGATCGAGGAGGAGAGACCGGGTTCCATTCGGGCACGCCGCAACGATGCGGCGTGAGAGGGAGGCTCCAGATGAGTCGACGTGATCTGAGCCGCCGCGGGTTCATCGGCGCGGCGGGCGCGGCCGGAGTGACGGCGGCAGGCCTGGGCAGTGCGGCACTGGCGAACGCGGTGAGCCCGGCGGCCGCCGCGGCCGCCGGCGCCGGCCGCGAGGGGTCCGGCGTCGGTCTGGCGCTGGTGAACGGCAGGATCCACACCTTCGACGACGGTGACCGCGTGGTCAGCCAGGTGCTGATCCACGACGGCCGGTTCGCCCAGGTCGGCAGCATCGCCGGGGCCGGCGGCCGGTTCGAGGTGGTCAACCTGCGCGGCCGCACCGTCATCCCCGGCCTGATCGACAACCACGTGCACTTCGTCCGTATCGGCCAGGCGGCCGGGCACGACATGCGCCGGCTGGAGACGGCGTTCTCGATCGACGAGGTGCAGCAGGTGGTCGCCGACACCGCCGCGGAGGTCGAGCCGGGGGAGTTCCTCACCGCGCTGCGCGGCCTCGCCCGCCGGCAGTGGTCGTCGCCGACCCGGCACCTCACCCGGGCCGAGCTCGACGAGGCCGCGCCGGATCACCCCGTCGTCATCTCCGAGGGCACGAACGGCCAGACCAACACGCTCGGCCGCGACCGGCTGCGCGCGCTGGGCGTCACCGTCAGCGACGCCGGCGCCGTCAACGACGACCAGGCCTACCTGGCGATGGCCCGGTTCATCACACTGGAGACGAAGAAGCGCGAGCTGCTGCGGGCGGCGGAGTACGCGCTGTCGGTCGGGCTCACCGGCTTCATCGACGAGCACGGCAACATCCTCCCGGAGGGGACCGCCGGCTTCCTCGACCGGATCACCGGCCACGACCACATCCTCGACCTGTGGCGGAGCGGGCAGCTGCCGGTGCGGGTGCGGGCCCGGTTCGGCGTCCGCGACGCCCACTCCGGCGGCACCGACGCGCCGTCGCTGATCGAGACCTACGCGGCGAACCGCTGGGAGTTGCTCGGCGACGCGATGTTCCGGCAGGCCGGCATCGGCGAGTGGGCGCCGCGCGGCGACAACTACCAGTACTCGCTGCGCACCATCGCGAGCCGGCCGATCCAGTACCAGCAGCACCTCATCTCGACCGCGGAGATCCAGGCGCACCTCGACGCCGTCCAGCAGTTCGCCGACGAGCACCCGGACGTGAACGTCGCCGACCTGTACTGGAGCATCGGCCACATCGACGGCCTGACGGTGCCGCAGATCGAGCACTCGAACCGTCTCGGCATCGGGCTGATCCCGCAGGGCTGGTCCTACCTCACCGGCAACGGGCCGGGCCCGGACTTCCGCTCCATCGTCGACCTGGCCGAAGTCCCCGTGGGCACGGGTACCGACGGCGCCCGGGTCGCGCCGCTCAACCCGTGGACGATGGTCTACTACATGACCACCGGCCGCAACAGCGGCGGCGCGCTGGTCAACGACGGCCGGCAGATCAGCAGGCACGAGGCGCTCAAGCTCTACGCCGGGCCGCAGCAGGGCTGGTTCTGCAAGGAGCCCGGCCTCATGGGCGGTATCGCCGAGGGCCGCTATGCCGACCTCGCCGTGCTGTCCGCGGACGTCTTCGACACCCGCGCGGTGCCGGACACGAAGCTGCGGACCATGAGCGCCGTTCTCACCGTCGTCGACGGCGTCGTCCGGCACGACGCCGGTGTCCTGTAGGGGGTGCGTGATGGGAACACGACGACGCCGGCTCAGCCGGCGCGGATTCCTCGGCGCGGCGGGCGCGGCCGGAGCGACGGCGGCAGGCCTGGGGATCGCCACGGCAACGGCGGGCACCGCATCCGCGGCCGGCGCGGGCCGGGCCGGCTCCGGCATCGACCTGGCGCTGGTCAACGGGCGCATCCACACGCTGGACGAGCGCGACACCGTCGTCAGCCAGGTGCTCATCCGGGACGGGCGGATCGCGCAGGTCGGCAGCATCGGCGGGGCCGGCCAGCGCTACGAGATCGTCAACCTGCGCGGCCGCACCGTCGTGCCGGGCCTGATCGACAACCACGTCCACTTCATCCGCATCGGGCAGGCCGCCGGCCACGACGTCCGGGCACTGGAGACGGCCTTCTCCATCGAGGCCGCGCAGCAGGTCATCGCGGCCAAGGCGGCCACCGTCGCGCCGGGGGAGTTCCTGACCGCGCTGGCCGGCATCGCGCCGCGCCAGTTCGGCCCCGAGGCCCGGTTCCCGAACCGGGCCGAGCTCGACGAGGCCGCGCCGGAGCACCCCGTCGTCATCGCCACCACCGGGTCCGGGCAGGCCAACACGCTGGGCCGGGACCGGCTGCGCGCGCTGGGCGTCACCGTCCTCGACGACGGCACGGTGCCCAACCAGCTGAACGCCTACACCGCGCTGGCGGCGTTCATCACCCAGGAGACCAAGCGGCGCGAGCTGCTCAGCGCCGCCGACTACGCGCTTTCGCTGGGCCTCACCACGTGCATGGACGACCACGGCTCGGCCGGCGGCCCACCCGGCACGCTGGACCGCGTCACCGGGCACGACCACTACCTCGACCTGGTCCGCGCCGGCACCCTGCACGTGCGCACCCGGTGCCGCTTCCCGGAGCAGAACGACCCCGCGATCCTGCAGGAGATCGTCAACCAGCGCTGGCGCGAGTTCGGCTCGGACCTGCACCAGATGAGCGGCATCGGGGAGTGGGCGCCGCGCGGCGCGCACTACCAGGCGTCGCTGCGGATCATGGCCGAGCGCGGCTTCCTGTACCACCAGCACCTCATCTCGACCCAGGAGATCCAGGCGCACCTCGACGCGATCCGGCAGTTCGTCACCGAGCGCCCCGACCTGCCGTCGCCTGCCGAGCTGCACTGGAGCCTCGGGCACATCAGCGGGCTCACCGAGGCGCAGGTGCACGAGGCCAACGAGCTCGGCGTCGGTCTCGCGCCGCACGGCTGGCAGTACCTCACCGGCAACAGCGCGACGCCGAACTTCCGGATGATCCTCGACCTCGCCGAGGTGCCGGTCGGGACCGGGCTCGACGGTGCCCGCGTGGCGCCGCTGAACCCGTGGGCCGGCGTGTACTTCATGGCCACCGGCCGGCACAGCGGCGGGCAGATCGCCGGCGACGGGTCGCACGTCGTCAGCCGGACCGAGGCGATGCGGCTCTACGCCGGGCCGCAGCAGGGCTGGTTCAGCAAGGAGGAGGACCGGCTCGGCGGCATCGGCGTCGGCCGGTTCGCCGACCTCGCCGTGCTGAAGGCGGACGTCTTCGACACCCGGGCCGTGCCGGACGCGGCGGTCCGCGAGATGAGCTCGGTCCTCACGATCGTCGGCGGGCGAGTGGTGCACGACGCCGGCCTGGTGTGACCGCGCGGGGCCGGGACGGCGATGCGCCGAACAGCGCGTGGCTGCTCGGCGTGCTGCTGTCGGCGATGACGGTGTGCACGCTCATGCAGTTCGTGCTCGCCGTCCTGGCCCCGTACATCACCGAGGAGTTCGACCTGAGCCGCACCCGGTACGGGTCGGCGGCCAGCGGGCTGTTCCTCGGCGCGGTCGTCGTGTCGCTGCTGGCCGGCCGGCTGATCGACCGGTTCGGCGCCGTCGCGCTGCTGCGGACGCTCTACGTCGCCGCGGTGGGTGCGTTCCTCCTGCTGTCGGTGACGCCGAGCTGGGCCGGCGTCGTGCTGGCGGCGCTGCTCATGGGCTTCCCGCTCGGTCTGGGCAACCCGGTCACCAACGTGCTGGTCGTGACCCGGGTGCCGATGTCGCTTCGGGGCACCGCGACCGGGCTGAAGCAGGCCGGCGTGCAGGTCGGCGCCCTGCTGATCGGGCTGACCATGCCGCCGGTCGCGGCGGCGTACGGCTGGCGGGCCGCCGGCGTCGTGCTCGCGGTCGCCGCGGCGGCAGGCCTGCTGGTCGCGCTGCCGCTGCGGGCGCCGGCGGGCGCACGTGTCACCGCGGTGCGGCACGTGGGCGATCGGCCGGCCGGTCGCCGTCCCGTCGCGCTCATCGCCTACGCCGTCCTCGCCGGGGTCGCGGCCAGCGCCGTCAACGCGTTCCTGCCGCTGTTCGCGTTCGAGGAGCTCCGACTGCCGGCGCAGCGGGCCGGGCTGATCGTGGCGCTGCTGGGGCTGCTCGGGGCCGCGTCCCGGGTCGCCGTCGGTGTGCTGGGCGACCGGCTGCCGCGGTTCTGGCTCTGGCTGGCCGGGCTCGCCTACGCCGGCGCGGCGGCGACGCTGCTGCTGTTCCCGGCGATGGAGCAGCCCGGCATGGTGTGGGCGGCGGTGGCCGGCTTCGGCGCGACCGCGCCCGCCTGGCAGTCCGCCGCGATGCTCGGCCTGATGCGGGCCGGTGACCGCGACGGCCGGTCCGCCGGCGTCGTCATCGGCGGTTTCCTGCTCGGGATGGTCGCCGGGCCGCTCGCCTTCGGCCGGCTCACCGACAGCAGCGGCTACGCGGCCGGCTGGTGGCTTGTCGTCGCGGCCCTCGTCGTGGCGGGCACGCTGGCCGCCGTCGCCGCCGTCCGCTCCCGGTTCTGACGACCCCCGCGAGGCGGAGACAGCTCGGGGCCGGCGCCCCCACACCGGCCCCGAGCCATCCCCCTTCGGTGCGGTCTCGTTGTCCGTCCCGACCCAGTGCATCGGAACGCCATGGCGGCGCGGACGGGGCGAAGGTCGCCCCGGCCGGGGACCAAGGTCCTCGTCCCCAGGGACCAACGCACCGCGGGTTCCTCGACATCGTCGCTGCTCGGTGCGACACTGAGGCCGTAAGCAGGGGGTAAAAGTGTTCGAGTCGGAGCTTCTTCCGAAGCTGCCGCTCGATTCACTGCTGGCCGAGGTGCAGTCACGGTTGCAGGCCGTGGTGTCCGCGCGCGACGGGGTGCATGCGCTGCTCGAGGCCGTGGTGTCGATCGGGCGGGAGCTCGACCTGGAGACCGCGCTGCGGCGCATCGTCGAAGCCGCCATCGATCTCGTCGACTGTCGTTACGGCGCCCTGGGCGTGGTCGGGCCCGACGGGCAGCTCGCGCAGTTCATCCCGCTCGGTCTGACCGCCGGCGAGATCGCGCGCATCGCCGAGTGGCCGCACGGTCGCGGCCTGCTGGGCCTGCTCATCAAGGAGCCGGAGCCGCTGCGGCTGGCCGAGATCTCCGAGCACGCGGAGTCGTACGGGTTCCCGGAGGGCCACCCGCCGATGCGCAGCTTCCTCGGGGTGCCGATCCTGATTCGCGGCGAGGTCTTCGGCAACCTGTACCTGACGGAGAAGAACGGCGGGCGCGAGTTCGACGAGCAGGACGAGACCATCGTCACCGCGCTGGCCACCGCCGCCGGCATCGCCATCGAGAACGCGCGCCTCTACGACGCCAGCCGTAGGCGCGAGACCTGGCTGGACGCATTGGCCGAGGTCACGCAGGCGCTGCTGTCGGGCAGCTCCGTCGACGAGGCGCTGACGCTGATCGCGACGCACGCACGGACCATGTCGTCGGCGGCGTCCGCGGTGGTCGTGGCGCCCGACGACGACGGCAGCGGGCTCATGCGGGTGCTCGCGGCCGACGGCGACGGCTCGCCGCCGTTGCGGGGGGTGCGGTTCTCCGCCGCCGGGACGCTGTCGCAGACCGTTCTCGAGTCCGGCGAGCCGCGGACGGTCACTGCGATCGAGCGCGGCGTCGAGCCGGCGCCGCTGCTGGACCAGCTGCCCACAGGCCCGGCGCTGCTGGTGCCGCTGGGCAGCCGGCCCCGGGTCCGTGGCGTGCTGGTGCTGGTCAAGCGCGACGGCGACCCGCCCTTCGCCGGCGCGGCGGTGCGCATGCTGCACGCGTTCGCCAGCCAGGCCGCCGTCGGGCTGGAGCTGGCCGACGCGCGCAAGGAGGCCGAACGGCACGGGCTGGTCGACGACCGCGAGCGGATCGCCCGCGACCTGCACGACGTCGTCGTCCAGCGGCTGTTCGCCAGCGCGATGAGCCTGACGGCGGCCGCGCGGCTGATCGACCGCCCCGACGTCGCGTCGCGGGTCGAGCGGACCGTCGACGACCTCGACGCGACGATCCGGCAGATCCGGTCGACGATCTTCGCGCTGCAGTCGGCCAAGGAGGACGCTTCGGACACGCTGCGCCGCCGGCTGGTGACGACGGTGCAGGCGGCGGCCGATCAGCTGGGGTTCGCGCCCGGCCTGCAGCTGGTCGGCGAGCTCGACAACGCCGTCCCCGACGAGCTCGGCGACCAGCTGGCGCCCGTGCTGCAGGAGTCGCTGTCCAACGTCGTCAGACACGCGCACGCCCACCAGGTCACCGCGGTCGTCGAGCTGGCCGGCGGCTGGCTGCGGGTCTCCGTGGCCGACGACGGCGTGGGGCTGCCGGCGCAGCGGCGCAACAGCGGCCTGGCCAACCTCGCCGAGCGGGCGGAGCTGCTCGGCGGCCGGTTCACCGCCGGGCCGGGCGTCGCCGGCGGGACCGTGGTGCGCTGGGAGGTCCCGCTGCGGCGCTAGGGTGCGGGCGCCTTGCGTCCGCTCCATGCCCAGGAGGTCATGAGCCGACCATGGCGGCGTCGCTAGTCGCTCGGACGGTCCTTCGCCTCCGCCTTGAGAGTGGCCGCGAGCGCGGCGGCCTGAGTGCGGCGGCTCATGTCGAGCTTGGCGAGCAGGTTGGAGACGTAGTTCTTGACCGTCTTCTCGGCGAGGAACATGCGCTCGCCGATCTGCCGGTTCGTCAGGCCCTCGCCGATGAGGTCGAGGATGCGCCGCTCCTGGTCGGTCAGCGCCGCCAGCGGGTCCGCGCGCGTCGCCCGCTCGCGGAGCCGGGCGAGCATGCGGGCCGTGCTCTCGGGGTCGAGCAGCGACTTGCCCATGGCCAGCGCTCGCACGGCCCCGACGAGGTCGGTGCCGTGCACCTGCTTCAGCACGTAGCCCGCGGCGCCGGCCATGACGGCGTCGAACAGCGCGTCGTCGTCGGCGAAGGAGGTGAACATCAGGCACTGCAGCCCCGGCAGCCGCGAGCGCATCTCGCGGCAGACGGTGACGCCGTCGCCGTCGGGCAGCCGCACGTCGAGGATGGCGACATCGGGGCGCAACGCGGGGATGCGGGCCATCGCCTGCTCGGCGGTGCCCGCCTCGCCGATGACCTCGATGTCGGGCTCGGTCTCGAGCAGGGCGGCGACTCCGCGCCGGACCACCTCGTGGTCGTCGAGCAGGAAGACCGTGACGACACGATCGGAGCTCACATGACGACCGTAGTGCCCGGTAGCCGGTACGGGCATGGGACCTTGGTCCCTTCCCGGGCGCACGGACGGGCGGAACGCTGGGGACGTGGACCCGTTGACGCGTGCCGACTCCGACGGCCTCGAACAGCTGGACCGGCAGACCTGCTACGACCTGCTGTCCCGGACGTCGATCGGGCGGCTGGTGTTCACCCAGGGCGCGCTGCCGGCCATCGAGCCGGTCCGCTTCAGCCTCGACGGTCACGACGTGGTGGTCCGGGCCGAGCAGGGGCTGCACCTGCCGGCCGCGTCGCGCATGGCCGTCGTCGCCTTCGAGGCCGACGCCTACGACGAGGACACCCGCACGGGCTGGTGCGTGGTGCTGATCGGCCGCTCGCGCGCTGACGGCGACCGGGTGCGGATCATGCCCGAGATCGTCCGCGGCCGGCGGATCCGGTCGCTCCCGCTGGCGGCGCACCAGGACACCGCGGTCGGCTGAGCCGCCCGGCCGCGCCGAGGGCGCTGCTCACCGGTCCTGCGCGAGGCCGGTGAACGGGATGGGGCAGTCCGGGCTCCCGGCGCAGTCGCGCAGGTCGTGGCAGCCGGCGTCCAGCGCGGCGCGCAGGGTGTCGCGGATCGCGACCAGGTCGCCGATGCGCCCCTCGATCTCGCGGATCTTCGCCGCCGCCCGCTCGTGCAGGTCGGCGTCGGTGCGCGCGTGCCGGCGGCCGGTGTCGACGAGCTCGGCGATCTCGTCCAGCGTGAACCCGAGCCGCTGCGCGGCCTTGATGATCCGCACCGTCGTGACGGAGTCGGGCGGGTAGACGCGGTGGCCGCCGAGTGTGCGGTCCGGCTGGGCGAGCAGCCCCCGTCGTTCGTAGTAGCGCAGCGTCTGCAGGTTGACGCCGGCCGCGGCGGCGAGGTCGCCGCTGCGCAACCCGGTGCCCGGCCCGATGCTCACCGGGCCAGCCGCTCCAGCCCGTCGAGCACGGCGGCGTGCGCCGGCGGCACGTCGACCGTCAGCTCGCCGCCGTCGCCGAACGTGAAGGTGAAGAACGCGCAGCAGGCGCTCTCGCGGGCGGCGAGGTCGCGCGCCGTCGCCGTCACCGCCGGGTCGTCGTCGAGCCGCAGCCGCAGCCTGGTGGGCGACACCCGGCCGACGGCGCGGGCGGAGGTCCGGAACAGCGTGGCGAACTCGGCCAGCCGCAGCGGCCGATCCGCCGTGGGGAGCGTGCAGGCGTCCGGTACGAAGTCGGCGAGGATGTCCATGTCTCGACGGTAAACCCGTACCCGGGTACCGGATGCAAGCACCTCTCGCTCGGCGGCTGCGCCGCGACCCCCGGGTGCCGCGGCGGGTCCGGCTCGCGGTGCTGGTCGGGGCCTGGCCGGGCAACCCGGACCTGCTCCGCCGCCTGCTCGGCGTCACCTGACCGACTCGCTCGCCGATCAGCTGATCGAGCGATCGACGACGTCGCCCGACCCGGCCCGGCCGTTACTCGGCGGCAGCCTCGACCGGGTCTTGTACGGCGCGAATGTGAGTGGGATTCTGGGTGATCGGCTCTGGCGCCGGGCGCCCGCACCGTCCGGCTGCACCTCGATCGCAGGAGGCAGTCGTGCAACTCGGCTCGCGCTCGGCACGGTGGCTTCGAGGGCGCGACAAGGAGTGCCGGACACTTCTCGACCTGCTGCAAGCGGCACGGACGGGCGCCAGCGGCGTGCTCATGGTGCAGGGCGAGGCCGGGATCGGCAAGACCGCCCTCCTCGACTATCTCGTCGACGCCGCGACGCAGAGCCGGGTCCTCCGTGCCGCCGGCGTCGAGTCGGAGATCGAACTCGCGTACGCCGGCCTCCATCAGCTGTGCAACCCTCTGCTCGACGGGCTGGACCGGCTGCCGTCGCCGCAGGCCGAGGCCCTGGGTACGGCGTTCGGCCTGCGGTCCGGCCGGCCGCCGGACCGCTTCCACATCGGGCTGGCGGTCCTGACGCTGCTCTCCGAGCACGTGGGTGACCAGCCCCTGGTCTGCGTGATCGACGACGCGCAGTGGCTCGACCAGGCCTCTGCCGAGATCCTGACGTTCGTCGCGCGCCGGCTGGCCGCGGAGTCGATCCTCATGGTGTTCGCGGCGCGGGCGACGGGGGAGGAGCAGGCCTGGGCGGGACTGCCGCGGCTGATGGTGCACGGCCTGAAGAAGGCCGACGCCGTCGCCGTGCTGGAGTCGGTGGTCACGACCCCGCTGGACGGCCGGGTGCGCGACCGGATCCTCGCCGAGACACGGGGCAATCCGCTGGCGCTGCTGGAGCTGCCGCGGTGGATGTCGTCGGCCGAGCTGATGTTCGGGCCGGCTCAGCCCACGGCCGGGACGGTGACCAGCCGCATCGAGGAAGGCTTCCGCCGTCAGCTCGACACGCTGCCCGACGACACCCGGCGCCTCCTGCTGATCGCCGCGACCGAGCCGCTCGGCGACGTCGCCCTGCTGCGGCGCGCGGCCGAGCGCCTCGGCCTCGGTATGGACGCCGCCACCCCGGCCGAGGCCGCGGAGCTGATCGAGGTGTGGGACACCGTCCGGTTCCGGCACCCACTCGTGCGCTCCGCGATCTACCGCTCCGCGACGGGGCCGGATCGGCAGGCGGCACATCGCGTGCTGGCGGACGTCACGGATCCCGAGCGCGACCCGGACCGGCGGGCATGGCACCGTGCCCACGCGACCACCGATCCGGACGAGGACGTGGCCCTGGAGCTGGAGCGTTCAGCCGACCGCGCGCTGGCCAACGGCGGGCTGGCCGCGGGCGCCGCCCTGCTCGAACGGGCCGCCCGGCTCACTCCCGATGAGGCCGGCCAGGTCGAGCGCGAGCTCAAAGCGGCCCAGACCATGGTGCACGCGGGCGCCGTCGAGGACGCGCTGCGCCTGCTCGGGCTGCTCGACCACCGGTCCCTGACCGAGCTGCAGCGTGCTCGCGCCGAGGTGCTGCGCGCCCAGGTCGCGTTCGCTTCCAGCCGCGGCCACGAGGCCCTTCAGCTCATGCTGGCCGCCGCACGCCGGCTGGAGCCGCTCGACCTCGAGCTGGCGCGCGACACCTACGTCAGCGCGCTCGAAGCCACGCTGTTCGCCGGGCAGCGGTGGGGTGAGCCCGTGGCGGTCGAGGTCGCACGGGCAGCGCGAGCGGCGGCACTCCCGCTCCGCACGCGTCGAGGTGATCTGTTCCTCCAGGCGATCGCCGTGCTCCAGGAGGACGGCTACGTGGCCGCGGCGCCGCTGATGCAACGTGTCGTCGCGGCCTTCGACACCGACGACCTCGCCGTCGAGGAGACCCTGCGGTTCCTGGCGCTCGCGAGCGAGCTCGCCGTCGACCTGTGGGACCTGCCCAGGTGGGTCTCCTTGTGCCACCGCCACATCGGGCTCGCCCGCGAGTCCGGCGCCTTGAGCGCGCTGCAACTCGCCCTGAGCAGCGCGGTCTTCACGCACCTCTTCACCGGCGAACTCGGCGCCGCGGCGGCGCTGCTCGACGAGGCCACCGCTCTGGCCGAGGTCGCCGGAACCGCGCTGCATCCGTACGGCGCGATCGCCCTGGCCGCCTTCCGCGGCGACCAGCAGCACGCGCGGCCGCTGATCGACATGGCGAGGACCGACGCTGCCGCCCGCGGTGAAGGAATGGTCGTGGCGCTCACCCACTGGGCCGGCGCCGTGCTGTGCAACGGCAACGGTGACTACCCGGCGGCGCTCGCCCACTGCCGTGACCTCCTCGAACCGGCCGAGCAGGACGGACGGGTGACGCTGGCGCCCACTGGGATCCAGCCGAGCACCTGGGCGCTGGCCGAGCTGGTCGAGGCGGCCGTCCGGTGCGACGATCTCGCGACCGCGGCGGCCGCCGCCGCACGGCTTGCCGAGGTGGCCGCGGCCAGCGGTACCGACTGGGCGCTCGGCGTGTCGGCTCGATGCGCGGCACAGCTCGACGCCGGAGATCGGGTGGAGAGTCTCTATCGCGAGGCGACGGACCGGCTCGAGCGCACCGGCGCCAGGGTGGACCTGGCGCGGGCACAGCTGCTCTACGGCGAGTGGCTGCGCCGTTCGAGCCGCCGCACCGACGCGCGCGAGTTCCTGCGGCCCGCGCACGCGTCGCTGGCGGCCATGGGGGTCCGGGCGTTCGCCGAACGGGCGCGCCGCGAGCTGGCGGGCACCGGCGAGACGGTGCGCCGCCGGGCGGCTCACACCCGTCAGGAACTCACCGCCCAGGAGCTGCACATCGCCCGCCTGGCCGCCGAGGGGCGCACCAACCCCGAGATCGGCGCCGAGCTGTACCTCAGCCGCCACACCGTGGAATGGCACCTGCGGAAGGTCTTCGCGAAGCTGGACGTGACCAGCCGCCGCCAGCTGCGCGACGCCCTGGGCCGGACCCTCCCCTGACGGGGTGCGCGGCGACGCGTCAGCCGACCGCCTCGACGGCCACCGGGGTCGTCATCACCCGGTGGCCGTCGAGGACGCGCACGCCGTCGCCGGTGATCTCGAACTCCGCGCTGACCGCAAGGTCCTCGCTGGAGCGGCCGGCGGCGAGGGTGAAGGCGCCCGGTTCGACGATCCGGCGCAGGTCGAGACCGGCGAACGAGGTGCGGTCGGCGTGGACGGTGAACGTCACCCGGCGCGCGTCGCCCGGGGCGAGCGGCACCCGGTGGAAGCCGACCAGCTCGCGCACCGGCCGGACCGTCTGCGCGACGTGGTCGGTGAGGTAGAGCTGGACGACCTCGTCGACCGGCCGCGTGCCGGTGTTGCGCACCGTCACCGCCACGTCGACGGCGCCGTCGGCGGGGATGGCGGCCGCGCTCAGCGCGATCGACTCGTACGCCACCGTCGTGTACGACAGTCCGTGCCCGAACGGGTACAGCGGCGCCGGGTCGAGGTTCGAGACGCCGTCGGTGCGCTGGTCCAGCGGCGCCGCGCGGTAGGTCGGCAGCGACGACGACGGCGTGCGCGGGACCGCGACCGGCAGCCGGCCGCTCGGGTTCACGCGCCCCGACAGCACGCCGGCGATCGCCGCCCCGCCCTCCTCGCCCGGGAGGAACGCCTGGACCACGGCCGCGCATCGCGGTGCCAACTCGCCGAGCGCGTACGGGCGCCCGGACACCACGACCAGCACGACCGGCGTCCCGGTGTCGAGGACCGCCGCGACCAGGTCGGCCTGCACACCCGGCAGCGTCAGGTCCGGCGCGTCGCAGCCCTCGCCGGACGTGCCGCGGCCGAACAGCCCGGCCAGGTCGCCGACCGCCACGATCGCCACGTCGGTCCCCGCGGCGAGCTCCGCCGCCGCCGCGAGCCCGGACCGGTCGTCGCCGGTGATCGCCGCGCCGGCCGCGTGCATGACGTCGGCCGCGCCGAGCTCCGAGCGCAGCGCGTCCAGCAGCGTCGGCACCGCGATGCCCAGGTCGGTGCCGTCGCCGTGCTGGGCCAGCACATGGTTGGGGAAGGAGTAGCAGCCGAGGAAGGTGCGCGGCTCGACGGCCGTGGTGCCGACGACGGCGACCCGGCCGGTCGACGACGGCGGCAGCGGCAGGGTGCCGTCGTTGGCGAGCAGGACGACCGACCGCTCCGCGAGCCGGGAGGCGAGCGACCGGTTGGCGGGGGAGTCGAGGTCGATCGCCTCCGGCTCGGCGGCGTGGGGCGTCCAGTCCGCATCGAGCAGGCCCAGCCGGCCCTTCTGCAGCAGCACCCGGCGTGCGGCCGCGTCGAGGACCTCCACGGGCAGGGCCCCGGCCCGGACGGCAGCGGCCAGTCCGGCGAAGCCGACGGTCTCCGGCAGCTCGACGTCGACGCCGGCGGTCAGGGCGAGCCGGCCGGCGTCGTCGTCGCCGGCGGCGATCCGGTGCATGTTCCGCAGGAACGGCACCGCCCAGTAGTCCGAGACGACCGTCCCGTCGAAGCCCCACGTGTCGCGCAGCAGCGTGGTCAGCAGCTCCCGGCTCGCCGTCGGCGGCACACCGTCGACCGCCGCGTACGACGCCATGACCGATCCGGCGCCGCCCTCGCGGACCGCCAGCTCGAACGGCGGCAGCAGCAGCTCGGCCAGCTCCCGCGGCCCGGCGGTGACCGGCGCGTGGTTGCGCGCGGACCGCGACGCCGAATAGCCGGCGAAGTGCTTCACCGTCGCCACCAGACCGGACGACTGCAGGCCGCGGACGTACGCCGTCGCCGTCGTCGCCACCAGGTACGGGTCCTCGCCGATGGACTCCTCGACCCGGCCCCAGCGGTAGTCGCGGACGACGTCGAGCACCGGGGCGAGGCCTTGATCGATGCCGACGGAGCGCAGGTCGCGGCCGATCGCCGCCGCCATCTCCTCGACCAGCGCCGGGTCGAACGCCGCGCCCCACGCCAGCGGTGTCGGGTAGACGGTGGCGCCGTACGCCGTGAACCCGGTCAGGCACTCCTCGTGCGCGATGGCCGGGATGCCGAAGCGCGACACGCGCATCACGTGCGCCTGGCGGGCGCGCAGGTCGGCGATCCCGTCGGCGGCGGCGACCGGCGTGGTCCCGTAGACCCGGGTGATGTGCCCGAGCCCGTACTCGAGGGCGTCGGCGAACGAGGCCGGGCCGGCCATCTCGCCCTCCATCGGCGCCACCTGGGCGTCGTCGGGCTCCTCTGACGGGCGCTGCCAGTAGCTGCCGAGCTGGCCGGCCTTCTCCTCCGGCGTCATCGCGGCGAGCAGCGCGTCGACCCGCTCCTCGAGCGGCAGGGCGGTGTCGTGCCAGGGGCCGGTGCGCGGGCCGGCCCATGTGTGAGCAGTCATCGACATCCTCAGACGTGGTGGTTTCACTTGCCGAAGCCGGCGGTGAGGCCGGACACCAAGTAGCGCCGGCCGACGATGAACGCCGCCAGGACGGGCAGCGCGGAGAGCGTGACGGCGGCCAGCACGGCGGGCACGTTGACCGCGAACTGGCCCTGGTAGGTCCACAGCGACAGCGGCAGCACCCGCACCGACGAGCTCTGGGTGAGGATCAACGGGAACAGGAACCCGTTCCAGACCTGCAGCGCCTCGTAGACGCCGACGGTGATGAGCGCGGGCCGGCTCAGTGGCGTCACGAGCGACCACAGGATCCGCCAGTCGCCGGCACCGTCGGCCCGCATCGACTCGAACAGCTCGGCCGGGATGTCGCGGACGAAGTTCACGATGATCAGCACACTGATCGGGATCGCGAAGGCGATGGCCGGCAGCATCAGCGCGAGCAGGCTGTCGTACAGGCCGAGCCGGATGATCAGGTAGTAGACCGGGATGATCGTCGCCTGCACCGGGATCGCCAGACCCAGCAGCACGACCCGCAGCGACCCGCGGGCCAGCGGCGTGCCGGACCGGACCAGGTAGTACGACGCCATCAGCGACACCGCCAGGACCACGGCGACGGTCACGACGGTGACGATGACGCTGTTGCTCAAGTAGCGCAGGAAGTCGTTCTCGAGCACCAGCCGGTATGCGTCCAGTGTCGGGCTCGACGGCGGCAGCAGCGGGTTCTCGACGTAGTAGTCCTGCTGCGAGCGCAGACTGGTGAGCAGCAGGTAGTAGATCGGCACGACGGTGACGACGAGCCAGAACAGCCCGCCGAGGGCGCCCAGGACGTTCGGGGTCTCCTTGATCGCGCGGCCACTCATCATGCCCCCGCCTGCTGGCTCTGCATGCGCCCGGATCCGGAGAGCCGGTTGAGCAGCAGCGACAGCGCCAGCCCGACGACCACCAGGAGCACGGCGATGACGCTGGCCGGGCCCATCGCGTAGCTGCGGAACCCGGTCAGGTACATGTGCAGCGGCAGGATCCGGGTCGCCTCGCCCGGCCCGCCGCCGGTCAGCACGAACACCAGGTCGAAGCAGGTCAGCGAGCCGACCAGCATCAGCGTCGACGACGTCACGATCGTGTACCGCAGCTGCGGCAGCGTCACGAAGCGGAACTGCTTGACCCGTCCGGCCCCGTCGAGCACCGCCGCCTCGTACAGCGACGCCGGGATCTGCCGCACGCCGGCCTGGTAGAGCAGCGCGTGGAACGGGATGAAACACCAGCCGACCACGAAGATCACCGCGTAGAGGGCGAGATCGGGGTTGCCGAGCCAGTTCGTGCTCAGCGTGCCGGGGGAGAGAGCCCGCGACAGGCCGAAGTTCGGGTCAAGCAGCGACCGGAACGTGATGCCGATGGCCGCCGACGAGAACAGCAGCGGCAGGAAGTACAGCACCGACCAGACCGCCCGGTAGCGCTGCCGGCCGGCCATGAACACGCCGAGCAGCAGCGCGACCGGGGCCTGGAACACGTACGACACGACGACGAACACGGCGGTCCGCCAGAGCGCGTCGATCGTCGCCTGGTCGGTGAGGGTGTCGATCCAGATGCCGACGCCGGCCCACCGCGGCGTGCCGAGCCCGTCCCACTCCATGAAGGAGAGGACGGCGACGCCGCCGAGGGGGAGGAGTGCGAAGAGGGCGAAGAACGCCAGGGCCGGCACGGCCATCCAGAACGTCGGCCCGGTGCGGGCTCTCCGCACGGCCGCGACGGGCCGTGTCGGGGCGGCCGCACCGGGCCTTTCGACTGTCCTCATCTCAGAGAATGGCGTTCATCGCGTCGACGAACTGCTGCGGGGTGATCTCGCCGAGGAAGATCTGGCTGAGGTTGGTCAGCAGCTCCTGCGCCTGGTCGGACGGGAGCGCCTGGTCCCACGAGAGCTGGAAGTGCGGGGCGTCCTGGACCATGCCGTAGGCGAACTCCAGGTACTCCGCGTCGTCGCTCTGCGCGATCCGGTCCTCCAGGCCCGCGACCGGCGGGACGCTGCCGGCGTCGAGCATGGCCGTCAGCTGGTCCTCGTCGTAGACGAACTCGTTGAGGTAGTCCAGGGCGGTCTGCTTGGCCTCGTCGCTCGCCGACGCCGAGATGGACCAGAAGTTGGCCGGGTTGCCGACGATGTTCGCCGGGTCGCCGGAGCCGCCCTCGATGGTCGGGAACGTCGTGAAGCCCAGCGCAGAGGTCGCGAACTCGGGGTTGTCGGCGTGGAAGGTCGCGTAGAGCCAGCTGCCCTGCAGCAGCATCGCGGCGCGGCCGGTGTGCACCAGCGCGGCGTCGGCGCTCTGGTCGGCGGCGACGGAGGCGAACGCGTCGCCGAAGCCGCCGGCGTCGACCAGCTCCTGGATCTTCGTGAGCGCCTCGAGGATCGCGGGGTCGGACCAGGCGTCGGGCTCGCCGTCGAGCACCGCCTGGAAGACCTCGGGGCCGCCGATGCGGTCGGTGAGGTACTGGATCCACATGAGCTCGGGCCAGACGCTCTGCCCGGCCAGCGAGAACGGGATGATGCCGGCGTCGCTGAGGGTCGCGACGGCGTCGAGCGTCTCCTGCCAGGTGGTCGGGACCTCGATGCCGGCCTGGGCGAACACGTCCTCGTTGTAGTAGAGGATGACCGGCTGGACGTCGTTCATCGGGACCGCGTAGGTGGCGCCGTCGACGACGCCGTTCTGGGCGACGGACGGCATGACGCGGCTGACGAGGTCCTCGGTCTCGGCGGTGATGTCGTCGACCTGACCGCCCGCGACGTAGTCGGCGAGGGTGCCGCCGGTCCAGTTCATGATCAGCGTCGGCGCCTCGCCCGAGCCGACCGACGTGCGGATCTTCTCCTTGAACGCGTCGTTCTCGAACTCCTCGACCGTGATCGTCTGGTCGGGGTTGCCCTCGTTCCAGCGCTCGAACGAGGCGGCCGTGACCGGCCAGCCGCCGCCGGTGAGGATCCACGCGCTGGCCTCGCCACCGACGGCGCTCTGATCGCCGTCGCCGCTGCCGCCATCGGAGCCGCTCGTGCTGCCGTCGGTCGAGTCGCCGGGGCTCGCGCCCCCGCACGCTGCCAGTGTGAGTGCCGTCGCGGCCGCGAGCGCCGCGGTCGTCACGGCCCGAAGTCTGGTGTGCCTCATTGCCCCATCCCGTCCTCGTTCGAAACATTTACGACGGTGTTTCGGATGTCGGTGACAGTAACGAGGCATGGTGAGCCCGTCAATCGGCGGTTCGTTACGGGTTGACAACGGTGGTGACGCCGAAATAGTTTCGGACTCATGCGAGGAGAGCGGCCGACACTCGACACCGTCGCACGGGTCGCCGGCGTGTCGAAGGCCACGGTGTCGAAGGTGCTGAACGGCCGCGGCGACGTGTCGTCCGCCACCCGGGCGCGGGTGCAGGACACCATCGCGTCGCTCGGCTACGTTCCCAGCACCGGGCGTCGCGTGCACGACACCACGCCGACCGTCACCGTCCTCTTCGACGCGTTCGTGAACCTGTATTCCGCGCAGGTCCTGTCCGGTGTCGTGTCGGCAGGCATCGAGCAGGGTGTGGACGTCGTGGTGACGCACCTCGCGGGGTCGCCCGACGCGTTGACGCCGGCGTGGTTCCGCGGGCTGGCCGCCAAGGGCCACGTGGGCCTCATCGTCGTGACGACAGAGGTCCGGTCCGAGCAGGTCCGCGCCTGCGCCGACGCCGGGCTCGGCCTGGTCGCCATCGACCCCGTGTCGATCGACCCGAGCACCACCGACCAGCTGGTCAGCGTGAGCGCCACCAACTGGTCCGGCGGGCTGCAGGCGACGGAGCACCTGCTGGGGCTGGGGCACCGGCGCATCGGGTTCGCCGGCGGCCTGCCCGCGTCGCGGCCGGCACAGCAGCGGCTGCACGGGCACCTCGCCGCTCTGAGCAGCCGTGGCCTGGCGGTCGACGACGCGCTGATCCTGCAGGTGGGCTTCAGCCACGAGGACGGCCGCGCGATGGCCGGCCGCCTGCTCGACCTCCCCCAGCCGCCGACGGCCATCGTGGCCGGCTGCGACGCCTCCGCCCTGGGCGTCATGGAAGAGGCCCGGCGGCGCGGGCTGCGCCTGCCCGAAGACCTGAGCATCGTCGGCTTCGACGACACCTACGCCGCCGCCTGGACGTCGCCCCAGCTCACGACGGTGCGCCAGCCGATGCGCGAGATGGGCCGGGTGGCGCTGCGGACCCTGCTCCTGCTCGCGCAGGGCCAGCGCCCCGACACCCACCACTTCGAGCTGGCCACCACCCTCGTCGAGCGCAGCTCCACCGCTCCGCTCCCATGAGCGGGTGGCCCATGGCCGTTCACGCAGTCGTAACGCGCAGGGCACCTCTGTCACGTGGTCGTAATGGTCGCCGCACGTTCGAGTAACGACGGGTGGCCACGATCACAGGGACGTGCCGGCCCAGGAGACGGGACCGGCGTTCCGACTCGGCTAGGAGCCATCGATGCCCGAACTCAGCGCGGGGGATACCGCGTGGGTGCTCACGAGCGCGGCTCTCGTCCTGCTCATGACCCCCGGCCTGGCGTTCTTCTACGGCGGCATGGTCCGCGCCAAGGCCGTCCTCAACATGCTCATGATGAGCTTCCTCGCCCTGGCGATCGTGCCGGTGATCTGGGTGCTCTGGGGCTACACGCTCGCGTTCGACGGCACCAACGGCGGCCTGATCGGCGGCCTGGGGAAGTTCGGCCTCGACGGCGTGGGCGTCGACAGCATGTGGTCCGTGCCCATCCCGGAGTTCGCGTTCGTGGGGTTCCAGGCGGTGTTCGCGATCATCACCGTGGCGCTGATCAGCGGCGCGGTCGCCGAGCGGGCGACCTTCCGCGGGTGGGCGCTGTTCGTCCCGTTGTGGCTGACGCTGGTCTACCTCCCGGTGGCGAACTGGGTGTGGGGCGGCGGCTGGATCTTCGAGCTGGGTGCGCTGGACTTCGCCGGCGGCACCGTCGTGCACATCAACGCCGGCGCCGCGGGCCTGGCGCTCGCCCTGGTGCTCGGTAAGCGAGTCGGGTGGCCGAAGCAGCCGATGCGGCCGCACAATCTGCCGTTCGTGCTGCTGGGCGCGGGGCTGCTGTGGTTCGGCTGGTTCGGGTTCAACGCCGGGTCGGCGCTCGGCGCGAACGGGCTGGCGTCGGCGGCGTTCGTCAACACGCTGGTCGCGACGGCGGCCGCGGTGCTCGGCTGGCTGCTGGTCGACGTCGTGAAGCAGAAGCACTCGACGACGCTGGGCGCGGCGTCCGGCGCGATCGCGGGCCTCGTCGCCATCACGCCGGCGTGTGCGTTCGTCAGCCCCATCGGCGCGATCGTCATCGGCGTCGTCGCGGGTGCCGTCTGCGCGCTGTGCGTCGGACTGAAGTACCGGTTCGGCTACGACGACTCGCTCGACGTGGTGGCGGTGCACCTGGTGGGCGGCGTCATCGGGACGCTGATGATCGGCCTGGTCGCCTCGGCCGACTTCACCGGGGAAGCCGAGGGCCTGTTCTACGGTGGCGGCGTGGACCTGCTCTGGCGCCAGGCCGTGGCGGCCGCCGCCGTCATCGTCTTCTCGTTCGTCGTCGCGTTCGCGCTCGGCAAGATCATCGACAAGACGGTCGGGTTCCGGGTCAGCGAGGAGGAGGAGGTCGACGGCATCGACCTCGGCAGCCACCTCGAGACCGCCTACGAGCTGACCTCCACCTCCGCCGGCCCGAACCGCGGTGTGGCGGCCCCCGCCCCCGCACCCGTTCGCGCCGAGACCACGCAGGGAGCGTGACCCGATGAAGCTCGTCACCGCCGTCATCAAGCCGTTCAAGCTCGACGAGGTGCGCAAGGCGCTGGAGGCGTTCGGCGTCAACGGCATGACCGTCACCGAGGCCAGCGGCTACGGCCGGCAGAAGGGCCACACCGAGGTCTACCGGGGTGCCGAGTACACCGTCGACCTCGTCCCGAAGGTGCGCCTCGAGGTGCTGATCGACGACCTCGACGTGGACCAGGTGCTCGGGGTCATCGCCGAGGCGGCCCGGACCGGCAAGATCGGCGACGGCAAGATCTGGGTCACGCCGGCCGAGGCGGTCATCCGGGTACGCACGGGGGAGACCGGACCGGACGCCCTCTGACGCATGTCCGTCACGACGCGGTCGCCTTCCGCCGAGCGGTTCCTCGCCCTGCGGAAGGCGATCGTCGACGACGACACGCTCGGTGCCGCCCAGCGCGCGCTGACGCTGTCCGAGCTCGCCGACGGGTGGCTGGCGCGGCTGTTCGCCGACGTGCCGGCCAAGGTCCGCCGCGGCTTCGCGCTGGTCGCCGTCGGCGGGTACGGGCGGCAGGAGCTGCTGCCCGGCAGCGACCTCGACGTGCTGCTGCTGGTGAACCGCCGCGGCGACCCGGGCGCCGTCGCCGACGCGCTGTTCTACCCGATCTGGGACGCGGGCCTGGCGCTGGACCATTCGGTGCGCAC
Source organism: Jiangella ureilytica (assembly GCF_004348545.1). Taxonomy (GTDB): domain Bacteria; phylum Actinomycetota; class Actinomycetes; order Jiangellales; family Jiangellaceae; genus Jiangella; species Jiangella ureilytica. The sequence continues at coordinate 13,887 of NZ_SMKL01000044.1, read as the reverse complement.
GCTCGACCAGGCGCTCGACATGGCCGGCCACGACCTCAAGGTGGCGCTCGGCCTCATCGACGCCCGGCACGTGGCCGGTGACGACGCGCTGACGGAGAAGCTGCGCTCCGACGCCCGCGACGGCTGGCGCAAGCAGGCCGGCACCCGGCTGCCGGAGCTCGAGGCCATGTGCCGCGATCGCGCCGCGAGCGTCGGCGAGCTGGCCCACCTGCTCGAGCCGGACCTCGTGCAGGCGTACGGCGGGCTGCGCGACACGCTGGCGCTGCGAGCGGTGACGGCGTCATGGATCGCCGACCGACCGCGCACCGGCACCGTCGACGTCGCCCGGCAGTGGCTGCTCACGGTCCGCGACGCGCTGCACCGGGCGACGGGACGGCGGCAGGACCGGCTGCTCTTCGAGGACCAGGACGACGTCGCGGTGCGGCTCGGGCTGCCCGGCGCCGACGCGATGCTGCGCCGGGTCGCCGAGGCCGGCCGCACCATCGCCTACGCCTCCGACGTCACCTGGCGCGATGTCGAGCGCACCCTCGCCGGGCGGCAGCGGCGCGGACGGCGTCAGCAGCTGGTGCGCCGGCCGCTCGCCGACGGCATCGACGAGTACGACGGCGAGGCGGTGCTGTCGCGCGACGTCAAGCCGGACCGCGACGCCGTCCTGCCGCTGCGGTCCGCTGCCGCGGCCGCCCAGGCCGGCATCGTGCTGAGCCCGCAGACACTGGCCCGGCTGGCCGCCGAGTGCCCGCCGCTGCCGGAGCCGTGGCCGGCCTCGGCCCGCGACGCACTGGTCAGCCTGCTCGGCGCCGGCCCGGGTATCGTGCCGGTCTGGGACTCGCTGGAGGCGGCCGGCCTGGTCGTGCGCTGGTTCCCCGAGTGGGAGCGGATCCGTTACAAGGCGACCCGCACCCCGGTGCACCGGCACACCGTCGACCGCCACCTGGTCGAGACCGCTCTGGTGGCGTCGCGGCTGACCCGCCGGGTCGCCCGGCCGGACCTGCTGCTGCTCGCCGCCCTGGTGCACGACCTCGGCAAGGGCGTCAAGGGCGACCACTCAGAGGCGGGCGAGCAGATCGCCGTCAAGCTCGGGGCGCGGCTCGGCCTGACCGACGCCGACTGCGCGACGCTCGGCCGGCTGGTCCGCCATCACCTGCTGCTGCCCGAGACGGCGACCCGGCGCGACCCCGACGACCCCGCCACGCTCGCCACCGTCGTCGACGCCGTCGGCACCCGCGAGTTCCTCGACCTGCTGGCGTGCCTGACCGAGGCCGACGCGACCGCCGCAGGGCCGGTCGCCTGGTCGCCGCTGCGGGCCCGGCTGGTCGGCGACCTCGTCGAGCGGACCCGGCGGGTCCTGGCCGGCTCGGCGCCGCCGGCCCTGGCCCGGCTGACCCCGGAGCAGGCGGCGCTCGCGGCCGCGGGGGAGTTGGCGGTTCGGGTGGCGCCGGCGCCTTCACCGGCCGACGGCGACGGCGACGGCGGCGGTCACGGTCTCGCCGTCGTCACCGTTGTCGCACCCGCTCGACGGGGACTGCTCGGGACCGTCGCCGGAGTGCTGGCGCTGCACCGGCTGGACGTGCGCACGGCCGGCGCCTACACCGTCGGCGACACTGCCGTGCTGGTCTGGCGGGTCGTGCCCCGCCGCGGCGGCGGGCCGGACGAGGTCCGCCTGCGCGAGGACGTCGGCCGGGCCCTCGGAGGCAGTCTGGATCTGCGGGAACGGCTGGCGGCGCGGGCGGCGGAGTGGCGCGGCCGGGTGATCGTGCACGCGCGGCCGCGGGTCGAGCTGCTGCGCTCGGTGTCGGCCGATGCGACGGTGCTCGAGGTGCGGGCGCACGACGAGCCCGGCCTGTTGCACCGCGTGGCGACGGCGGTCAGCGCGGCCGGGGTGGCCATCCGCGCCGCCGTCGTCGAGACGCTGGGCTCGGAGGCGATCGACGTCTTCTACCTGGTCGACGACGCCGGCGCGCCGCTGTCCGCGGCGGCCGAGGATGCGGCGGTCGCCGCCGCCACGGCCGCGGTCGGTGGTGACGACGGAGACGACGTGACGCCGTCGCCGTGACGAATGACGTCCCTTTCCGGGGCCGTGCGGCGTACGATGAGAGCTCAGATGAGACCGCTCTCCTACGCGGCGGAGCGAACCGCTACATCGTCACGATGTAGCGAACCGTCGCAGGTCAGCAGCCATCTTGATCTTGGCTCGTGACCTTTCCGGCCTGATGACGAATTGTCGTCGGAAAGGTGGTCGAAACGGGTAGATCCTCTTCACCTGTCGCATGTCCGGCGTACATGTAGGCCTGGTCGAGATGCAACGCATACCCAGCAGAGTCACCCCCGACGGCGCACCTCGCGCCAGAGCTCTGACGGATCACCGGCGGTGGCGCCCGCGCCACGTCGAGGGGGTGGCGTGGTGCGCTCAGCTCGTTTCATCTTCCTTGCCCTGCACGACCCGGACCGGTCGCGCAGTCCCAGCTGGGGCCGCAACGCCGAGCCGGACCCGGCGCGGCGGGCGAGCGCCGCGGCGGTGTGCTTCGCCTGGCTGCTGGCCTCGCCGAACAACCGCGAGCTCGGCCGCAGCTTCCGGGTCTGGGACAGCTATGCCGCCGGGCGCTCCGACGTCGGCATCCTGCAGCAGGGCGTCGAGCAGCTCGAGACGTCGATGGCCACCGACACCGCGACGGGGATGTGGACCTGGCGGGTCATGCTGGGGGACCGGCCGGTCGCGCGGTCCGGGCGGATGTACCACCGCGAGCGGGAGTGCCGGTACAGCCTGCGCACCTTCCTCGGGGCGGTCCCCGGCGCGCAGCTGGTCGACGGCGTCCGGCAGGTCGAGGGGCGGGGGCGGCACGACCGGCAGAGCAGCGTGGGCTCGCTGTGACCATCACTGCACAGCACGACCCGGGCGAGACCGACGCTCCGCGCCGGCTGACCACCGTCACCGGCCGTTCGGACCAGATCTTCGGCGGCGTCTCGCGGCTGGCCGGCTTCCTCGTGCTGGCCGTGATGTCGCTCGTCGGCCTGTTCCTGCTCTACCGCGGCTGGCAGGCGCTGTCGGCCGAGGGCGTGCGCGCGTTCGTCACCACGACCACGTGGGAGCCCGACTCCGGCAACTTCGGCGTCGCCGCGGTGCTGGTGCTGACGGTGCTCATCGCGCTGGTCGCGATCACCATCGCGGTGCCGCTCGCGATCGGGACGGCGCTGTACATCTCCGAGTACGCGCCGCGCCAGTTCAAGCAGACGCTGATCAGCATGGTCGACCTGATGGCGGCGGTGCCCAGCATCGTCTACGGCATCTGGGGCGTGTACCTGCTGCAGCCGCACGTCATCGGCCTGTCGCGATGGATCGCGACCTGGCTGGACTGGATCCCGTTCCTCCGGGTCGAGGCGTTCGACCCACACGACCCGCTGCTGTCGATGTCGGTGTTCACGGCGTCGACGTTCATCGCCGGCATCGTCGTCGCCCTGATGATCACGCCGATCATCTGCTCGATCATGCGCGAGGTGTTCTCGCAGGCCCCGCCGGGCGAGCGGGAGGGCGCCTATGCTTTGGGCGCCACCCGGTGGGGCATGGTCCGCTCCGTCGTGCTGCCGTTCGGGACCGGCGGCATGATCGGCGGGTCGATGCTCGGCCTCGGCCGGGCGCTCGGTGAGACGATCGCCGTTTATCTGATCATCTCGCCCGTCTTCGAGATCCAGCCCAACATCCTGCAGACCGGTTCGAACTCGATCTCCGCCCTCATCGCGCTGCGGTTCGGCGAGGCCACCGAGTTCGGCATGTCGGCCCTCATGGCGGCCGGCCTGACGCTGTTCCTCATGACGCTGGTCGTCAACTTCGCGGCCTCGTCGATCGTGGCGCGCACCCGGTCCGGAGCGGCGAGCGAGGCGTGAACCGATGACCGTCACCACCGTTCATGAGCCCACCGCCCCCGGAGCCGTCGATGCGGGCCCGGCCGGCACGGAGCTGCCGCCGCAGCTGCCTGCGGCACAGAGCGAGACGCTGCGGCGCACCTCGTCGCTGCGCCGCAGCGACGTCCTCGCGCTGATCGGCTCCGCCCTCGCCTCCGTGGCCGTCGCGACGTTGTTCTTCTCGCTGCTGACACCGTTCGACGGCCTGGTCGGCTACGTCGTCGTCGGGTACGTGCTGTTCCTCGCGTTCTACGCGCTGCTGGTGTCCTACGACGAGAGCGGCCCGGCCGTGCGCGACCGGCTCTCGACCGTCGTCATGCACAGCGCGGCGATCGTCGTGCTGACGGCGCTCGTCTCGGTCGTCGCGTTCACGTTCTGGCGCGGCCGGGAGTCGATGGCCCACGGGAACTTCTATACCGAGGACCTGCGCAACGCCGGGCCGCTCGAAGGGCTCGAGGTCGGCGGAGTGCTCCACGGCATGGCGGGCACGCTGATCATGATCACCATAGCGATCGTCATCACCGTGCCGATCGGGCTGGTGTGCGCGGTGTTCCTCAGCGAGTTCCCGGGCCGGTACAGCCGCTTCGTCTGCACCATCGTCGAGGCGATGACGGCGCTGCCGTCGATCGTGGCCGGCCTGTTCATCTACGCGACGGTCGTGGTGGCGCTCGGCTTCGGGTTCTCCGGCTTCGCCGCCGCGCTGGCGCTGTCGGTGATGATGCTGCCGATCGTCATCCGCGCCGCCGACGTCGTGCTGCGGCTCGTACCGGGAACGCTGAAGGAGGCGTCCTACGGGCTGGGATCCGGCCACTGGCGCACCGTCTGGCACGTGACGCTGCCGACGGCGCGGTCCGGGCTGACCACGTCGGTCATCCTGGGCACCGCCCGCGGCATCGGCGAGACGTCGCCGGTGCTGCTCACCGCCGGCATGACGACGCATCTCAACCAGAACCCGCTCGAGGGGCCGATGGTCTCGCTGCCGCTGCTCACCTTCGACCTGGTGCGCTCGCCCGAGCCGAACTACATCTCGCGCGGATTCGGCGCCGCCGCGGTCCTGATGGTCATCGTGCTCACCCTGTTCATCGCCGCGCGCATCGTCGGCGGGCGCGGCCCCGGCCAGCTCAGCCGACGGCAGCTGCGGCGGCGCGTCGCCGCCTCGCGCCGTGACGCCGCGCGGTACGCCGGCCGCGACCGCCGGCCCGCTCTCCCGACCGGACCGGGCGAGAACGGATTCATCGACGGCGTGCTCGGGTCCGGTCCGGGCGAGCCGGGAGGATCGCGATGAGGTTCGGGATGCTGGCGCGGGCCGCGGGGGTCCTCGCCGCCGCGGCGCTGATCGGCGGTGCGGTCGTGTCGGGGGCCGATCCGGCGGTCGCCCAGGGCACGTACGTGAACGTGAGCGGATCGGGCTCGACGTGGAGCCAGAACGCGATCGCCCAGTGGGCGCGCAACGTCAACCAGTACGGCATGACGATCACCTACAACGGTGTCGGGTCGTCGGCCGGCCGGCAGCAGTTCGGCCAGGGCTCGGTGGACTTCGCGGTCTCCGAGATCCCGTACGGCCTGCGCGACGCCGGCACCCAAGGCTCGGACCCGCCGCCGGCGCGCGGCTTCCGCTACATGCCGATCGTCGCCGGCGGCACGGCGCTGATGTACAACCTGACGATCGGCGGCCAGCGGGTGACGAACCTGCGGTTGTCCGGCGAGGTCATCACGAAGATCTTCACCGGCGTCATCACCACGTGGAACGACCCGGCGATCCGCCAGGACAACCCGGCGCTCGCGCTACCGGCCCGCCGGATCGTGCCCGTCGTCCGGTCCGACGGCTCCGGCACGTCGGCGCAGTTCTCCATGTGGATGTCGTCGGAACACCCGGCGCTCTGGGACGCCTACTGCGAGCGGGTGGGCCGCGAGACCCCGTGCGGGCAGACGTCGTACTACCCCACGGTCAACGGCATGGTCGCGCAGTCGGGGTCCAACAACGTGGCCGGCTACGTCGCCCAGGCGCACAACGAGGGCGCCATCACCTACGTCGAGTACTCGTACGCGCTGAACGCCGACTATCCCGTGGTGAAGGTGCTCAACCGGTCCGGCTACTACGTCGAGCCGAAGCCGGAGGCCGTCGCCGTCGGCCTGCTGGGAGCCCGGATCAACGAGGACGAGAGCTCGACGGACTACCTGACGCAGAACCTCACCGGCGTGTACCGCAACGAGGACCGGCGCGCCTATCCGATGTCGTCGTACTCCTACATGATCATCCCCGACGAGCTGGAGTACGGCTTCAACGAGGACAAGGGATACAGCCTCGGCGCCTTCGCCTACTACTTCCTCTGCGAGGGCCAGCGCGCCGCGCCCGCACTCGGCTACTCACCGCTGCCGATCAACCTGGTCGAGGCCGGGTTCGCCCAGGTCCGCAACATCCCCGGCGCCGAGACCGAGCAGCTCAACATCGCCGACTGCAACAACCCGACCTTCTCTCCCGACGGCTCCAACCTGCTCGCGGAGGAGGCGCCGTACCCGCCCGCATGCGATCAGCAGGGCCCGACCCAGTGCGCCGCCGGCACCGGTGGCGCACCGCAGCCCGGCCCCGGCGGGGACGAGAACGGCGGTGGCGGTGGCGATGGGGGCGGCGGCGCCGGTGGCGGCGGTGGCGGTGACGCCTCAGGGGGTGCTGACGGAGGTGGCGACGCCTCAGGGGGTGACGCGTCAGGAGCCGGCGGTGACGCCGCCGGGGCGACGGGCGACGCGAGCGGCGGCGACGCGGCCGGCGATGCGGGCGGCGATGCGGGCGGCGCCGACGGCACGGACACCGGCGCCGACGGCGGGGCCCCGATCATCGACCCTGACACCGGCGAGATCATCGCCGGCGGGGACGGCGGAGGCGAGGGCGGGGGAGACGGCGACCCGAACGCCGCCAACGTCCCCACCGTCATGGCCGCCTCGACCGGCTGGGGCCTGAACCAGACCCTCATGCTGATCGCCGGCCTCTCACTGCTCATCGTCATCGTCGCGCCGCCGCTGGTGCTGCGCCTGCTCCGTCACCAGTCCGGGAGCCCTTCGTGACGCGCATCCTGTGGACCCGCCTGGTCGCCGGGCTGGGCCTGTTCGGCCTGGCGGTGAGCCTGGTGGTCCTCGGCCCGCCCCGCCAGGAGGCGGCCGCCGCCGACGCCCGCGCCGCGACCGACTCGGCCGTGACCGTCAACGGCCGCCCGGGCCAGTACGAGGACTTCTCCGACCTGGCGATCACGGTCTCCCAGACGAAGGGCCTGGTCAGCCAGGGGATAGAGATCACCTGGACCGGCGGCAATCCGACGCCGTACGGCGCGTTCGGGCCGAACTACCTGTCGTTCATGCAGTGCTGGGGGCCGGATCCCGACGCTCCCGACTTCCGCGAGACCTGTCAGTTCGGCGCGGGCCTGGAGGCGCCGTGGCCGTCGAGGTCCGGCAACGCGACCCGGGAGCCGGCCAAACTCTGGGATCCGGCCGAGACCTTCGAGCCCCTCCCGGGCGTGCCCGGCTACCCGGCCATCACCTCCCTGCCGTTCCGCGCGGCCAACGGCCGGACCTACGTCGACACCGGGACGGATGCCTCGGACCGTCGTCCCCACCCGGTCCCCGAGGAGTACGACGGCCTCATCCGGGACGTGTTCAACGTCGGCAGCACCAACGAACAGCCCTGGGTGGCCACGGGCGGCGACGGCGGGGGCCGGACGATCTTCTGGGTGCAGACCGCCAAGGAGGCACCGCACCTCGGGTGCGGGCGGGTGACGGAGGAGAGCCCCGAACCGCAGCCCTGCTGGCTGGTCATCGTCCCGCGAGGCGCGTTCACCCCGACGGGCGACCCGCGCCAGCCCGACGTCGGCGGCGGCGACCCGCCGATCTCGCTCACCAACTGGGCGAACCGCATCGTGGTCGAGCTGGACTTCCAGCCGGTGAGCGGCTTCTGCGAGCTGGGGGCGCAGGAGCAGTCGACGGTGGGCACCGAGCTGATCGCCGAGGCCATGACGTCGTGGCAGCCCGTGCTCTGTGCCGACGGCGGCCCCACGTTCGGGTTCTCGGCCACCGGAGACGTCGAGGCGGCCAACCAGCTGCTCAGCACCTACGAGGGTGCTCCCGGGCTGGCCTTCACCATCGACCCGATCCGTCCCGAGCGGGAGGGTCAGGGGGTCGTCCACGCGCCCGTCGCGCTGTCCGGACTGACCATCTCGTATCTCATCGACTTCCGGCCCAAGACGTTCGCGCCACCCGAGGTCGAGGCGCTGTTCGGCACGCAGGTCGACGACCTCAAGCTGACGCCGCGGCTGGTCGCGAAGCTGTTGACCCAGTCCTACCAGGTCGACGTCCCCGGCGGCGGTGCGGGCGGACTGGAGCACCTCAGCAGCGGTGAAGGCGTCCAGAACCCGATCTACATCACCTACGACCCGGAGTTCCTCGAGCTGAACCCGGCGTTCAAGGACTTCCCGCCGACCGCCAGTGGCCCGCTGGGCCTGATGGTCACACTGCCCAACGCGGCGGTGAACCGGGAGCTGTGGCGATGGATCCAGGCCGATCCCGCGGCGCGCGAATGGCTCGCGGGCACGCCGGACGAGAACGGGATGATCGTCAACCCGAACTACGAGAACCTCGGTCTCGACGAGACGGCTCCGCTCAACTTCCCGAAGGCCGACCCGGAGTGCGCCCGTCCGCCGAACGCGCCCGAGGACCAGCAGTACTGCACCCTCGACCTGCGGCCGTACGTGGGTTCCTACGCCGAGATCGCCCAGCGGGTGCTCCGCGCCGACGTGGGGGAGAAGGCGGTCTGGGACCAGTACCGCGACCCGCCCGGCTACGTCGTCGCGAGCCCGCGACCGGTGGGGAAGCGCTGGACCGTCGGCGTGACCGACACCGCCTCGGCGGCGCGCTACGGCGTGTACACCGCGAGCCTGCGCAATGCCGCCGGCGAGTTCGTCCAGCCGACCGAGGAGAGCATGCTCGCGGCGGCGAACGCGATGGAGGACGGCAACGAGGACGGCGTCTTCGAGATCGACCCGGCCGAGGAGGTGCCGGGCGCGTACCCGCTGACGATGGTGACCTACGCGGCCGTGCGGGTCGACCAGGCGCCGGCGGCCCTGCTGAACTACGCCGGCTTCCTCGCCTACGCGGCCACCGACGGCCAGGAGCCCGGTTCGGCGCGCGGCCAGCTGCCGCCCGGCTACGTGACGATGCCGGACGAGCTGCGGGCCACGACCGCCGTGATCGCGCTGTTCCTGGCGGCGCTGGCCGAACCGACACCCAGCCCGACGCCCACGCCGACCTCGACGCCCACGCCGACCCCGACGGGTCCGGGCCTCGGCGACCCCGGACCCGATCCGGCCGGTGCCGGCGACGACCCGCCGCCCGGGTCGGACGGGAACGGCCCGCCCGTGCTGGGCCACACCCCGCCGCCGGACGACACCGGCTCGACGAGCTCGCCGTCGCCGGGACCGACACCGCCGCCGCCCAACCCGAGCCCGACCCCGACACCGACCGAGTCGTCGACTCCAGTGGCGCAGGCGACCAGCACACCCGGGACCGACGCGGGGATCGCGCCCTACGTGCTCATGGTGGCGCTGCTCCTCGGGGCGGCCGCCGCCATCGCCGGGCCGGCGCTGGCGAAACTCGGCTCGCGCTTCAGCAGGCCGGCCTGACAACTACAGGAAACAGCCGGGAATTCGATTCCGAGAATTCTTCGGACACTGCCGTGTGCCCGCCTTCACCTGCGAAGACGGTCAATTCATCTGGCGTAAACGTTGGCGAGACATAGCCGGCCCAACGTTCGCGCTCCGTCCGTTCTCTCGCATTGAAGATCAGGAAAGTATCGATTCGGGTTCGCCGTGCAGGCATTGCGGCGTACTGCCAGTAGCACATCCCTGTGGAAAGGGGAGCACTTCAGTGAAGCGTCAGAATCTCGCCCGCGTGGGCGCCGCGCTGGGGGCCGCTGTATTGGCTCTCGGTCTCGCGGTCGGCCCGGCGGCGGCCGACCCGGACCCGGCGACCGACTACCGCCAGCTCGCCGGTGCCGGCTCCGACACGACCCAGGACGTGCTCAACGGCCTGGGCCTCGCCGTCGGCGGCGGTGACGTGATCGCGTCGTGGGACGCCCGCGGCACGGCCACCATCACCACCAAGGCAGCGGCACAGAACGCCAACTGCCAGGGCATGGTCCGCCCGAACGGCTCCGGCCAGGGCCGGACCGCTCTCCGCGCGTCGGAGGGCGATGGCCTGTGGCAGGGCAAGAACATCACCGGATGCATCGACTTCGCGCGGTCGTCCAGCGCGCCGTCCAGCCCGAGCACGACCGGCAACTACACGTACATCCCGTTCGGCGTGGACGCGATGTCCTACGCCGTGCACAGCGCGGCCGTCGGCGACCTCGGCTTCCCGACGAACCTGACCCGGCGCCAGCTCGAGGGCATCTACAAGTGCGTGATCACCCGGGTGAACGGCATCGACGTCAACCCGCTGCTGCCGCAGTCCGGTTCGGGCAGCCGGCAGTTCTGGCTGGCGCAGGTCGACATCCTCGAGGAGGAGATCCCGTCGTACCCCTGCATCGACCAGCGGAACAACACGATCCAGGAGCACGACGGCCGGGTCCTGCAGTGGAGCCTGACCAACAACTCCGCGGACATCGTGCCGTTCTCGGTGGGCCAGTACATCGCCCAGGGCAACGCGGGTGAGACGCACGGCGGTGTGCTGATCGATGTCGAGAACCGTCGCGGCAGCGCCGTCCTCGGCCGGGTGAACGGCGTCGCCCCGACCACGGGCCCGGCGGCCGACCCGGTGCTGAACACCGTCTTCCCGATCGTGCGTGACGTCTACAACGTCGTCCCGACGCACGACATCGAGGGTGCCAGCCCTGACGCCGCCATCGTGAGCACGTTCGCGGGCCCGAACTCGGCGGTGTGCCAGGCCCGTCCGGTCGTCGAGGCCTTCGGCTTCGGATTCCGGACCACCTCGGTCCCGGGCGACCCGCTGAAGCTCGCCTGCGGTGCCACCACCCTTCGGGCGAACAGCTGACCCGAGGCGCACGGACCCTCGTGGGCGCGCGTGACGGGCGCCCACGAGCGGGGCCGGCACGGGGCCGGCCCCACCATCACCTTCGAAAGGAAGGTATGTCATGCACATGTCGAAGAGGGCGCTGGCGCTCGCGGCCACGTCCGTGGTCGCCGGCGTCGTCGGTGCCGGTCTCGCTGCCGTCCCGGCGAACGCGGCCGTGCTCGGCGACGTGACGTTCTCGGCCACCAGCGGCAGCATCAACGACGGGCCGTTCCTCGAGTGGGCGCGTTCGTCGGGCCCGTGCCCGACGGCGTTCTCGCAGGGCGCGTCGCTCGACGTCGTCATCGACGTCGACGGCAACGGGTCCATCGACCTGGAGAACGAGCGCTTCTCGCTCGGGCCGACGCTGAACGACGGCAACTACGACCAGGGTCCTATCCAGGTCAACGGCATCGCGGGCACCGCCCGGACGCTCGAGACCCGGCTGCAGGGCCGCAAGGGCACCTTCGAGATCCGCATCAGCTGCCTCTCGGAGCAGTTCACCACCTCGCCCGACTACTACCGGACCGAGATCATCGTCGAGGGCGACACCTGGCGCCTGAACGAGGACGTCGACCCGGACCCGGTCGAGGGGACGCAGGAGATCACCACCACGGTCGAGCAGGGCGAGGGCCAGCTCACCATGACGATCGGCGACGACGCGCAGGTCACCCTGCCGGCGCCGCAGCTCGACGGTGACCGCCTGTCGTCCGAGGGCGATCTCGACCCCGTCACGGTCAGCGACACCCGCGCGGGTGCGCCGGGCTGGGACACCACCGCCCAGGTGAGCGAGTTCTCCGCCTCGGAGACCTCGTCCTTCGAGGGCAAGTACCTCGGCTGGACTCCGGAGGTCGTCTCCTCGACGGCCACCGGCGTCGTCGCCGGCGCTCCGGTCGCCCCCGGCTTCAGCGAGGGCACCGGCCTGTCGGAGGCGCGTCAGCTCGCCGGCGCTCCCGAGGGCAGCGGCACCGGTTCGTCGGAGCTGGGCGCGGGTCTCTCCCTGGAGATCCCGGCCGACACCGCGGCCGGCACCTACACCGCCACGCTGACCCTGACCACGATCTGAGTTCGATCGGGCCGGTCGTCAGCACGCCCCGGGGTGGATCCGGTGATCGTCGCCGGGTCCACCCCTCCGGCCGAGGCACGCTTCTCCGCCGAGGCCGCGGTGTCCGGCCGAGGCACGCTTCTCCGCCGAGGCCGCGGTGTCCGGCCGAGGCACGCATCTGTGCCGAGGCCGCGGGGTCCGGCCGAGGCACGCATCTGTGCCGAGGCCGCGGGGTCCGGCCGAGGCACGCATCTGTGCCGAGGCCGCGGTGTCCGGCCGAGGCACGCATCTGTGCCGAGGCCGCGATGTCCGGTGTGCTCGCGGTGGGTCCGGCCGCGTCGAGCGATACAGAATTGGAGCCACCTGCGATGGCCAGAGCCCTTCGCATGTCCCTGTCCCGGTTGCGCCCCGGCCGACTCGCCGGGGCGCTCGCTGCCGTTCTGGCCTCAGCGGCGTTCGTCGCCGCACCGGCAGCAGCCGACCCCACGCCCACCCCGTCCGGCGCGGCCGAGCAGCCCGCCGAGGACGCCGCCGGCTCGGTCAGCTGGTCCGTCCAGCCGTCGACGGCGAACGGCCCGGACGGCCGGACCGCGTTCACCTACGACCTGGAGCCCGGCGGCACCGTCTCCGACGTCGTCCGGGTCAACAACTTCAGCGACACCCCGCAGGTCTTCCGTGTGTACTCCCAGGACGCGATCAACACGCCGGAGGGCGGCTTCTCGCTGCTCGAAGGCTCCGAGACGCCCGTCGGCGCCGGCCTGTGGGCGGCGGTCGACCACGCGCAGGTCGAGGTGCCGGCCGGCGGCCACGTGGACCTCCCGTTCACGCTGACGGTGCCCGCGAACGCCACGCCCGGCGACCACGCCGGCGGCATCGTGGCGTCGCTCACCGACGTCGTCACCGAGGAGAACGACAACCAGGTCCTCGTCGAGAATCGCGTCGGCACCCGCATCTACCTGCGCGTCGCCGGCGAGCTGTCGCCGTCCGTGCGGATCCAGGCGGTGTCGGCGAGCTTCGACGGCGGCTGGATCCCGTTCACCGGCGGCGACCTGACCGTCGGCTACGAGCTGGAGAACACCGGCAACGTCCGGCTCACGGGGTCGCAGCTGGTCGACGTCGAGGGGCCGCTGGGAATCGGGCTGAAGTCCGTGCACCCGGACGAGCTGCCGGAGCTGCTGCCCGGGCAGAAGTACACCGTCACCGTCGAGGCGACCGGGGTGCAGCGGCTGGGCCGCGTGACCGCTCGGCTCACCGTCGACCCGTCGTCGCTGAACGTTCCCGAGGGCAGCCCGGAGCCGCCGAGCGTGACCGGCGTGGCGTCGGCGTGGGCGATCCCGTGGCCGGAGCTGGTCGTGCTGCTGGTGGTCGTCGTGCTGCTCTGGATGCTGCGCCTGCGCTCGCGCGGGCGTCGCCGCCGGGCGGCCGAGGCGATCGCGGCCGCCGAGGCGCGCGGCCGGGCCGCCGCTGCCGCCGAGCTGCAGGCGCCGCGGGTGATCGCGGTGGTGACGGGCGGCCTGCTGGCGCTGCTCGCCCTGTTCGGACCGGGCGGCGGGCTGACGGCGACGGCGAGCGAGCGGCCGCCGGGTCCCGGCGAGATGGACGTGACGGTGACGGTTCCGTCGACGACCCCGACCGGTGACGACACCGGCGACGACTCGGGCGACGACTCGGGGGACGACGGCGACGACTCCGGTGACGACGGTGCCGCGGGCGGCGACGAGGACGGCGCCGGCGAGCACCCGCCGACCGGTGCCGACATCGCCGGCTGGGCCGGCCTCGGCGCGCTGCTGCTGGTGTTCGGCACGCTCATGGCGCGCTCCATGCGCGGCACCGACGAGGCGGCGGCGTGAGCGCGCCGCCGGACGTCCCGGCGGCGCCGCCGGCCCCCGCCC
>NZ_SMKL01000043.1 GCF_004348545.1 Jiangella ureilytica | reverse complement strand
GGGGAGGGGACCGTTCGGGGGAACGCTCGTCCGGCATGTAGTGAGCGTGACCGGGCGGGCCGTCCGGTGTGGCAGGATCTCGGCATGGCGATGACAGCATCCGTGAAGGACGAGCTGGCTCGCCTCGAGGTGACAAGGACGTGCTGCCGCAAGGCTGAGGTGTCGTCGCTGCTGCGCTTTGCCGGCGGCCTGCACATCGTCAGTGGGAAGATCGTCATCGAGGCCGAGTTGGATACGGGGGTCGCGGCCCGCAGGCTGCGACGTGACATAGCGGAGGTGTTCGGCCACGAGAGCGATCTCGCCATGGTGGCCGCCGGGGGGTTGCGCAAGGGGAGCCGTTACGTCGTGCGCGTGGTGCGCGACGGCGAGCGGCTGGCGCGGCAGACGGGGCTGATCGACGGCAGCGGGCGGCCGGTCCGCGGGCTGCCGCCCCAAGTGGTGAACGGGGCCGACCACGACGCCGAGGCGGCCTGGCGGGGCGCGTTCCTCGCGCACGGGTCGCTGACCGAGCCGGGACGCAGCTCCGCACTCGAGGTGACCTGCCCGGGGCCCGAGGCGGCGCTCGCGCTGGTCGGCGCGGCGCGGCGGCTCGAGATCTCGGCCAAGGCGCGCGACGTGCGCGGGACCGACCGCGTGGTGGTGCGCGACGGCGATGCCATCGGCGCGCTGCTCACCCGGCTCGGCGCGCACGACAGCGTGCTGGCCTGGGAGGAGCGGCGCATGCGCCGCGAGGTGCGGGCCACGGCGAACCGGCTGGCCAACTTCGACGACGCCAACCTGCGCCGGTCGGCGCGGGCGGCCGTCGCCGCCGGGGCCCGGGTCGAGCGGGCGCTCGAGATCCTGGGCGATGACGTCCCGGAGCACCTGCGCCAGGCCGGCGTCCTGCGGCTCGAGAACAAGCAGGCCAGCCTCGAGGAGCTCGGCCAGCTGTCCGACCCGCCCATGACCAAGGACGCCGTGGCCGGCCGCATCCGCCGGCTGCTCGCCATGGCCGACCGCAAGGCGGCCGACGAGGGCATCCCCGACACCGAGGCGAGCCTCACCCCGGACATGCTCGCGCCGTGACCGAGCCCGCCGCCGACGGCGGGTGGGCGATGCAGATCGTCGTCCACCTGCCCCGGCCCGGCTCGCCCGAGGGCGACCCGCCCACCCGGCGGGCGCTGCTCGAGGCGGTCGCGACGGCGGTCGGCCGGCTGGTCGGCGCCGCCTGTGCCGACGACGCCGATCCGGAGTGGACGGCCGCTTTCCGGGCCTACGAGGACGACCGGATCCGCAAGGTGGTCCGGCGCGCCCGCGGCATCGCCTGGCGCCGCGTGCAGGACCTGCCCGGCGTCGGCGTGGTGCACGACGGCGCGAGCGTGCGGGCGCTGCTGCCGGGGCCGCTGAGCGAGCTCTCCGGCGACGTCCGGAAGCTGCAGGTCGGGGGCACGGAGGTGACCGACGACGGTGACGACGGCGCCCCGGGCGGCCCCGCGGTCGCCGCAGCGCTCGCCGTCGTCGTCAACCCGGGTGTCACCATGACGGCGGGCAAGACGGCGGCGCAGGCGGGGCACGCCGCCCAGCTCAGTTGGCACGCGATGCCGGCCGGTCGGCGCCACGACTGGACGGCGGCCGGCTGCCCGGTACGCCTCGTCAGCGTCTCGGAGGACGGCTGGCCGGCGGCGCTGGGCCGGGCCGCCGTCGTGGTCCGCGACGGCGGCCTCACCGAGGTCACCCCCGGAACGACGACCGCCGTCGCCTGGTGGTGACTCAGGGGCGGGGCGCGGCGCTCCCGTTCCCGTCGGGCGCTGTCGCGGCGCCGTCGCGCGGGCTGCCGTCCAGCCGCCCGACCGCGCCGGACGCCGCGCGCTTGATCAGCTCGTCGAGGTCGAGGCCGGTCGCGTTCTTCAGCATCTCGATGGTCTGCACGATGTTGTCGGTGACCTGCCGCGGCAGCGCGTTGATGCCGTCGGTCGACACCACCGTCAGCTTGTCGATCGCGCCGAGAGGGGCGGACACCTCGCGGGCGATGCTCGGCAGCACCTCCATGAGCATCTGCAGCACCGCCGCCTCGTTGTACTGGGCGAACGCCTCGGCCCGCTTGTCCATGGCCTCGGCCTCGGCGTGCCCGCGGGCGAGGATCGAGGACGCCTCGGCCTCGCCCTCGGCGCGCAGCGCCTCGGCCTCGGCGACGCGGCGGGCCTTCTCGGCCTCACCGCGCTTGGCGCCCTCGATGGCGTCGGCCTCGGCCAGCGCGGCCCGCCGGGCCTTCTCCGACTCACCGACCAGGCGGGCCTCCTCGGCGCGGCCCTCGGCGGCGGCGATGGCGGCGGCCTTGCGCGCCTCGGCCTCGGCGATGTCGGAGTTGCGCTTGGCCTCGGCCGCCTGCTCGACGCGGTAGCGCTCGGCGTCGGCGGGCTTGCGCACCTGGGTGTCGAGCTGGCGCTCCGTCAGCGCGGCCTGGCGGACGGCGACCTTCTCCTGCTCCGCGAGGATCGCCTGGTCCTGGTCGGCCTGGGCCAGCGGACCGGCGGCGGCCGCCTTCGCCGAGGCCGCGTCGGTCTCGGCCTTGATCTCGGCCTGCCGCAGCGCGAGCCCGCGCTGGGCGACGGCGATCTCCTCCTCGGCCAGGATGCGCGCCTGCTCGGCGGCCCGCCGGGCGTTGGCCTCGGCGATGGCCGCCTCCTGCCCGATGCGCGCGGCCTCGGGGCGGCCCAGGTCGGACAGGTAGCTGCCGTCGTCGGTGATGTCCTGGATCTGGAAGGTGTCGAGGACCAGGCCCTGGCCGGTGAGCGAGTTCTCGGACTCGTCGGCGACGCGCTGGGCGAACGCGGCGCGGTCGCGGATGATCTGCTCGACGCTGAGGCCGCCGACGATGGAGCGCAGCGCGCCGGCCAGCACCTCCTGGGTGAACGTCTCGACCTCCTCCTGCTGGGTGAGGAAGCGCTGCGCGGCGGCGCGGATCTGGTCCTCGTTGCCGCCGACCTTCACGATGGCGACGCCCTCGACGTTGAGCTTGACGCCCTGGCCCGACACGGCGCCGCGGATCTGCACCGACAGCCGGCGGCTGGAGAGGTCGAGGATGTGCAGCTTCTGCACGAACGGGATGACGAACGTGCCGCCGCCCATGACCACGCGCTGCCCCGACAGGTCGGTGGAGACGATGCCGGTCTCGGGGTTGCGCACCGCCTTGCCGCGCCGGCCGGTGACGATGTACGCCTCGTTGGGACCGGCCACCTTGTAGCGGCTGGTGATCAGCAGGACGATCAGGACCAGCAGGACCACGAGTCCGATGACGGTGATGGTCGTCTCGTTCATGTGTGGATCTCCCCGTTGACGCAGCGGCTACAGGCGGGCGACGGACACGGCGGTGGGTGACAGCACGCCGACGACGGTGACCGCGGCACCGCTCTCGATCGTCTCGGCGGCGCGGGCGTTCAGCCGGGTGAGGTGGCCGCCGACGCTCACGCTGACCACGCCGAACCCGGACTCCGGGATGGTCGAGAGCACGACGCCGTCGTAGCCGACGATGTCGCTGGTGCGTGGCGTCTGGTCGGTGGCGCCGTTCTTGAGCGTGCGGGTCAGCCACGCGGTGAGCGCGGCCACGAGCGCACCGGCCACCGCGCCCAGCCCCAGCGTGGCCGGCGTGCCGAGGTCGGCGGACTGCGCCAGCGAGGCGCAGAAGCCGAACGCCGACACGAACGCGGCCACGGCGGCACTGGAGAACCAGTCGCCGCCGACCGGGAGGACGCCGTCCAGGAACTCGCCGGCCAGCAGCGACACCAAGAGGAAGGCGAGCCCGGCGAAGCCCAGGACGAGATAGATGGTCACTCAGAGCTCCCCCTGCCGGCCGCGCGGACGGCCCGATGGTAGCGGGCGCCGGTCGCGGTGCCACGCCGGGTACTAGCATGCGGATGACGGGCCACTCAACGTTTCCGGCAGCGATGCCCTAATGTTTCGTCTGGGTCACCACGACGGGGTGGACGACCGTTTCTGTACGCCCCTGAACCGTGAGGAGTACCTCCTGATGACCGTTCGTGTAGGCATCAACGGCTTCGGCCGCATCGGGCGCAACTTCGCTCGCGCGGTCTTCGCGCAGGGCGGCGGCGACATCGAGATCGTCGGCGCCAACGACCTCACCGACACCAAGACGCTGGCGCACCTGCTCAAGTACGACTCCATCCTCGGCACGCTGGCCGACGTCTCCTACGACGGCGACACCATCAGCGCCGGCGGCCAGTCGTTCAAGGTGCTCACCGAGCGCGACCCCGCCCAGCTCCCCTGGAAGGACCTCGGCGCCGACGTCGTGCTCGAGTCCACCGGCTTCTTCACCGACGCCGCCAAGGCCAAGGCGCACGTCGAGGCCGGCGCGCAGAAGGTCGTCATCTCCGCCCCGGCGAAGAACGAGGACGTCACCGTCGTCATGGGCGTCAACGAGAACGAGTACGACGCCGCCGCGCACACCATCATCTCGAACGCCTCGTGCACCACGAACTGCCTGGCCCCGCTGGCCAAGGTGCTGCACGACACGTTCACCATCGAGCGTGGCCTGATGACGACGGTGCACGCCTACACCGCCGACCAGAACCTGCAGGACGGCCCGCACAAGGACCTGCGCCGCGCCCGCGCCGCCGCGCTGAGCATCGTCCCGACCAGCACGGGCGCCGCGAAGGCCATCGGCCTGGTGCTCCCGGAGCTCAAGGGCAAGCTCGACGGCTTCGCCCTGCGCGTCCCGGTGCCCACCGGCTCGGCCACGGACCTCACCGTCACGCTGTCGCGCGAGGTCACCCTCGACGAGGTCAACGCCGCGTACAAGGCCGCCGCCGAGGGCGCGCTGGCCGGCTACCTGCGCTACACCGAGGACGAGATCGTCTCCGCCGACATCGTCACCGACCCCGCGTCGTGCATCTACGACGCCGGCCTGACCCGCGTCAACGGCGACCAGGTCAAGGTCGTCGGCTGGTACGACAACGAGTGGGGCTACTCCAACCGGCTGGTGGACCTGGTCCGCTACGTCGGCACCTCGCTCTGAGCGCGATGAGGGGAATCGACGAGCTGGGGGACCTGCGCGGTCAGCGGGTCCTCCTGCGCTCCGACCTCAACGTCCCGCTCGATGGTGAGGCCATCACCGACGACGGCCGGGTCCGCGCGTCGGTGCCGACCATCCAGCAGCTGACGGCCGCGGGCGCCCGGGTCGTCGTCATGGCGCACCTGGGCCGGCCCAAGGGCGCGCCGGACCCGCAGTACTCCCTGGCGCCGGTGGCCAAGCGGCTCGGCGAGCTGCTCGGCGCCGACGTCGCGTTCGCCACCGACGTCGTCGGCGAGAGCGCGCGGAAGACGGTGGCCGCGCTGGCCGACGGCGAGGTCGCCGTGCTCGAGAACGTGCGCTTCGACGCGCGCGAGACCAGCAAGGACGACGCCGAGCGTCAGGCCTTCGCGGCCGAGCTGGCCGAGCTGGGCGACCTGTTCGTGTCCGACGGCTTCGGCGTCGTGCACCGCAAGCAGGCCAGCGTCTACGACCTGGCGCAGCGGCTGCCGCACGCGGCCGGCCTGCTGGTGCGGGCCGAGGTGCAGGCGTTCTCGAAGGTCCTCGACGACCCCGAGCGCCCGTACGTCGTGGTGCTCGGCGGCTCGAAGGTGTCCGACAAGCTGGGCGTCATCGACAACCTGCTCGACAAGGTCGACCGCCTGCTCATCGGCGGCGGCATGGCGTTCACGTTCCTCAAGGCCCAGGGCTACGAGGTCGGCGGCTCGCTGCTCGAGGACGACCAGGTCGACACCGTGCGGGGCTACCTCTCACGGGCCGAGGAGCGCGGCGTCGAGCTGGTGCTGCCGGTCGACGTCGTCGTCGCGGCCGACATCAGCGAGGACGCGGCCACCGCCGTGGTGGCGGCGTCGGCCATCCCGGCCGACCAGAAGGGCCTCGACATCGGCCCCGCCACCATCGAGCTGTTCCGCGGCAAGCTGTCCGACGCCAAGACGGTGGTCTGGAACGGCCCCATGGGCGTGTTCGAGCTGGCCCCGTTCGCCGAGGGCACCCGCCAGGTCGCTGTCGCCGTCTCCGAGGTCCAGGGCACCAGCGTCGTCGGCGGCGGAGACTCCGCGGCCGCCGTCCGCCGGCTCGATCTCGACGAGGGCGCGTTCACGCACATCTCCACCGGCGGTGGCGCCTCGCTCGAGCTGCTCGAGGGCAAGGAACTGCCCGGCCTGACCGTACTGGAGTCCTGATGGCGACGACGCCGCGCCGGCCGCTCATGGCCGGCAACTGGAAGATGAACCTCACCCACCTCGAGGCCATCGCGCTGGTGCAGAAGCTCGCCTTCTCCCTCAACGACGACGACCTCGAGAAGGTCGAGGTGGCGGTGCTGCCGCCGTTCACCGACATCCGCTCGGTGCAGACGCTCATCGACGCCGACCGCTACAACATCGCCTACGGCGGCCAGGACCTCTCGCCGCACGACTCCGGCGCCTACACCGGCGACATCTCCGGGGCCATGCTGGCGAAGCTGGGCTGCACGTACGCGGTCGTCGGCCACTCCGAGCGCCGGCAGTACCACGCCGAGACCGACGAGCAGGTCGCCGCCAAGATCAAGGCCGCCTACCGGCATGGGCTCACCCCCATCCTGTGCATCGGCGAGCCGCTCGAGGTGCGGCAGGAGAGCCGGCACGTCGAGCACACGCTGGCACAGCTCGACGGCGGCCTCGACGGGCTGGGCGCGGAGCAGGCGGCGAGCATCGTCGTCGCGTACGAGCCGGTCTGGGCCATCGGCACCGGCGAGGTCGCCACGCCCGACGACGCCCAGGAGATGGCCGCGGCCATCCGCGAGCGGCTGGCGAAGCTGTACAGCGCCGATGTCGCCGCGGCGGTCCGGGTGCTCTACGGCGGCTCCGTGAAGGCCTCGAACGTCAAGCCGATCATGGAGCAGCCCGACGTCGACGGTGCTCTGGTGGGCGGCGCGAGCATCAATGCCGACGAGTTCGCGCTCATCGCCCGCTACCACCGCAACCCCTGAGATCCACCTCGATCGTGTCCCCGTCACCGGGCTGGTTTCGACCGCCGGGGGCGGGGACATGATCATGTACGGCGGCGAGGTACCATTCGGCACGACAGGCTCGAACGCGTAGTCTTGGACCGTGCGGCCGGCGCTCTGCCGGCCCGCCGATCCGGAAGGACATAGGCACACCACCGTGGAACTGGCATTCTCGATCCTGCTGGTCATCACCAGCGCGTTGCTGATCCTGCTGGTGCTCATGCACAAGGGCAAGGGTGGCGGTCTGTCCGACATGTTCGGCGGCGGTGTCTCGTCCTCGGTGGGCGGCTCCTCGGTCGCCGAGCGCAACCTCGACCGGCTCACGATCGCCCTGGGTCTGGTCTGGGCGGCCGCCATCGTCGCGCTCGGCCTGCTGAACGCCAGCTAGCAACGTCAGGGAGGACGCACCGTGGTCGGAGGCAACGCGATCCGTGGCAGCCGGGTGGGCGCCGGGCCCATGGGCGAGGCAGAACGAGGCGATTCCGCACCCCGCCGCAGGGTCACGTACTACTGCGAGCATGGCCACGAGAGCTCGCCCAGCTTCGCCGCCGAGGCCGTCATCCCCGAGTCCTGGGACTGCATCCGCTGCGGCCTGCCGGCCAGCCAGGACCGCGACCACCCGCCGGCCGCTCCGCGCACCGAGCCGTACAAGACGCACCTGGCGTACGTGAAAGAGCGGCGCAGCGACGAGGACGGCGCGGCCATCCTCGAAGAGGCGCTGCAGGCGCTGCGCAAGCGCCGCTCGCTCTGAGTCAGTTCTGCTCCAGGAACGCCGCCGCCGCGCGGCGCATGTCGTCGCGCAGGTCCGCCGGCTCGAGCACGATGACCGCGCCGGCCAGTCCCAGCAGGTAGATCCTCGTCTCGAGGGCCGACTCGAACGTCATCGCGACCTCCGCCCAGCCGTCCTCGTCCGGCGCCGTCTCGGTGTCGACGACGGCGTTGGGCGCCCAGCGCAGCCGGGTGGCGGCGTCAGCGCGGATCCGCAGCCGCACGGGGTAGCGGCGCAGCCCGGCGAAGTACCGCTCGCCGGCCCGGCGCCAGTGCTCGGCGAGGTCGAAGCCGTCGGGCCGGTCGAAGCGCTCGTCCGTCGCGTCGGCGCCGGTGATGCGGCCGAGCCGGTAGGTGCGCAGGCCGTCTCCGTCGTCGGTGGTCTTCCGGGCGACGAGGTACCAGGCGCGCTTCTTCGCCACCAGTCCCAGCGGCTCGACGACGACGGCGTCCGTGGCGCTCCCGTACGTGAGGCGGACCCGGGTGCTGTCCCAGACGGCTCGCTGGAGCAGCGGCAGCCATGGTGACGGCTCGCGGTGCTCCTGCCAGTCGGCGTGGTCGACCAGCACCCGCTCGCGGGCGAGGTCGGCGTGCGGGCGGGCGTGTGCGGGCACCGTCGCCAGCAGCTTGGCGGTGGCCGTGCCGGCGGCCGCGTCGAGGCCCAGGTCGGCCAGCACGTGCGCCGTCGACGCGACGAACAATGCGGCGGTCTCGGCGGGGGAGAGGCCGGTCAGCCGGGTGCGGTAGTCGGCCGCCAGCGACCACCCGCCGGCACGGCCACGGTCGGCGTAGACGGGGAAGCCGGCCACGCTGAGCGCGTCGAGGTCGCGCTGCACCGTCCGGGCCGAGACCTCGAGCCGCCGGGCCAGCTCACCCGCCGTCAGCCGCCCATGCGTCTGCAGCAGCAGGACGATCTGGACCAGGCGTTCGGCGCGCACGCCTCTTAATATGACAGACGGTGTCCTATTAGGGCTCTACGGTGGTCCGTATGACGTGGAGTGCGGACCTGCTCGAGCAGCTCGAGTTCTATTGGACCTTCCATTTCCGGCCCCGGCTGGCCGGCCTGACCGACGACGAATACCTGTGGGAGCCGGTCGACGGGGCGTGGAGCCTGCGACCGGTGGGGCCGGGCGGCGCGCTGGAGCCGGAGTTCCTGCAGCCCGAGCCGCCGATCCCGCCGGTCACGACCATCGCCTGGCGTGCGGTGCACATCGGCCGCGACGTGCTCGGCAAGCGGGCGCGGGCGTTCTTCGACCCTGACGCCGCCGACGCGGACATGTACGACGCCCGGCACTGGCCGGCCGCTCTGCCCGGCGACGCGGCCGGGGCGCTGGCGATGTTGGACGAGGGGTACCGGCTGTGGCACGAGGGCGTCGCGGCGCTGGACGACGAGGCGTTGCTGCGGCCGCTCGGCCCGCGCGGCGCCGCGTACGCCGAGGACACCATGGCGAAGCTGGTGCTGCACGTCAACCGTGAGGTCATGGCCCACGGGGCGGAGATCTGCCTGCTCCGCGACCTGTACCGGGCCTACGCCGACCGCCGCGACCCGGTGGTGGCGGCCGCCCTGCGCGGCGACGCGCCCGCGGTGGCGCGGGCGACGGCGGACGGCGGGGCGGTGCGGCCGACTCTCGTGGCCGAGGCCGCCGGCCTGCACCACTGGGACGTCGTGCGGGCACTGGTCGCCGCCGGCGCGCCGGCCGACGGTGCCCTGCACTATGCGGCCGGCGCGGGTGAGCTGGAGGTCGTGACGCTGCTGGTCGAGCACGGCGCCGACACCGGCGCCGTCGACGACCGGTTCCGCCTGACACCCGCCGCCTGGGCCGACTACTTCCAGCACCCCGAGGTGGCCGCCTACCTCTCCAGGTAGACACTCCGACGATCATCGGTCGGTCAGGACGTCGCCGCGGGTGGTCCTGCGGTAGAGCACCGTTCTGGTGGTGCGGGTGCGCGACACGAGCCCGGCGGCGCGCAGCACGGTCAGGTGCTGGCTGATGGCGCCGGCGGTGAGCCCGAGCCGGCGGGCCAGCGCCGTCGTCGTCGTGGGTTCGGCGAGTGCCGTCAGAATCGTGGCGCGCGTGCGGCCGATCAGGGCGGCGAGCGCGTCGGGCGGCGGCGGTGGCGTGGTCTCCCAGAGGGTGGCGACGCCACGGACCGGGTAGGCGATCATCGGCTTGTAGCGGTCGTTCCGGCCGGTCATCTTGTGCACCCGCGGCCAGCCCATCGCGTGCGGCACCAGGGTCAGCCCGGTGCCGCCCAGGGGCCCGGACCAGTTGAAGGGATCGGCCGCGGTCAGCCGGTTCCCGTCGAGGGCGACCGTCTCGTGCAGGTCCGCGAACAGCGCCTCGAACCCGCCGTCGGCCAGTCGTCGTGACCGCCACAGGACGTCGGCCTCGAGCAGTCGCAGGATGCGAGGCCAATGCTCGGCCAGCGCCGCGTCCCAGTACGCCTCGAGCGCGTCGGCGATGCGGACGAGCGCGGCCGCGGGATCGGCGCGGATCCGGCCGGCCACCCGCGACGGAACGTCCGGGACGTCGGCGAGGTCGGCGACGACGCGCTCCGGCTCGGTGCGCCGGACCGCCTCGAGCTCGGTGGCGATGTCGGGCTGCGGCTCGACCGGCGTCGGCGAGATGAAGTCGGCGATGAACCCGTGCACGGGAGCGATCGCGAACAGCTCGCTGAGATCGAGATCGGCGACCAGCGTCCGCGTCGTCCGCACCCAGGGCAGGTGCAGCGTGTGCTCGTCCGGCGCCCGCAGCGCCACCAGGCTGTAGGCGAGCTCCAGCAGCGGCGAGAACGCGAACCTCATGCGGGCCACGTCCTCGGGCAGCAGGCGCCACTCGATCACCCGAGCCCCTCCCGCCGCCGCCGGGTTTTAGTCCACGCTAAAAGTCTCGCGCTTTCGCGGGGACTTGGCCAGAGTCGTCGACCATGCGTGAACCGACCACCGTCCCGTCCGCACCTGCGGCGGCGTGGGAACGTCTCGAGGCAGCCCTCACGGGCACGTTGCTGCTCCCCGGCTCCGCGGCCTACGAGTCCGCCCGGCACCCGGCGCGGCTGCAGCCGGTCGACCAGCGGCCGGTCGGCATCGTCCGGGCCGCCGACGGCGCCGACGTCGCGGCGGCGATCGCGTTCGGGCGTGAGCACGGCGTCGCCACGGTGCCGCGCAGCGGCGGGCACTGCTACGCGGGCCGGTCGTCGACCTCCGGGCTGCTGGTCGACGTCACGCCGATGGACCGGATCGAGGTCGCGGACGGGCGCGTCACCGTCGGCGCGGGCGTGCGGCTCGGACCGCTCTACGACACGCTGGAGCCCCACGGCCGGACCGTTCCGATGGGCACCTGCCCGACGGTGGGTGTCGCCGGTCACGTGCTCGGCGGCGGCCTGGGGTTCCTCGGCCGGGCCCACGGGCTGGCCAGTGACCGTCTGGTCGCGGCCGAGGTGGTGCTGGCCGACGGGCGCCTGGTCTGGTGCGACGAGGCCCACGACGCCGACCTGCTCTGGGCGCTGCGGGGCTCCGGCGGCGGGCAGTTCGGCGTCGTCACCAGCCTCGTCCTCGAGACCGTTCCGACGCCGGCGACCACGTCCGCGTTCCACCTGACGTGGCCCTACGAGCACGCCGCCGCGGTCATCGGCGCGTGGCAGGCGTGGGCGCCGCAGGCGCCGGACGAGGTCGTCCCCGAGCTGCGCCTGGTCGTGCCCGGCGACCGGCGCACGGCGCCCGAGGTGAGCCTGTTCGGGATGGTGCTCGACGCGGACGCGCAGGCCACGACCGGGCTGCTGGCGAACATCCTCGACGCGGTCGAGGCGGAGCCGACGTGGGTGTTCCACGAGCAGGGCCCGTACCTGCCGGCCGTACGCCGGCTCAACCTGCTCGGGTCGGACCTGCCGCCGGGGGCCGTGCCCACCGACCTCAAGGCCGGCCGGTCGGAGTTCTTCCGGCAGGCCTTGCCGTCCCCGGCGGTGTCAGCCCTGGTGGAGCGGCTGCTCACCGACCGGATGCCCGGCTACGCCCGCGAGTGCACCTTCTTCGCCTGGGGCGGCGCCTACGATCGCGTGCCCGTCGATGCCACCGCGTTCGCGCACCGCGAGGAGTCGTTCCTGCTCGACGTCACCACCGTCGCCGACGACCCGACGCCGCAGGTCCGCTCGGCGGCGCAGACCTGGCTCGCCGGCACCTGGGACGTGCTGCATCCGTGGGGGGCCGGCGGCGCCTACACGAACTTTCCCGCTCCCGGCCTGGAGGACTGGGCGGCGGCTTACCACGGCACCAACCTGGCGCGGCTGCGGGCGGTCAAACGCCGCTACGACCCCGGCGACTGGTTCCGGTTCCCCCAGTCCGTCGCTCCCGCCGAGGCGTGATCAGGCGGCGCGGGCCTGGGCGACGGCGGCCTTCGGGGGCTTCGCGTCGAACGAGTACCTCCGCTTGCTCTTCCGCTCGAGCAGGCCGGCGTCGGCCAGCCGCATGAGCACGACCGGGCACACCTTGCACCGCGGCCGATCGCGGCAGCACTTCTTCTTCGCCTTCACCGACGCCATGCCGGGAAGGATAGGCGTCCCTTCCCGGGCGCGTCACCTTCCGGTCAATGCAGCTCAGGGCGACGAGAGACGGCCCAGGCCGGGCGGAAGCTCCGCCGCGGCCGTCCGGTCGAGCAGCCAGCGGGTCGCTCGCCGGCCCTGGGCGCCGGCCGCCGGGATCTGAACGGGGCCGGACCCGCCGAGCGCCATGCGCACCGCCGGGGCCTTGTCGGCGCCCGCCACCACGAGCCAGACCTCGTCGGCGGAGCGGATGACCGGCATGCTGAGGCTGACCCGCTCCGGCGGCGGCTTGGGGGCGCCGCGCACGCCGACGACAGCGCGGTCGTCGTGCAGGGCGGGGTGTTCGGGGAAGAGCGACGCGACGTGGCCGTCGGGGCCGACGCCCAGCAGCAGGACGTCGAAGGCCGGTGCTCCCGAGTGCGCCCGCTTCTCGGTCTCGCGCGCCAGAGTCTCCGCATACTGCGCGGCCGCGTCCTCGGGCGTCAGGTCACCGGAGCGGGCCGGCATCGCGAACACCCGCGACGGGTCGACGGGGACGTGGTCGAGCAGCGCCTCGCGGGCCTGCGTCTCGTTGCGCTCCGCGTCGCCGGTGGGCAGGAACCGCTCGTCGCCCCACCAGATCGACAGCGACGACCAGTCGACGGCCGCGCAGGCCGGCGAGGCCGCCACCGCGCGCAGTGTCGCGATGCCCGCCGTGCCGCCGGTGAGCACGAGGGACGCGTCGCCGTGGGTGGCCTGCGCGTCGACGAGCCGCGTGATGAGGCGGGCCGCCACGGCCTGCACGAGCACGTCGGTGTCGCGGTGGATCACGATCGTCGGAGTGGTCATCGCCTGGCCTTCGCCTTGGTCCGGGTGATCTTGCCGGTCTCGTGGAGCTCGTCCAGTCCTTCCTGGATGACCTCGCCGTACACCTCGTCGGGGTCGAGCCGGCGCAGTTCCTCGGCCAGCGACTCGCCCGCCGAGCGGCGGGGAAGGGCGACCCGGCGGTCGGCCCGGCCGGGCACCGTCAGCGTCGCGACCTCGTCGTCGGGCCGCTCGATGCCGATGGCGCCGGACGGCCGCTCCAGCTTGACGCTCAGGAGCCCGTCGACGCCGCTCGCCTTCGTGCGCGTGACCGGGACCCGCAGCGTGTGCGCCAGCCAGCCGGCCAGCAGGTCGGCGCTCGGGTTGTCGGGCCCGCCCACCACGCGGGCCGCGGTGACCTCGTCGTGCGGCGGCTGGTCGAGGGCGGCCGCCAGCAGCGCCCGCCACAGCGTGAGCCGGGTCCACGCGAGGTCGGTGTCGCCGGGCCGGTAGCTCTCGGCCCGCTCCTGCAGCGCGGCGAGCGGCCGCTTGCAGGCGGCGGCGTCGGTGATGCGGCGCTGCGCCAGCCTGCCGACGGGGTCGTCGGCCGGCACCGCGGGCGACTCCGCCGGCCACCAGGCGACGACGGGGTTGTCCGGCAGCAGCAGCGGGACGACCACGGACTCCGCGTGCGACGTCAGCGGCCCGAAGAGCCGCAGCACCAGCACCTCGCTGGCGCCGGCGTCGCCGCCGACCCGGATCTGGGCGTCCAGCCGGGCCGATCCGCGCGACGTGCCGCGGATGACGGCGATGATGCGGCAGGGGTGCTCGTGGCTGGCCTGGTTGGCCGACTCGATGGCGTCCTCGGCGTCGGTCTCCTCGGTCACGAGGACCAGGGTGAGGACCCGGCCGAGCGCCACGGCGCCGTGCTTCTCGCGCAGGTCGACCAGCCGCTTGCCGACGGCGCCGGCAGTGGTCGAGGGCATGTCGATGATCATGGACGCCTCCAGGCGCGACCGTCGCGCGCCAGCATCTGGTCGCTCGACGCCGGGCCCCAGCCGCCAGGCGCGTACCGCTCCGGCCGGCCGCCGTTCGCGGCCCAGTACTCCTCGATGGGGTCGAGGATCTGCCAGGACAGCTCGACCTCCTCGTGCCGCGGGAACAGCGGCGGGTCGCCGAGCAGGACGTCGAGGATGAGCCGCTCGTAGGCCTCGGGGCTCTCTTCGGTGAACGAGCCGCCGTAGCCGAAGTCCATGGTGACGTCGCGGACCTCCATGGCCGTGCCCGGCACCTTCGAGCCGAACCGGATGGTGGTGCCCTCGTCCGGCTGCACCCGGATGACCAGAGCGTTCTGGCCCAGCTCCTCGGTGGCGGTGGACTCGAACGGCAGGTGCGGCGCCCGCTTGAAGACGATGGCGACCTCGGTGACGCGGCGGCCCAGCCGCTTGCCGGTGCGCAGGTAGAACGGGACGCCGGCCCAGCGGCGGGTGTCGATGTCGAGGCGGACGGCGGCGTAGGTCTCCGTGGTGGAGCCCTCGGGGATGCCGTCCTCGTCGAGGAAGCCGTTGACCTTGAGCCCGCCGGCCCAGCCCGCCGCGTACTGCCCGCGTGCGGTGTACTCGGAGAGGTCCTCGGGCAGCCGGACGGCGGAGAGGATCTTCTCCTTCTCCGCGCGCAGGTCCGAGGCGTTGAACGAGACCGGCTCCTCCATGGCCACCAGCGCCAGCAGCTGCAGCAGGTGGTTCTGGATGACGTCGCGGGCCGCGCCGATGCCGTCGTAGTAGCCGGCCCGGCCCTCGATGCCGATGTCCTCGGCCATGGTGATCTGCACGTGGTCGACGTAGTGGGCGTTCCAGATCGGCTCGAACAGCTGGTTCGCGAAGCGCAGCGCCAGGATGTTCTGAACCGTCTCCTTGCCCAGGTAATGGTCGATGCGGAAGATCGAGTCGGGCGGGAAGATGCTCTCGACGGTGGCGTTGAGCTGCCGGGCGCTCTCGAGGTCGTGGCCGAACGGCTTCTCGATGATCACCCGGCGCCACTGGTCCGGCTCGTCCGGGTGCGCCAGGCCCGAGCGGTCCAGCTGCTTGCTGACGATGTCGAAGAACGACGGCGGGATCGACAGGTAGAACGCGTAGTTCCCGCCGGTGCCCTGCTGCTGGTCCAGCTCGCGGACGGTGTCGGCCAGCCGGTCGAACGCGTCGTCGTCGGAGAAGTCGCCCGGCACGAACCGGAACCCCTGCGCCAACTGCCGCCACGTGGCCTCGCGAAAGGGCGTGCGCGCGTGCTGCTTGACGGCGTCGTGCACGATCTTGTCGAAGTCCTGCGCGGCCCAGTCGCGCCGGGCGAAGCCCACGAGCGAGAAGCCCGGCGGCAGCAGACCGCGGTTGGCGAGGTCGTAGACGGCCGGCATGAGCTTCTTGCGTGCGAGATCGCCGGTCACGCCGAAGATCACCAGGCCCGAGGGCCCGGCGATCCGCGGCAGCCGCTTGTCGCGTTTGTCGCGCAGCGGGTTCTGGTAGCTCACCTCAGGATGCCCCTCAGGGTGTCGATGCCTGCCTTGCGGTCGGTCAGGTGCAGCCGCAGCACCGGGCGGCCGTGGTCGGCGAGCACCTGGGCGTCGCCGGCGGCCTGTGCGGCGATGAGCTGCCCGAAGGTGAACGGCCGGTCCGGGATCGCGAGGTCCTCGGCGGGCGCGCCGGTGATCTGCAGGTACACGCCCTGCGCCGGCCCGCCCTTGTGGTACTGGCCGGTGGAGTGCAGGAAGCGCGGGCCCCAGCCGAACGTCGCCGGCCGCTCGGTGCGCCGCTCGAGCGGCACCCGCACGTCGGCCAGCCCCGCGTCGGGGCCCTCGCGGTCGAGGTAGGCCATGACGGCGAGGTAGCCGTGGGGCGCCAGCTGTCCGAGCAGCGCGTCGACGGCGCCGTCCAGCGACGTCACCCCGTCGAGGAGCCCGGCCGAGCCGCGGACCTCGATGCCGCCGTCGGTGAACGCGGCCGGTTCCGGCTCCGGCGTGGCGTCGAGCAGCCCGCGGGCGGCGACCTTCGCGCTCTCGACGTCGGGCTGGTCGAACGGGTTGATGCCCAGCAGCTTGCCGGCGACGGCGGTGGCGTACTCCCAGAGCAGGAACTGCGCGCCCAGCTCACCGGCGACGACGACACCCTTGGCGGGCGGGTCGGCGGGGGAGCCGACGATCGCGGGAAGGACGTCGTCGGCCGGGTGCGCCACCTCGGGGTCGCCGAGCGAGCCCGACGCGATCGGCAGGATGCCGGTGCCTTGCTTGCCGGTGGACTCGGCGATCAGCTGCTCGGCCCAGTCGGCGAGGCCCACGATGCCGGAGCCGGCGTCGGCGATGGCCACCTTGTCGCGGCCCTGCTCGTGCGCGCCCGCGAGCGCGGCGCCCAGCCGCAGCGCCGGGTTGTCGGTGACGTCGCCGGCCAGGTGCTCGGCGACGGCGGCCGCCTCGTCCAGCAGCGCGGCGATGTCGGCGCCGGCCAGCCCGCTCGGGACCAGGCCGAACGCCGTCAGGGCGGAGTAGCGGCCGCCCACGTTCGGGTCGGCGAGGAACACCTTGCGGTAGCCCTGCTCGTCCGCCAGGTCGGCGAGGCCTGAGCCGGGGTCGGTCACGACGACGATGCGGCTGGCGGCGTCGATGCCGGCCGCCTCGAACGCCGCGGCGAAGACCCGCCGCTGGCTGTCGGTCTCGACCGTCGAGCCGGACTTGCTCGACACGACGATGACGGTGCGGTCGAGCCGGTCGGCCAGTGCCCGCGCGACCGAGCCCGGGTCGGTGGTGTCGAGCACGGTCAGCTCGACCCCGGCCGATCGGGTGATGACCTCGGGCGCCAGCGACGAGCCGCCCATGCCGGCCAGCACGATGCGGTCGAGGCCCTCGGCCCGCAGCTCTGCCTGCAGCGCCTCGATCTCGGCCAGCAGCGGCCGCGACGTCTCGTGCAGGTCGGTCCAGCCGAGCCGGATGGACGCCTCGGACTCCGCCTCGGGACCCCACAGGGTGGCGTCCTTCGCCGCGATGCGCGAGGCGACCTTCTCGCCGACCAGGCCGTCGACGACGGTGTCGGCGTCGACGCCGTACGTCATGACGGAGAGAGCGGTCACTTGGCGGCCTCCAGCTTGGCGTTGACGGACTCGAGCAGGTCGTTCCAGCTCGTCTCGAACTTCTCGACGCCCTCGCGCTCGAGCACGGCGCTGACGTCGTCGAGGTCGACGCCGGCGGCGCTCACCGCGGCCAGGGTCTCACGGGCGTTGTCGATGTTCGGGGTGACGGTGTCGCCGGCGATGCTGCCGTGGTCGGCGACCGCCTCGATGGTGGCCTCGGGCATCGTGTTGACGGTCTCGGGGGCGACGAGGTCGTCGACGTAGAGGGTGTCCGGGTAGTCCGGGTTCTTCGTCGATGTCGACGCCCACAGCGGCCGCTGCCGCTGGGCGCCGGCCTGCTCGAGCCTCTGCCACCGCTCTTGCCCGACGACCTCGAGGTAGGCCGCGTAGGCGAGCCGGGCGTTGGCGACGGCGGACTTGCCGCGCAGGGCCAGCGCCTCGTCGGTGCCGACGGCCTCGAGGCGCTTGTCGATCTCGGAGTCGACCCGGCTGACGAAGAAGGACGCGACCGAGGCGATGCCGTCGATGGACTCACCGGCGGCGAGTCGCTGCTCGAGCCCCGCCTGGTAGGCGTCCATGACCTCACGGTAGCGGTCGATGGAGAAGATCAGCGTGACGTTGACGCTGATTCCCGCCGCGATGGTCGCGGTGATGGCCGGCAGTCCGGCCTTCGTCGCGGGGATCTTGACGTAGACGTTCGGCCGGTCGACCTCGGACCAGAGCTCGCGGGCCTGGGCGATGGTGCCCTCGGTGTCGTGCGCCAGCCGCGGGTCGACCTCGATGGACACCCGGCCGTCACCGTTGCTGCTGCGCTCGGCGACCGGGGTGAACAGGTCGGCGGCCGCGCGGACGTCGTCGGTCGTGAGGTCGCGCACCGCGGCGTCGGCGTCGGAGCCGAGGCCCGCGTGGCGACGCAGGTCGTCGTCGTACAGGCTGCTCTTGGTGATGGCGGCCTGGAAGATCGACGGGTTGGTGGTGACGCCCACCACGTGCTTCTCGTCGACGAGCGTCTGCAGGTTGCCGGTGGTCAGGCGGTCGCGCGAGAGGTCGTCGAGCCAGACGGCGACACCTTCCTCGGAGAGCCGGCCGAGCGGATCGTTGGTGGTCATGAGTTGTCCCCTCACGCGTTGGAGATGGAGTCGCGGGCGGCGGCCACCACGGCGTCGACCGTGATGCCGAACTCGCGGTACAGGGTCTGGTAGTCGGCCGAGGCGCCGTAGTGCTCGAGGCTGATCGCGCGGCCGGCGTCGCCGAGGTAGCGATACCAGCTCATGGCGGTACCGGCCTCGACGGAGACGCGGGCGCGGACCGCCGCCGGGAGCACCGACTCGCGGTACTCGGCGTCCTGCTCCTCGAACCACTCCTGCGACGGCACCGAGACGACGCGCGTGGCGACGCCGTCGGCCTGCAGCCGCTCGCGCGCCTCGACGGCGAGCTGCAGCTCCGAGCCGGTGGCCATGATGATGACCTGCGGCCGGCCACTGCCGTCGTCTGTGGCGGCCTCGGCGAACACGTAGGCGCCGCGGGCGGTGCCCTCGGCGCTGGCGTAGACGCTCCGGTCGAAGGTGGGCACGTTCTGCCGGGTCAGCGCGAGGCCGGCCGTGTGCCGGCGCTCGAGGATGGTGCGCCAGGCGACGGCGGTCTCGTTGGCGTCGGCCGGGCGGACGACGTCGAGACCCGGGATGGCCCGCAGCGCCGACAGGTGCTCCACCGGCTGGTGCGTGGGGCCGTCCTCGCCGAGGCCGATGGAGTCGTGCGTCCACACGAACGTCACCGGCAGCTGCTGCAGCGAGGCCAGCCGGACGGCGGCACGCTGGTAGTCGCTGAACACGAGGAACGTCGCGGCGTACGGGCGGGTCAGGCCGTTGAGCGCGATGCCGTTGATGATGAGGCCCGACGCGAACTCGCGGACGCCGAAGTGCATCGTGCGGCCGTAGGGGTCGCCGGGGAACATCTTGCTGGAGCGCTTCTCCGGCAGGAAGCTCGGCTCGCCCTCGATGGTGGTGTTGTTCGAGCCGGCGAGATCGGCCGAGCCGCCCCACAGCTCCGGCAGCACCGGCGCGATGGCGTTGAGCACCTTGCCCGACGCGGCCCGGGTGGCGATGCCCTTCTCGGACGGCTCGAAGACCGGCAGGGTCTGCGTCCAGCCCTCGGGCAGCTCCCGCTTCTGGATGCGGTCGAGGAGGGCGGCGCGGTCGGGGTTGGCCTCGCGCCAGGCGGCGTAGCGCTCGTCCCAGGCGGCGCGGGCCCGCTTGCCGCGGGCCGCGACCTCGCGGGCGTGCGCCAGGACGTCGTCGGCAACGTCGAAGTGCTTCTCGGGGTCGGCGCCCATGATCCGCTTGGTGGCGGCGACCTCGTCGGCGCCCAGCGCGGAGCCGTGGATGGCGCCGGTGTTCTGCTTGTTCGGCGCCGGCCAGCCGATGATCGTGCGGACGGCGATGAACGACGGCCGGTCGGTGACGGCCTTCGCGTTCTGCAGCGCCTCGAAGACGGCCCGCGGGTTCTCCTTGTACTCGCCGTCGGCGGTGAAGTCGACCACCTGGGTGTGCCAGCCGTACGCCTCGTAGCGGGCGACGGTGTCCTCGGTGAAGGCGATGTTGGTGTCGTCCTCGATGGAGATGTGGTTGTCGTCCCACAGCACGACGAGGTTGCCCAGCTCCTGCGTGCCCGCCAGCGAGCTGGCCTCGTGCGACACGCCCTCCTCGAGGTCGCCGTCGGAGGCGATGACGAAGACGTGGTGGTCGAAGACGCTCTCGCCCGGCAGCGCGTCGGGGTCGAGCAGGCCGCGGACCCGGCGCTGCGCGAACGCCATGCCGACCGCCGTCCCGAACCCGGACCCGAGCGGGCCGGTGGTGACCTCGACGCCGTCGGTGTGCCGGTACTCGGGGTGGCCCGGCGTGGACGAGCCCCAGGTGCGGAACGCCTTGAGGTCGTCGAGGCCGACCTTGTAGCCGGACAGGTAGAGCTGGATGTACTGCGTCAGGCTGCTGTGTCCGGCCGACAGCACGAACCGGTCGCGGCCCAGCCAGTGCTGGTCGGACGGGTCGTGCCGGAGCACCCGCTGATAGAGCGTGTAGGCGACGGGCGCGAGGCTCATCGCGGTGCCGGGGTGCCCGTTGCCCGCCTTCTCGACGGCGTCCATGGCCAGCAGCCGCACGGTGTCGACCGCCCGGTCGTCGAGCTCCGTCCACTCGAAGTCTGCGCTGTTCTCGGGTGTGGTGTTCACCGGCGTGACGTTCCTCTCAGGCGGATGGGTCCCTACGTCTCACTACCTGCGCCGTCTGCGAGACGGCGGTTCACGGGTCGAGCGTATCGACGTCACTCCGACGCGTGCCCGGCCGCTCGGCGGATTGGGCGCACCGTTAGACTCAACAGGTCATGCTGGCGGATGTTCCCACTCCCGCCTGTCTCTTCGACCACACGAAGGTGAACGTTGACGTCCGTCGAGCCGAGCCCCGCGGCGACCCGGCGTGCGCCGGAGCCGCGTGGGCGGCTGAGTCGGCTGGGCGCCGTCGCCGGCGCCTACGTGTCGCTCATGAAGCTGCGCGTCGTCGAGCTGCTCCTCGTCACCACCCTCCCGGCCATGGTGCTCGCCGAGCGCGGGCTGCCGCCGTGGGGTCTGGTCGTCGCCACCCTGGTCGCCGGCACGCTCGCCGGCGGCAGCGCCCACGCGTTCAACCAGGTGCTCGAGCGCGACATCGACGCCGTCATGCACCGCACCCGCCGCCGGCCGCTCGCGCGCGCCGTGGTCGGCCCGTACCCCGCGTTCGCGTTCGCATCCGTCCTGCTGGCGGCCTCGGTCGCGATCATGCTGGTGTGGGTCAACGCGCTGGCCGCGGCGCTGACCATCGCCGCCAACCTGTTCTACGTGCTCGTCTACACCATGCTGCTCAAGCGGCGGACGTCGCAGAACATCGTGTGGGGCGGCGTGGCCGGCTGCGTGCCGACGCTCATCGGCTGGGCCGCCGTCACCGGGTCGCTCGACTGGCCGCCGGTGCTGCTGTTCCTGGTGGTGTTCTTCTGGACGCCGCCGCACTACTGGCCGCTGGCCATGCGCTACCGCGACGACTACGCGCGGGCCGGCGTGCCCATGCTGCCGGTCGTGGCGTCGCCGCGCGTGGTGGCGCTGCAGATCCTGCTGTACTCGTGGGCCATGGTGGCCACCACGTTCGTGCTGTGGCCGGTGGCCGGGCTGGGGTGGATCTTCGGGCTGGCGTGCGTGCTGGCCGGTGCCTGGTTCATGGCCGAGGCGCACCGGCTGTACGGCCGGGCGCGGCGCATGCCCGACGGCGCGGGGCTGACGGCCATGCGGCTCTTCCACGGCTCCATCACGTACCTGACCGTGGTGTTCGCGGCCGTCATGGCCGACGTGCTGATCCTGGGTTGACTCTCCCGTCGCTGGAGACTCCACGGTGGTGGGTGTGAACGACGACGGCTCCTTCCTGAGCATCGGCGACCTGGCCCGGCGCACCGGACTCCCGGTGAAGACGATCAGGTACTACGCCGACATCGGGCTGGTGCCGCCCACCGACCGATCCCCGGCGGGCTACCGCCGCTACGACGCCGTCGCCCTGGCCCGGCTGGACCTCGTCCGCACGCTGCGGGAGCTCGGCGTCGACCTCGCAACCGTGCGGCGGGTCCTCGACCGGTCCCTGTCGCTGGCCGAGATGGCGACGGCGCACGCCGCCGCCCTCGACGCGCAGATCCGGCTGCTCCGGACCCGGCGCTCGGTGCTGCGCGCGGTCGCCGCGCTGGGGATCGACGACCACGAGGAGCTGGAGCTCATGAACCGCCTGGCCCACCTGTCCGCCGCCGAGCGGCAGCAGATCATCGACGACTACTGGGCGTCCACGTTCGACGGGCTGGAAACCGACGCGGCGTTCGTGTCGCGGATGCGATCGGTCCGTGTCGATCTGCCCGACGACCCCACGCCCGCCCAGGTCGAGGCCTGGGTCGAGCTGGCCGAGCTGGTGCAGGACCCGTCCTACCGGGCACGGGTGCGGCAGATGGCGGAGGCGGGGTCGGGCTCGCCGTCCTCGGGGCCGTCGCCCTCGGAGATCGCCCTGTACGAGAGCGTGACGGAGCTGGTGACGCCCTTGCTCACGGCTGGTGTCGCACCCGCGTCCCCGGAGGGCCGGCTGGTGGCCGACCAGCTGGCGCCGCGGTTCGCCCACGCCCGAGGGGCCGACGACGGCGCCGGCTTCCGCCGCGAGCTGGGGGAGCAGATCGCCCTCTTCTCCGACCGCCGGGTCGAGCGCTACTGGGAGCTGGTCGGCGTCATCAACGACTGGCCCGCCGGCCCGGTCCGCTCCGGCAGCGTCGCGACGATGGAGTGGTTCGCCCAGGCGCTCCTGGCAGCCGCGGACGCCTGACCGGCGGCAGGCGGAGCGGGTCGCCGCTTCCGGACTGCTCGATGGGTGCTGGAGGTCTGCTGTCGTGTCCGACGGCAGACCTCTAACGCGCGCGTGGTGGGGCTGTGCTGTCGGGTCCGACGGCAGAGCTCTCGCGCGTGTGTCGGGGCTCTGCTGTCGTCTCCGACGGCAGAGCTCTCTCGCGTGTGGTGGAGGTCTGCTGTCGGGTCTGACGGCAGACCTCTCACGCGCGCGCATGGTGGGGCTGTGCTGTCGGGTCCGACGGCAGACCGCTAGCGGCGCGCAGCATCTGTCCGGACGTGCGTGAGAGCATCGTCGCCGTGACTCCGCTGCCGTGGCCGCCGGAGTGGCGCCGTCCACCTCTCGGCGGCTGGCTCGGCGCGGTCGTGTTCGGCCTTCTCGCGCTCGTCCTGGTGCCGGTCGGCATCCTCGCGCTGACGGCGGGCCACCGGGTCGGCGCGGCGGTGATCGCGGCGATGCTGCTGGTCCTCGCGCCCGTCGCCGCCGGCACCCGGCCGCGCCGCCGCGAATATGCCGTCGAGGAGGTCTCGCTCGAGGTCGCCGGAGTACGGCAGACCGGCGTGCGGGTTCCCGTGCGACCGGCGTCGCCGCTGGTGAGCCTGGCGCTGGCGATCCTGGGGTTGGCGATCACCGGGCTCGGGGTGGCGGCGTTCGTCATCGCGGCGGTGCGCGGCGAGTGGTCGGCGCTGCTCGGGTTCGTGGTCCTGCTGGTCATCGGATCGGTGCTGCTGCTCGGCGGCATCGTCGGGCTGGTCACCTCGCGCAGGCGGCTCGGACTGGACCTGACGCCGTCGCACCTCGTGGTGGGGCTCGGCGGCGACCCCGTCGTGTTGACGTGGGAGCAGGTGGCGCGCATCGGCACGTCGTCGGTCCGGTACGGGCTGGGCGCTGCGGCTCGGCCGGTGCAGAACTGGCTGACGGTGGTGACGCGCGAGCCCGTGGACGTGGCCGCGGCGATCCCGGCCGATCGGCTCGGCGCCGACCCGGTGCTGGTCTACCACACGCTGCGGTACTACCTCGACAACGCCGACGCCCGCCCCGAGTTCGGGACGGGCGCGGCGGTTCGCCGGCTGGCGGCCGGCGAGGTCGTGGTGCAGCCGGGACGCTGATCCTGCGGGATCAGAGGGGGTCGATGTCGTTGCGACGCTCGCGACGCTCGACATACTCCGTGGTGGGCGGGCGCTCGACGTACTCCGTGCTGCGCGTGCGGCCGCGCGTACGCATCGACGTGACCATCACAGATACCACGATGGCCAGGGCACCGACGCCGGTGAGCACCCAGCCGATCATGCTGAGATCGAAGTCGGACAGCCGATCTCGAACACCGAGCGCCAGGATCAGGCCCAGTGCCATCAGGAAGACTCCAAGGCCGATACTCATGTTCGACACTCCTCCGAAGGGGCAGCATTGTGCCTGGGAGGTACCCGGCCGCCGGATCAGCAAACGGGACGTCGCAACCTGGTCAGCGCGAGGGCAGCCAGCGTGTCGCGAGCCAGGCGTCGGTCGCGGCCATCACCAAGAGCGCCGCCCCGAGCATGTGCAGGCCGACCAGCAGTTCCGGCAGCTCCAGGCGATACTGCACCAGCCCGATGAGGCCCTGCCCGAACTCCACGGCCAGCAGGACGGCGGCAGCGGTGGCCGCGCGGCCCGGGGAGCCGACCGCCCGGGCGGTGAACCAGAACCCGACCGAGATGCCGATGAGCACCAGGACGGAGTCGGCGTGCACCTGCGTCACGACGGCGACGTCGAGTCCGGTGCGCTTCGAGTCGGGGTCGCCGGCGTGCGGGCCGCTGCCGGTGACCACGGCGCCCAGGTAGACCGCGATCGCGGTGACGACGAGCGTGAGCAGGCCGAGCCGCTCCAGCCACGGCTGGCCGACCCGGCCGGGCACGGCGCCCAGCGGCCGCTGCGTACGTCTGACCAGCACGGTCGCGACGCCGACCAGCGCGGCCGACACCAGGAAGTGGAACATCACGACCCACGGGTTCAGGTCGGTCCAGACGGTGATGCCGCCGATGACCGCCTGCGCCGGCACGACGCCGAGCAGCACCGCCGACAGGACGACCAGGTCGCGGCGCGGCCGGTCCGAGGTCAGCGTGCGCAGGACGGCGACCAGCATGAGGAACGCGACCGCGCCCACGACGAACGTGAGCATCCGGTTGCCGAACTCGAGGGCCCCGTGCATCCCCATCTCGGGCGTCGCGGTCAGCGAGCCCGCCGTGCAGTGCGGCCAGTCCGGGCAGCCGAGCCCCGAGTCGGTGAGCCGCACGGCCCCGCCGGTCACGATGATGCCGGCCTGCGTGACCAGCGAGGCGACGGCCAGCTTGCGCAGCGTCGCCTCCGACGGCAGCGGCAGCCACCGCACGAGCCGCGCGGCTCGGCCCGGCTGCCGGCCGGGCGCCGGCGCCGGGCTCGTGGGGACGGTCGTGGTCACCACGTCATGGTAGGGACCCGGCACCGGCCGACGATCTCGGGGGCGGGTCGGTTCCCCACAGGTGGGGGGTTCTGTCAAGGCTCAGGCGTAAGCCCGTTCGCGGTCGGCGTTAGCCCGCTGGTTAGCCCTGAGCCGTCTTCGGCCGATCTCGCGGGTAGCCCTGATGCGGGCAAACGCCCTCCTCGTGCGGGCAAAGCCGGAATCGGTCGCGGCGGGTCGATTCCGTTCTAGCGTCCGGTCCATGACCTCTCGATCCGCTCGTCCCCGCACTGCCGTGGCGTCGGCGGCCGCCGCACGGGCGCCTGTCGCGCTGGCGGCCACCGCAGTGCTCGCTGCCGCGCTCGTGTTGGTGGGCGCGGCGCCGCTCGGCGGCAAGCGCTCCGCCGCGCGAGGGCCGGCGCAGGAGGTGGCGCTGGAGGCGACGCCGGGGGCGGTACAGCCGTCGGCGTCGGCGGAGATGATCGTCGGCGCGGAGTCGCGGCCCCAGGCGGGGGAGCGGGTCGCCGTCGCCGTCGCGCTCGCGGAACGTGAGGCCGCTGGCCGCGGCGTGTGCCGCTGCTACGACGGTCGCGAGCCCGCGCCCGCCGCCGGGCCAGGGGCCCGGGACGTCGGGCCACGGGCCGCGGGGCCACGGGCCGCCGGGCCGGGGGCCGCCGGGCCAGGGGCCGCCGGGCCACCGGCTGCGGGCCACCCTCGTCACCTCGCATGGGGAGTGGTCAGGCCCGGGGTCCTGCCGCCCGCCGCGACCGCGTGGTTCGCCCCAGTTCGGTCGCCTCGGCGTGACGGCTCGGATAACGTGCGACTGCGGGCCGGTCATGATCGCCGCGAGTGTCGCCGCGGGCGCGCCGGCGAGCTCCGGCGCCGGGCCTGCTCACTGCGACGACCTGCGGGAGGCTACGGACATGAGCGGCGGCACTCGGCTGCGACCGCCCCGGCACTGGCTCGACCAGCGCGTGAGGGCCTGGTGGCGCGCCCAGGTGGCGGTGCTGACGGCCGTCGTGGTGGTCCCGTTGCTGATCCTCGGCCTGCTCATCGCGCCGGCCCGGCCGTGGTTCCTGGTGCCGGCGGCGGTGCTCGCGGTCCTCGGCATGGCGGGGCTCGTGCTGCTGCCACCGTGGTGGTACCGCATCCACCGCTGGGAGGTCACCGACCAGGCCGTCTACACCCGCGGCGGGGTCCTGTGGCAGGTCTGGCGGGTGGCGCCGATGTCGCGCATCCAGACCGTCGACACCGCGCGCGGCCCGCTGCAGCGGGCGTTCGGGCTGTCGACCGTCACCGTGACCACGGCGTCGTCGGCGGGGGCGGTCAAGATCGAGGGGCTCGACCACGAGCAGGCGGCCGACCTCGCCGAGGAGCTCACCCGCATCACGCACGAGACTCCGGGCGACGCGACATGAGCGAGCCCCCTCCGGCCCACGATCACCCGGCCGGCTCCGCCGCCACCCACGAGCCCGGCTCCGTCGCGGGCCGCGCGCCCGACTGGCTGACGCTGCACCGCGACACCGTGAAGGTCACCGCCATCTGGGTGCTCGGCATCGCGCTGGCCACCGGCGTCCCCGTCGTCATCGGGGTCGGTTCCGGCGTGTCGTACGGCATCGCGCTCGCCTTCGTCCTTCCGGCGGTCGTCCTGGCGGTGGCCGGCGGCGCCGTCGCCGACTACGTGCGCTGGCGGCACACGCGATACCGCGTCACGCCGACGCGCATGGAACTCCACAAGGGCTGGCTCTTCACGTCGAAGCGCTCCCTGGCGCGCGAAC
The DNA here is from genome assembly GCF_004348545.1 of Jiangella ureilytica. Classification (GTDB taxonomy): domain Bacteria; phylum Actinomycetota; class Actinomycetes; order Jiangellales; family Jiangellaceae; genus Jiangella; species Jiangella ureilytica. Next base: position 21,864 of record NZ_SMKL01000043.1, on the reverse strand, counting down.
GCATCCGCACCGTCGACCTCTCCGCTGAACCGGTGCAGCGGATGTTCGGGCTGGTGAAGGTCAGCATCGGGACCGGCGAAGGCCTCGAGGCCACCGGGCCGGGGCAAGCGCGGCAGACGCTCGTGCTCGATCCCGTGGGCCGCGACGAGGGCGAACGGCTGCGGGCGCTGCTGCTCGATCGGGCCGCCGCTCCCGCCGACGGCACCGCGCCCGGGGTGCGCACCCTGGCGAGCTGGAACCCGGCCTGGCTGCGGTTCGCGCCGCTGTCGTTCTGGACGTTCGCGGTGGCCGGCGCCGCGGTCGGCGGCATCTTCCAGGTGCTCGACTGGTCGGGCCGCGAGAACCTCCCGGTCGACGTCACCCGCGACGTCGTCGAGCGCATCGGCGCCACGCAGACCCTGCTGCTGTTCGCCGGGGTGTTCGTGCTGGTCGGAATGGTCGCAATGCTGGCGCTCACGCTCGAGGCGTGGTGGAACTACCGGCTCGAGCGCGAGCCCGGCGGCACTCTGCGGGTCCGGCGCGGCCTGCTGACGACCAGGTCGGTCAGTCTCGAGGAGCGGCGGGTCCGCGGTGTCGAGATCGTCGAGCCGCTGGGGGTCCGGTCCGCAGGCGCCGCCCGCGTCGACGTCGTGACGACGGGCCTGCGCACCGACGCGAAGTCCGAGGCGAAGACGCTGCTGCCGGCGGCGCCGGTGACGGTGGCAGCCTCGGTCGCGGCGGCGGTCGCCGGCGTTCGGCCCGGCGGCCGTCTGACTCCGCACCCGCTGGCGGCACGGAGCCGGCGGCTGCGCTGGGCGTTCTCGGCCGACGTCGTGCTGGCGGGCATCATCGTCTGGCTGGCGTCGGGCTCGCCGGTGCGGACCTTCTGGGCGGTCGTGCTGACGATGCTCGCGGCCGGTCTGTGCGTCGCGCTGGTCATGCTGGCGCACGACTCCTACCGCTCGCTCGGCCACGATCTCGACGACGACTACCTGGTCGCCCGCAAGGGCAGCGTCCGCAAGGCGACGGTCTACCTGCAGCGGCAGGGCATCATCGGCTGGCGGGTGAGCCAGTCCGTGTTCCAGCGCCGAGCGGGGCTCATGACCCTCACCGCGACCACGGCCGCCCATGCCGCCAGTACGGCGACCGACCCCCACGGCAGGCCGTCGCCGTCGGCGAGCACCGAGCGCAGGCCGTCCGCCAGCGCCCCCGTCGGCGTCAGCTCGACGACCGCCCGCACACCGGACGGGAAGCCGGACAGCGGGATCACCACGCCACCCAGCACCAGCAGCAACAGGTACACGAGGTTCGCCGCCGCCAGCGTCGCCTCCGCGCGCAGCGTCCCCGCCATCAGCAGGCCCAGTCCGGCGAAGGCCAGCGTCCCCGCGATCAGCAGCACCACCACCGGCACGGCCGACCCCGACGGCCGCCAGCCCAGCGCCAGCCCGAGCCCGCACACCAGCGCCACCTGCAGCGCCTCGACCACCAGCACCGTCAGCGCCTTGGCCAGCAGCAACGCCCACCGGGGGAGCGGCGACGCCGCCAGCCGCTTCAGGGCGCCGTACCGGCGCTCGTAACCGGTCGCGATCGCCAGCGACGTGAACGCCGTCGACATCACGCACAGCGCCAGGATCCCCGGCACCAGGAAGTCCACCCGCGAGTACGACCCCGTGTCGAACACCGGCGCGGCCGTCAGCAGCCACAACAGCACCACCGGGATCGCGGCCGTCAGCAGCAGTTGCTCGCCGTTGCGCAGCAGCAGCCGGATCTCGAACAGCGCCTGTGCGACCAGCATCCGCCCGACCGGCGCGGCACCCGGCGCCGGCGCGAACACCGACGGCGACGACTCGCTCACGGCGCCGACCTGCCCGCGCCGATCAGCTCCAGGTACACGTCCTCCAGCGACCGGTGCCCGACCTGCAGGCCCTCGGCCAGGATGTCGTTGGCCGCGCACCAGGACGTCAGCGTCGCCAGCAGCCGCGGATCCACGACGGCCGCCACCTCGTACGCGCCCGGCGTCACCTCGCGCACCACCGCGCCGTCCGGCAGCGCCGCCCGCAGCGACGCGACGTCCAGCCGCGGCGGCCCGCCGAACCGGATGACGTCGTCGGAGACGCCGCTGGTCAGCTCCGCGGGCGTCCCCTCGGCCAGCACCCGGCCGGCGTCGACGATCACCACGTGGTCGGCCAGCCGCTCGGCCTCGTCGATGAGGTGCGTCGTCAGCACGACGGTGACGCCGGCCGACCGCAGCTCGGCGAGCAGCGCCCAGGTGGACCGGCGGGCGGCGGGGTCGAGCCCGGCCGTCGGCTCGTCCAGGAACACCAGCTCCGGCCGGCCGACCAGCGCCGCCGCCAGCGCGACCCGCTGCCGCTCACCGCCGGAGAGCCGCCGCAGCGGCGCCCGCAGGTCGCCCAGCCCCACCCGCGACATCAGCATCGCGACGTCCAGCGGGTGCGCATGCAGCCGGGCCAGGTGCGTGAGCAGCTCGGCCGGCCGCGCGCCGGGGTAGAAGCCGGCCCCCTCCTGCAGCATCACGCCGACCCGCGGCCGCAGCGCGGCACCGTCGCGCGACGGGTCGAGACCCAGGACGCGCACCACCCCGGAGTCGGGGCGGCGGAAGCCCTCGCAGATCTCGATGGTGGTGGTCTTGCCGGCGCCGTTGGGCCCGATGACGGCGGTGATGCTCCCGGCCGCGACCCGCAGCGACAGCCCGTCGACGGCGCTGACCGTGCCGTAGCGCTTGACCAGAGAGGAGATCTCCACGGCCGGTGCTGCGCTCATCCCGCGATCCTCGCACGACCAGGGCACCCGGCCGACAACCGGTCAGACCTCGCCCACGTCGTCCTGCTCGTCGACGACCTCGGGCTCGCGCGCCGCCCGCGCCGGGCCCACGACGAACGCCAGGGAGAAGATCAGCAGGCCGACGCCGGTCAGGATCCAGCCGATGACGCTCAGGTCGAACGTGCCCACGCGATCGCGCACGCCGAGCGCCAGGATCAGCCCCAGCGTCATGAGGAAGATGCCACGGCCAAGGGTCATGCCCGACGACATACCCCCACCCGACCCGCACAAACGACGGCTCAGGAGGCGGCCGGCCCAGTGCGCGGGGCGTCGCGCGGCCCGCCGTGGCGCCAGGCCTCCGCCGGCACCCGGTCGAGCACGTCCGCGATTGCGTCGAGCCTGGTCAGCAACCGGTCGGGGGTGAGGTGCCCGCCGTCCCACGCGATCATGTCGGTGCCGCTCAGGCGCCACTCCCAGACCGGCCCCTCGACCAGGCGCTGGACGACGAGCGGCTGCAGCACCGTCGCCGCGAACAGCGGGTCGGCGCAGGCCACGTGGAAGCGCCGCCCGAACTCGCTCCCTGCGGGCCCGGCGCCCCCGGCGGTCTCGGGCACCTCCGCACCCGGCAGGTCCAGCACCCGCGCCAGCGCTCCGGCGACGGCGTTCTGCCTGGTCACGGCGAAGTCCGGTACCGCGCCGGGCAACGGAACCACCACCACCAGGTGCCGGTGCGGGATCGCGGTCTTCGCCGAGGCCGACGGCGTGACCTCGTAGAGGTACTCGAACCCGGTGAACTCGCGGCCCCGGTGTGTCCCGCGGACGACGGGGCGCGCGACCCCGCCCCCGGGGTGGAACGGGGGACCGGGCCAGCGCCGCGTCAGCCCGCCGTCGGACGCGGTCAGCTGCCAGCCGCGCGAGCGGACGAACCCGCGCAGGTCGGCCACGCGCCGGCGGGCGGCGAACCGCGCGTACTGCACGACGACGAGCACGCCCGCGGCCAGCGCGGCGAAGAGCAGGACGACCAAGGCCTCCACGAAACGATCACCACCTCGACGACGGCATACCCGTCCGCTTCGCATCCAACCGGGTCCGACCGTGAAGGTAAGGCTGGCCTGCGTGACGCATCGCACGGCGAGGAGGTTGTGACGGCGCATGAAAAAGAGCACGATGGTGTTGTGAAATACGTGCGCGACGCTGCCCGGGCACCGGGGGACGACCCCGGCGTCCAGGAGGCGCATGCGCGCACCCGCGAGCGGGTCGCTCGCTCCATCCTCGAGAACGGCCCGTCGACGGCGGCCGCCCTGGGCGAGCGCCTCGGGCTGACCCCGGCAGCGGTGCGGCGCCACCTCGACACACTGCTGGCCGAGGGCGTCATCGAGTCCCGCGAGGAGCGAGTCTACGGCCACCGCGGGCGGGGGCGTCCGGCGAAGGTCTTCGTCCTCACCCCGGCCGGTCGCGACGCGTTCGAGCAGGCCTACGACGACCTCGCGGTCGGCGCGCTGAGGTTCCTCGCCGAGACCGGGGGCGAGCACCTGGTCGCCGAGTTCGCGCGTCGCCGGATCGCCGACCTCGAGGACCGGTACCGGCCTATCATCGAATCGGTACCTCCGGAGCAGCGCGCGGCCGCGCTCGCCGGCGCCCTCAGCGCCGACGGCTATGCCGCCTCGGCTCAGGCCTCGCCGGTCACCGGCGAGCAGCTGTGCCAGCACCACTGCCCGGTGGCGCACGTCGCCGAGCAGTTCCCGCAGTTGTGCGAGGCCGAGACTGAGGCGTTCGCCCGGCTGCTCGACACCCACGTCCAGCGCATCGCCACCATCGCGCACGGCGAAGGGGTCTGCACCACGCACATCCCCCGCAGCGGCAGCGCCGCGGGAACCACAGGAAAGCAGAACGAGTCCGCGGAGAGGATCTCCCACATATGACCACCACCGCTCACCCCGAGCTCGAGGGCCTGGGTCGTTACGAGTACGGCTGGGCCGACAGCGACACCGCCGGCGCGGCCGCGAAGCGCGGGCTGAACGAGGACGTGGTCCGTGGGATCTCCGCCCTCAAGAACGAGCCCGAGTGGATGCTCGAGACCCGGCTCAAGGCGCTGCGGCTGTTCGACAAGAAGCCGATGCCGACGTGGGGCGCCGACCTCTCGACCATCGACTTCGACAACATCAAGTACTTCGTCCGGTCGACGGAGAAGCAGGCGGCCTCGTGGGAGGACCTCCCCGAGGACATCAAGAACACCTACGACAAGCTCGGCATCCCCGAGGCCGAGAAGCAGCGTCTGGTGTCCGGCGTCGCCGCGCAGTACGAGTCCGAGGTCGTCTACCACAAGATCCGTGAAGACCTCGAGGAGCAGGGCGTCATCTTCCTCGACACCGACACCGGTCTCAGGGAGCACCCCGAGCTGTTCAAGGAGTACTTCGCCTCGGTCATCCCGGCCGGCGACAACAAGTTCTCCGCGCTGAACACCGCGGTCTGGTCCGGCGGCAGCTTCATCTACGTGCCGAAGGGCGTGCACGTCGACATCCCGCTGCAGGCCTACTTCCGCATCAACACCGAGAACATGGGTCAGTTCGAGCGGACGCTGATCATCGCCGACGAAGACTCCTACATCCACTACGTCGAGGGCTGCACCGCCCCCATCTACACGTCCGACTCCCTGCACAGCGCGGTCGTCGAGATCGTGGTGAAGAAGGGCGCGCGGGTTCGCTACACGACCATCCAGAACTGGTCGAACAACGTGTACAACCTGGTCACCAAGCGCGCCACGGCCGCCGAGGGCGCCACCATGGAGTGGATCGACGGCAACATCGGCTCCAAGATCACCATGAAGTATCCGGCCATCTACCTCATGGGCGAGCACGCCAAGGGCGAGACCCTGTCGCTGGCGTTCGCCGGCGAGGGCCAGCACCAGGACTCCGGGTCGAAGATGGTGCACATGGCGCCGAACACCTCGAGCTCCATCGTGTCGAAGTCGGTGGCCCGGGGCGGCGGCCGCACCTCGTACCGCGGCCTGGTGCAGGTCATGCCGCGTGCCAGCCACTCCGCCAGCACGGTGCGCTGCGACGCGCTGCTGGTCGACACCATCTCGCGGTCGGACACCTACCCGTACGTCGACATCCGCAACGACGACGTCTCCATGGGCCACGAGGCCACCGTCTCCAAGGTCAGCGAGGACCAGCTCTTCTACCTGATGAGCCGCGGCCTGACCGAGGAGGAGGCCATGGCCATGATCGTGCGCGGCTTCATCGAGCCCATCGCGCGCGAGCTGCCCATGGAGTACGCGCTGGAGCTGAACCGGCTGATCGAGCTGCAGATGGAGGGCGCGGTCGGCTGACGCCGCCGCCCGAAGCCAGCAGCCCGAGACCCCACGAGAGAGAGCAGATGACCACCGCTAACATTCCGGCCTCGACGGAGGAGCGTGCCTCGGCCGGTACAGCTCAGCAGGCCCAGCACGGCCTCACCGAGCACTCGCACGGCGCCGGTGCGCCGGACCACGGCGGGAGCGCCTTCGACACCGTCGCCTCCTTCGACGTCGCCGACCACGTCGTGCCGCGCGGCCGCGAAGAGGAGTGGCGCTTCACGCCCATGGCGCGGCTGCGCGGCCTGCACGACGACGCCCCGCTCGACGGCCACGACTACGAGGTCAGCGTCGATGCCGACCCGCGCGTCGTCGTCGAGACCGTCGAGGCCACCGACCCGCGCCGCGGCTCGTCCGGCTACGTGCCGAACGACCGCCCCAGTGCCCGGGCCTGGGCCGAGGCGGACAAGGTGCTGGCCATCACGGTCCCGGCCGACGTCGTCGCCGAGAAGCCGACCGTCGTGCGGCTGCGCGGCCTCAGTGCCGAGAAGGCCGCCGCCGGCCACGTCGTCATCACCGCCGAGCGGTTCAGCCAGAGCGTCGTCGTCCTCGAGCACGAGGGCTCGGCGGCCTTCGCCGACAACATCGAGATCGTCACGCACGACGGCGCCAGGCTCACCCTGGTCAGCCTGCAGGACTGGGCCGACGACTCCGTGCACCTGTCGCACCACCACGTCAGCGTTGGCCGCGACGCCGTCGTCAAGCACGCCGTGGTGAGCTTCGGCGGCGACCTCGTGCGCACGTCGGTCACCCTCGACTACGCCGCTCCCGGCGGCGACGCCGAACTGCTCGGCCTGTACTTCGCCGACAGCGGCCAGCACCTCGAGAAGCGCCTGTTCGTCGACCACAACCAGCCCAACTGCCGCAGCAACGTCCTCTACAAGGGCGCGCTGCAGGGCGCGAAGGCGCACACGGTGTGGATCGGCAACGTGCTCATCCGGCCCGCTGCCGAGGGCATCAGCACCTACGAGCTCAACCGCAACCTGGTGCTGACCGACGGCGCCCGCGCCGACTCCGTCCCGAACCTCGAGATCGAGACCGGCGAGATCGAGGGCGCCGGCCACGCCAGCGCCACCGGCCGGTTCGACGACGAGCAGCTGTTCTACCTGATGGCCCGGGGCATCCCGGCCGACGAGGCCCGCCGGCTGGTCGTGCGCGGCTTCTTCACCGAGCTGATCAACAAGATCGGCGTACCGGAGATCGCCGAGCGGCTGACCGCCACCGTCGAGCGCGAGCTCGCACTGGGCGAGGGCCTGCCGGCCGCCACGTCGACGACGCACTGACCACCGAGAACACCCGAGAGGCATCGAGAGAATGAGCACCCTGGAGATCCGCGACCTGCACGTCTCCGTCGAGACCGAGGCTGGCCCCAAGGAGATCCTGCGCGGCGTCGACCTCACCGTGAACAGCGGCCAGACGCACGCCATCATGGGCCCCAACGGCTCGGGCAAGTCGACCCTGGCATACTCCCTGGCCGGGCACCCGAAGTACACCGTCACCAGCGGCGAGGTGCTGCTCGACGGCGAGGACGTGCTGGCCATGTCGGTCGACGAGCGGGCCCGCGCCGGCCTGTTCCTGGCCATGCAGTACCCGGTCGAGGTGCCGGGCGTGTCGGTGTCGAACTTCCTGCGCACCGCCAAGACCGCGGTCGACGGCGAGGCCCCGAAGCTGCGTACCTGGGTCAAGGACGTCAAGGAGGCCATGGACAAGCTGGCCATCGCCGACGACTTCGCCGAGCGCGACCTCAACACCGGCTTCTCCGGCGGCGAGAAGAAGCGCCACGAGATCCTGCAGCTGGAGCTGCTCAACCCGAAGTTCGCCGTGCTCGACGAGACCGACTCCGGCCTCGACATCGACGCGCTGCGGGTCGTGTCCGACGGCGTCAACCGCTTCACCGCGGGCGGCGACAAGGGCGTCCTGCTGATCACGCACTACACGCGGATCCTGCGCTACATCAAGCCCGACTTCGTGCACGTCTTCGTCGCCGGCCGGGTCGCCGAGGAGGGCGGCTCGGAGCTGGCGGAGAAGCTGGAGGAGAAGGGCTACGTCGACTACGTCGGCACCCCTGCCTGAGCCGCCAGCACCGACATCGAGGAGCCACCGTGAGTACACCGCACAGCCCGCTGGACGTGGATCGGGTCCGCAAGGACTTCCCGATCCTCGAACGGCGGCTCGCCGGTGACCGGCCGCTGGTCTACCTCGACTCCGCGAACACCTCGCAGAAGCCGATGGCCGTCCTCGACACCCTCGCCGAGCACTACACGCGGCACAACGCCAACGTGGCGCGTGCCGTGCACCAGCTCGGCGAGGAGTCGACAGCGGCCTACGAGGGCGCCCGCGACAAGCTCGCCGCGCTGATCAAGGCGCCGAGCCGCGACGAGATCATCTTCACCAAGAACGCCTCCGAGGCGCTCAACCTGGTGGCGCACACGCTGGCCAGCGGCCTGGCCGACGACCCGCGCTACCGCCTCGGGCCGGGCGACGAGATCGTCGTCACCGAGATGGAGCACCACTCGAACATCGTGCCGTGGCAGCTGGCGGCGAAGCGGACCGGCGCGGCGTTCCGCTGGTTCGGTCTGACCGACGACGGCCGCCTCGACCTGTCGACCATCGGCGAGCTGATCAACGAGCGGACGAAGATCGTCTCGCTGGTGCACCAGTCGAACAGCCTCGGGACGGTCAACGACGTCGCGACGGTGGTCGCGCGGGCCCGCGAGGTGGGCGCGCTGGTGCTGCTCGACGCCTCGCAGTCGGTGCCGCACCAGAGTGTCGACGTCAACGAGCTGGGCATCGACCTGCTCGCCTTCACCGGCCACAAGATGGTCGGCCCCACGGGCATCGGCGTCCTGTGGGGGCGCCGCGAGGTGCTCGACGGGCTGCCCCCGTTCCTCGGCGGCGGCGAGATGATCGAAACCGTCGCCATGACGGGGTCGACGTTCGCCCCCATCCCGCACAAGTTCGAGGCCGGCACGCCGCCGATCGCGCAGGCCATCGGCCTGGGCGCGGCGGTCGACTACCTGACCGGCATCGGCCTGGACCGCATCCACGCCCACGAGCAGGCCGTCACCGCGTACGCGCTGGAGCGACTGCGTGGTGTCGACGGCGTGCGCATCATCGGCCCCGACTCCATGGAGTCGCGCGGCGGGACGGTGTCGTTCGTCGTCGACGGCGTCCACCCGCACGACGTCGGCCAGCTCCTCGACGAGCAGGGCGTCGCCGTCCGCGTCGGACACCACTGCGCGCGGCCGGTCTGCGTCCGGTACGGAATACCCGCGACCACCCGAGCGTCGTTCTACCTGTACACGACGTTCGACGAGATCGACGCGCTCGCCGACGGTCTCCATCAGGTGAAGAGGTTCTTCGGGTGAGCGACAGTCTGTACCAGGAGATCATCCTGGACCACTACAAGCACCCGCACGGGCGCGGGCTGCGCGAGCCGTTCGGCGGCGAGGCGCACCACGTCAACCCCACGTGCGGCGACGAGATCACCGTCCGGGTCGCGCTCGACGGCTCGACCATCACTGACGTGTCCTACGAGGGGCAGGGCTGCTCCATCAGCCAGGCCTCGGCGAGCGTGCTGCACGAGCTGCTGACCGGGTCCTCGGTCTCGGACGCGTTCGCCGTCGAGCAGACGTTCGTCGAGCTGATGCAGGGCAAGGGGCAGATCGAGCCCGACGAGGACGTGCTCGGCGACGGCATCGCCTTCGCCGGCGTCGCCAAGTACCCGGCCCGGGTCAAGTGCGCGCTGCTGAGCTGGATGGCTTTCAAGGACGCGACGGCGCGGGCCATGGCCGGCCCCGTCACCGTTGAGGAGGATGCACGATGACCACCACCGTCGACCTCGAGGACCTCAAGGAGGCCCTCCGCGACGTCGTCGACCCCGAGCTGGGCATCAACGTCGTCGACCTCGGCCTCATCTACGGCGTCACCGTCGACGAGCAGAACGTCGCCACCGTCGACATGACGCTCACCAGCGCCGCCTGCCCGCTGACCGACCTCATCGAGGAGCAGGCCGCGGCCGCGACCGACGGGCTGGTCAGCGAGCTGCGCATCAACTGGGTATGGATGCCGCCGTGGGGGCCGGACAAGATCACCGACGAGGGACGGGAGCAGCTCCGAGCGCTCGGCTTCAACGTATGAGCACGCCCGAGGCGGTCGTCTTCGATCTCGGTGGCGTCCTGGTCGACTGGGACCCGCGGTACCTGTACCGGACGCTGCTGCCGTCGGAGGAGTCGGTCGAGCGGTTCCTGGCCGAGGTCACGACGCCGTCGTGGAACGCTGAGCAGGACGCGGGCCGGACGTGGGCCGATGCGGTGGCGTCGCTGTCGGCCTCGTTTCCGGAGCACGCTGAGCTGATCGCCGCCTACGACGAGCGGTGGATCGAGACCATCGGCGGGCCCATCGAGGGCACCGTCGAGCTGCTGCGCGAGCTGCGCTCCGGTGGCTCGGTGGGACTGTACGCGCTGACCAACTGGTCGGCGGAGAAGTTCCCGCTGGCCCTGGAGCGGTTCGAGTTCCTGTCCTGGTTCGAGGGCATCGTGGTATCGGGGACCGAGCGGCTGGTGAAGCCCGACCCGCGGATCTTCCAGCTGCTGCTCGACCGCTACGGCCTCGACGCGTCGTCGACCGTCTACATCGACGACAACCCGCCCAACGTCGACGCCGCCACGGAGCTGGGCATGACCAGCCTGCACTTCACCGGCCCCGACCGGCTGCGCGACGAGCTGTCGCAGCTGGGGCTGGTCGCATCTGATCGTTCATCCGAGGAGTAAGAGATGGCCGTCCGCCCGATCCGCCTGTTCGGCGACCCGGTCCTGCGCACCAAGGCCGAACCCGTGGTCGACTTCGACCGCGAGGTCCAGCAGCTGGTCAACGACCTGATCGACACCATGCGGGCCGCACCGGGCGCCGGCCTCGCCGCCCCGCAGATCGGCGTCTCCCTCCGCGTCTTCACCTACGACGTCGACGACGTGGTGGGTCACCTCATCAACCCGTCGCTCGAGCTGTCCGAGGAGGAGCAGTTCGGCCCCGAGGGCTGCCTCTCCCTCCCCGGCCTCGAGTACGACTGCCGCCGCGCGTTGCGCGTGGTGGCGCACGGCTTCAACATGTACGGCGACCCGGTCGCCATCGAGGGCTCCGACCGCCTGGCTCGCGCCATCCAGCACGAGACCGACCACCTCGACGGTGTGCTGTTCATCGACAAGCTCGACCGCGAGGCCCGCAAGGCCGCCATGAAGGTCATCCGCGAGGCCGACTGGGCGGGGGAGCCGGAGCCGGTCATCAAGGACTCGCCGCACGCCACCTTCGGCCACGCCATCTGATCGGGCTGGCGCGAGTCTCACGCCGTCGGGCGGGCGTCGTAGCGCAGCAGCACGAGCTGGGACTCGCCGAGTCGCCGCACGTCCAGGAGCCGCAACGGCGTCCGCTGCCCGCCGTCCCAGATGGGGGTCCCGCCGCCGAGGAACGCCGACCCCACCAGCAGGTGGACCTCGTCGACCAGGCCGGCCCGCAACAGTGACGTCCACAGCGTGCGGCTACCGAACGTGAGGATGTCGCCGCCCTCCTGCTCCTTCAGCGCCGCGACGACGGCGGGCGCCTCGGCCCGCGGCACGAACCGGGAATCGCCCCAGGGTGACGACGGCGCCGGGGCCGGCCGGTCGGACACGACGACCTTGTCGACCGCCGTCATCCGCCGCGAGATCTCCCGCTCCACCTCCCGCACCTCCGGCTGCGACGCCACCGGGGGCCAGTACGAGCGGAACCCGTCGTACGAGGTGCGACCGAGCAGGACGGTCGACGCCGCCCGCAGGCGCAGGGCGTTGTAGTCGTCGAAGGTGTCGTCGAACGGCATGGCCATCACGTCCTTGCCGGGTCCGTCGTAGTAGCCGTCGGCCGAGACGATGTTCGTGACGATGAGCGGGCGCATGAGGTGCTCCTTCCACGTAGTGACACAGTCACCAGGGCAGAGACACCCGATGCGCCGGATTCATCGGTCCGCCGCGGAGAAGCCGTACGAGCCGTCCACTGCCAGGTGTGTACGAAGGCGCACGCGGCGAGCCAGGCGCTGCCTTGGTTGCGTTCGTTGGTTCGCCGGTGTTACGGTTCATTAGTGAAGTAAAGAACCTAGGAACCGGAGGGGGTGCGCATGTTCGACGACCGGAGCCCGATCTATCACCAGATCGCGGAGTCCATCAAGAACGACATCCTCAGCGGCGAGTTGGGAGCTGACGAGCAGGTGATGTCCACCAACCAGTACGCGGCGTACTACCGCATCAACCCGGCGACCGCCGCCAAGGGGTTCCAGCAGCTGGTCGACGAGGGCGTCCTCTACAAGCGGCGGGGGATCGGGATGTTCGTCAGCCCCGACGCCCGCGACATGCTCCTGGCGCAGCGGCGCGAGCACTTCTTCGCCGACGTGGTCGAGCCGATGGTGGCCGAGGCCCGCGTCATCGGCATCCCGCTCGACGACGTCGTCGCGCGCATCCACTCGTTGAAGGCCGAGGAGTCCGCATGAGCGGCATCGAGATCCAGAACCTCACGGTCCGGTACCCCGGCGACGTCACGGCGATCGACGACCTCACGCTGAAGCTCGAGGGCGGCAAGATCTACGGCCTGCTCGGCCGCAACGGCTCGGGCAAGACCACGCTGATGTCGCTCATCGCCGCGTACCGCCGGGTCACCGAGGGGACCATCCTCGTCGACGGCCAGGAGCCGTTCGAGAACGAGGAGCTCACCCAGCACATCTGCCTGGTCCGCGACAGCGGCGACGTCGTCGTCGACGGCGACAGCGTCAAGGGCACCCTGCGCCGGGCGCGCCGGTTCCGGCCGTACTGGGACGAGGAGTTCGCGCAGCGGCTGCTCGACACGTTCCAGCTGCCGTCGAAGCGCGGCGTCGCCAAGCTCTCGCGCGGGCAGAAGTCGGCGCTCGGGATCACGGTCGGGCTCGCGTCGCGGGCACCGCTGACCATGCTCGACGAGGCCTACCTCGGCATGGACGCGCCGTCGCGGTACGCGTTCTACGACATCCTGCTCGAGGACTACATCGAGAACCCGCGCACGATCATCCTGTCGACCCACCTCATCGAAGAGGTCGGGCGGCTGTTCGAGCAGGTCGTCATCATCGACCGCGGCCGGCTGGTGGTCCACGACGACACCGACTCGCTGCGCATGCGCGGCGCCGCCGTCGTCGGACCCGCCGTCGCCGTCGACGACTTCACCACCGGCATGACGATCCTCGGCGAGCAGCGGCTCGGCGGGACGAAGTCGGTCACCGTCTACGGCGAGATCGACCCGGACGCGCGCGCCGTCGCCGCCGACTGGGGCCTGGAGCTATCGCCGGTCGCGCTGCAGGACCTGTTCGTCCACCTCACGAAGGGAGACCCGGCATGAGCTCGTCGCTCACGTACCGCCGCGCCCGGGCGTCGTTCCAGGACCTGGCGAAAGGCCTGTCGGTGTCTGTCCTGTGGTTCGTCGTGATCGTCGCCGTGATCTTCCTGGTCATCGGCATGCTCGTGCAGCTGACGACGAACGGGGGCGGCGAGGCCAGCGAGAGCATCTGGGAGAACTCCGCCTACGCGACGCGGTACTTCCCGCTCTCGATGGGCATCGTCATCACCGCCGCCTACCTGCCGGTGGCCATCGCGTCCGGCGTGACGCGGCGCAGCTTCGGCTGGGCCGGCACGGCCACCGTCATCGCACTGGCCGGCGTCATGGCGCTGCTCGAGGCGGGCGGCTACCTGATCGAGTACGGGCTGTACCGGCTGGCCGACGAGGTGCCGACGTTCACCACGCCGCACCTGTTCACCGAGGGCTACCAGTTCTGGATCATCGTCCCCGAGGTCTGGATCGTCGTCGCCGCCAACGTCGCCGCCGGCTGGCTCATCGGCTCGGCCTACTACAAGTGGAGCTGGTTCTGGCCGACGATCTGCCTGCCGCTCCTGCTGCTCCCGATGCTGGCCGTCGAGGCGGTCATGTCGGTCGGCTGGGCCGGCGCGGTCATGGAGAACCTCGACATCGAGCGGCTGCCCGACGGTGTCGCGGTCCTCGTCGCGCTCGGGTTGCTGGCGCTCACCCTCGCGGGCATCCAGCGCTTCGTCCGCACCATCGACCTCCGGCCGCAGAAGGCCTGACGGCGTCACCGTCACCCACCGACTCCACCCACTCTCCGCAGTTCCGCAGGAAGGACGGCTTTGCCATGCCCATCATCGAGGTGCGCAACCTGCACAAGGCGTACGGCTCCACCGTCGCCGTCGACGACGTCTCGTTCGAGGTCGAGGAGGGCGAGATCTTCGGGATCCTCGGCCCCAACGGCGCCGGCAAGACCACCACCGTCGAGTGCATCGAAGGACTGCGGCGGCCCGACGGCGGCAGCGTGAGCGTGCTGGGCCTCGACCCGATTCGCGACCGGATGGACGTGCGCCGGGTGCTGGGCGCGCAGCTGCAGGAGAGCGAGCTGCCCGAGAAGCTCACCGCCGCCGAGGCGCTGGACCTCTACGCCTCGTTCTACCCGTCGCCTGCGAACCCGGCCGAGCTGCTCGACGACCTCGGGCTCGCCGACAAGGCCGGCACCCGGTTCGAGAAGCTGTCCGGCGGCCAGAAGCAGCGGCTCTCCATCGCGCTGGCGCTGGTCGGCAACCCGCGCATCGCCGTGCTCGACGAGCTCACCACCGGTCTCGACCCGCAAGCACGGCGCGACACCTGGCAGTTGATCGAGCAGGTCCGGGCGCGCGGCGTCACGATCATCCTGGTCACCCACTTCATGGACGAGGCGGAACGGCTCTGCGACCGGCTCGCGCTGATCGACGGCGGCCGGGTGGCGGCCATCGACAGCCCGGCCGGGCTGATCTCCCGGGTGTCGACGGAGCAGACGCTGCGGTTCCGCCCGTCGGCGCCGCTGGACGAGGCCGTCCTCACCGCCCTGCCCGACGTCACCGCCGTCAGCCGCGAGGGCGCCCACTACGTCGTCACCGGCACCGGCAACCTGCCGTACACCGTCATCACCACCCTGGCCGCGCACGACGTCGTCGCCGCCGAGCTGCGCATGGACCAGGCCAGCCTCGAGGACGCCTTCGTCGCGATGACCGGCCGCTCGTTCGAGCCGCAGATCGCGGCCTGACACCGTCGGCCCCTCGCGTCGCGAACCGGATCGGAGACCTCTGATGTCCACCCTGACCAAGATCACTACCGTCGAGTCCAAGCTGTTCCTGCGTGACTCCACGTCGGCCGTCATGACTTTCGCCGTCCCCATCGGCATCCTGGTCGTCTTCGGCTCGATCGGCTTCACCGAGGGCGACGACGAGAACAACGTGAGCGCCGGCTTCCTGCCGGTCCTGTCGCTGGCCCTGGCGGCGGCGATGCTCGGGCTGAGCGTGTTGCCGACCGTGCTCGCGACCTACCGCGAGAAGGGCATCCTGCGGCGGCTGTCGACGACGCCGGTGCACCCGGTCAACGTGCTGGCGGCGCAGCTGCTGGTCAACCTGGTCGCGGCGGTCGGCGCGGCGGTCGTCGTGCTGGCGCTCGGCGCGGTCTCGTTCGACATCGGCATGCCGGAGAACCCGGTCGGGTTCCTGCTCGCCTTCCTGCTGATGGCGTCGTCGCTGTTCGGGCTCGGCCTGCTGGTCGCGGCCCTGGCGCCGACCGGCAAGGCGGCGACGTCGATCGGCATGCTGCTGTTCTTCCCGAGCATGTTCTTCGCCGGCGTCTGGACGCCCGGCGACCTGATGCCCGAATGGGCGCGGCCCGTGCGCGACGTGTCACCGCTGGGCGCCGGCATGGAGGCCATGCAGTCCGCGTGGGACGGCCACTGGCCCGGCGCGACGAACATCATCGCGCTGCTGGTCGTGACGGTGGTCGCGGCGGCGGTGTCGGCGAAGGTGTTCCGCTGGGAGTGAGCTGTCTCGTCGGGTGTGCCCGGCCGGCGTCGTCTCAGACGACGTCGGCCAGGTGCGGTGCCGCCCGTCCCGCCGGGAGCGCGGGGAGTGACTGCGCGGTGTCCGCGAGCAGGTGGACGCCGCGGGTCAGCTGGTCGACGGGGCCCGTGTAGGGGATGCGGATGAACCGCTCGAACGCGCCGTCGACGCCGAACCTGGGTCCCGCGATGATGCTGACGCCCCTGGTCAGGCCGAACAACGCGAGCGCGGAGCTGATGGGTGCGCCGAGCCCCAACCAGAGCGAGGTGCCGCCGTCGGGCACGGGGACATCCCACTGCGGCAGCCGCTCTCTCAGCTCCCGGGTCAGGACGTCGCGGTGGTGGCGCAGCTGGGCGATGCGCCGCTGGACGAGGGCGTCGTAGTCCTCGAACACCTCGGCGGCCACGAGCTGCTCGAGCTCCGGCGTCCCGAGGTCGCCGGCCGCCCGCGCCGCGTGCAGCGAGCCGATGACGTCGTCGTCCGCCCTGATCCACCCGATGCGCAACCCGCCCCAGACACTCTTCCCGAGCGACCCGACGGTGAGTGTCCTGACGCCATCGGCGCGTGCGGCGAAGGGGACGTCCGTCCAGCCGCGCCCGAGGTCGAGGTCCGCGGTCGTCTCGTCGATGACGAGGACGGTGCCGGCTCGTCTCGCTCGTTCCACGACGTCGCTTCTGACGTCGGGGGGCATGGAGGCGCCGGTCGGGTTGTGGAAGTCGGGGATCAGGTAGGCGAGTGACGGCCGCACCCGCTCGAATGTGTCGCGCAGCCGGTCCGGATCCCATCCCGCGCTGGTCACGGGCGTGGTGACGAGCCGCCCACCGGACAGCCGGAACGCGTCGAGCGCGTGCGGGTAGGTCGGCGACTCGACGAGGACGCGGTCGGCCTGGCGCACGAACGTCCGCGCGATGAGGGCGAGCGCATGCTGCCCGCCGAGGGTGATCATGATCTGGCCGGGTGTCGTCGGCAGGTTCCTGCTCGAGTAGTGCTGCGCGATGCGGTCGCGCAGTGCCGGGCTGCCGATGAGGTCGAATCCGGTCTTGCTGAGGACCTGCGGCAGGTGCTGTGTCGCCCGCTGGATGATGGTCTCGAGACCGCTGATCGCGGCCGGTGCCGCCCGCGCGAAGTCGACGAGGTGCGTCTGCGGACTGGTGGTGGGCGGGTTCGCATGATGGGGGAGCGCGACGACGCTGCCCGACCCGCGCTGGCTGACGAGGTGGCCGGTGTTCTTGAGCGCCCCATAGGCCGAGACGATCGTGGTGCGGCTCTTCTCGAGCGTGTCGGCGAGTTCTCTCTCGGCGGGCAGCTTCGTACGGCTCGGGATGCGGCCGTCGATGATGAGCAGCCGGATGCGGTCGGCGAGCGCCTGGTAGGCGCTCTGACCGCTCGTCTCCCACTCGCCGAGCAGCGTCTTGAGGTCCTTGGGGCCGAGCCTGCCGCCGTCCATCGGTCCAGTCTTCCACGATTGGCCTCTTGTTGAGAAGAGTGGACTGGTGTTCTGTGGAAGTGGATTCGTGATTGGTCTGCTTGTGTCGTGCGTTCCGGGGTGACGAGGTGTTGGTCGTGGGTGTGGTTCTGGTCGTGACGCTGCTGCTTCTGGCGTGGGCGCTGGCCGCCGGCATGTGGGCCGCTCAGCACGGGGACGTGCGGGCGCAGCCCTTCCGGTCCGATTACGACAGCCGGCGGCCCCGGCCCTAGCTCGGGTCGGGTCGGTGGGTGTCCGGAGCGGTGGTTCGGAGGCGGTACACTGTTCATCGCTCCGCAGCACGCAGGCGGAGCGGCCACGGGCTGTGGCGCAGCTTGGTAGCGCACTTGACTGGGGGTCAAGGGGTCGCAGGTTCAAATCCTGTCAGCCCGACTGGAATTGGAGCCTCGTTGACGCAGGTCAGCGGGGCTTTTTTCACGCCCGGAGCTGCCGCCCACCACGCGGAGCTGCGGCGGCTTTGGACCAGGCTTGGACCACCAGGCCGAGAACGACTCCCCAGCGGCCCGCAACGCGGACAGGTCCGGGTGCAGGTAGCGCGAGGTCACGTCGGGGGACTAGGTGCCCCGCGACCTTCTGCAAAACGTCGAGCGAGACCCCGGCGTCGGCCATCCACGTGAGCGCGGTGTGCCGCAACCCGTGCCGGACCAACGTCGGGTGCCCGAGCCGCGTCGCCAGCTCCGACCACTTGGTGGCGTCCGCGGAGGGTCGCGGTGGTGATGACGCCGCCACGAGGGACACCGCCCGACCGAATCGTTGCAGGACCGGCTGCAATCTGCGGGTCACGAGCCGATGTGACCTGTCCCGCTCCAAGCGGCTGGCTTGTCCGCAAGCCAGCCGTCCTCACAGCGCCTGACCACCTCATCCCGCCCCGGCCCGGTGCCGTGAGTGGCTTGTCGCGGGTGATGCGTGACCCGTCGTGTGTCGGTAGATCCTTGACACTGCCGCCGCGCGCATCGCGGCCGAGCGTGGGAGCAATTGGGCGGCACGGGACGCTGACCACAGCGACAATCGACACGTGACAGAGCAGTTGCCCTCCTGGCCGACCACGCCACCGGCCTACGGTTCAGTCGTCTTGCGTGAATTCACCGACAAGGACGCACACCTCGCTATCGAGCTGGGGGACGACCCTTACATCCCCCTCATCGGCAGCCTGCCCGCGCTCCCGACAGCCCAGCAGGCTCTGGAGTGGATCCATCGGCAGCGCGATCGGCTCACCGAAGGAATCGGACTGTCCTTCGCCATCGCCGAGGCCGAGTCCGACAACGCCGTCGGCGCGATCGGATTGTGGCTTCAGAACCTGTCGGCTGGCCGCGCGACAGCGGGCTACTCGGTGGTTGCCGCGCACCGGGGCCGCGGCATCGGCAGCAGCGCATTGAGGGCGCTCACCACGTTCGCTTGGACCATTCCCGCCCTGCACCGGATCGAGCTGTACATCGAACCGTGGAACAACAGCTCAATCCACGTTGCCGAGGCGTCGGGATATCAGCGAGAGGGACTGCTCCGCAGCCACCAGGAGATCGGAGGGATCCGGCGCGACATGCTCCTCTACGCGACAACGCGGCCTTGACGCCTCTTGGCAGGTCCGTGCGCTTCTGGGCGTCAACCATCAGCTGACACAGATCCGTCAAGAATCAGGTCAGTCAAAGCAGCCCGGTGCGGTGAGTGTTCCCCGACATCTGATGCGCGACAGTTTCCTGCCAGCTGATCTGCGACAGGCTAGGTGTCTGGCGACCTACTTGAAAGCGCCGGCCACCGCACGGATCTGCCGATGTGAGCGAGTCGGCTGAGGGGCCCGCCTATGAGCGGGATTCGTCCCCCGATGCCAAGGGACGCGGGTTCTCTACCCCGTCAGCGGTCGGTGACGTGCAGGAAGTACGCCGGGCAGCGGGTCGCGGTCGCTGCGCGCGGTCGCACGCGACAAATCCCGGTGAGGTTGATGGTCATCCGCGCAATAATCGCCGACGTGGATGAGGTCGAGGTCGTCGTCGCGCATAGCCAGCGCGCGACCTTGCGCGTTGGTGACGTGTTCCTGAAGGTCGACGCTGATCAGACCAACACCGACGTCGAGGTCGAGGCGATGGCTTTGGCGCCGATCCCGACTCCGGAGGTGCTGTGGCGAGAGCCGCCCGTACTCGCGCTCGCCGCCCTCCCGGGGACGGCACTCGGTCGCCTCGGCGAGCCGTCGACTGCGTCGCCGGCGGCGTGGGCCGCAGCGGGTGCCGCCGTACGGATGCTGCACGACGCGCCGCTGCCGCCATGGTCCGGTGAGAGCGTCGACGAGATCGCATCGCACCTCGACGCCGAGTGCGAGTGGCTCATCGCGAGCGGCACCCTTCCGAGCGACCTGGTCACGCGCAACCGCCAGGTTGCCCAGGCCGCGCTCCGGCCGTGGACACCGGTGTTCACGCACGGGGACCTGCAGATCACCCACGTATTCGTCGACGGTGACAATCTCACCGGCGTGATCGACTGGTCCGAGGCGAACCAGGGCGACGCGATGTACGACCTCGCCATCCTAACGCTCGGACACGAGGAGCGCCTTGACGACCTCCTCGCCGGCTACGGCACCGACGTCGACCTCGACGTGATCCGCGGATGGTGGTCGTTGCGAAGCCTCGGAGCGTCCCGCTGGCTGGTCGAGCACGGCTTCGACCCATCCTCCCCAGGCTGCGAGTTCGACGTACTGAGATCCCGCATGTAAGACATCCGGCCAGCTGCGATCGGCGCGATCGTGCCGATCGCGCGGAGCTGTCGCACGCAGCGGGATTGGTCCTACTCGTTTCAACCTGTGAGGACACGAATCTCCCAGTCGTGACCGGGTCAGGGGTCTATTGCGCGGCGAGCAGCCGGCGCACCGTCAGGCGGGTGGATCACTTCTCGCCCGCTCATGCCGCATCCGCGCGCTTCCGACTGTCGCACATCACCTGGCGGACGACCGTCGCGCATCACCCGACGGAGGACAGCCCGGTGCCGTGAGTGCCTTGACGCGGTTGATGGTTGACGGTTCTGTGTCGGCTGATCCTTGACGGTCGGCCTTGGTCTCTGGGTGGTGGTCCGCGGCCACCTGGTTGTGATGCTAGGGAGTGGGACCGCTGAGGGCCAGATCGACTTGTGGGTGTTGGACTGTGATCGCGCCCCACTCGCCGCGGAGTTCCCAGCTCGATGGCCCGGCCGGTTGGAAGGTGTCGATGTTGCCCAGGTCGGGGGTTGCGGAGAGGTTGACAGCGGGTCGGGCACCGCTGAGCTGATAGTCGATGGGAGCGGTGCTGCGGATCTGGAGATCTGCGAGGGCGTAGCAGTACTGCTCGCCCGGCTTCGGCGGTTGGTGGTTGGGATGTTCGGCGGTGAGGACGGCCTCGATCCTGAAGGTCACGTCGTGTTCGGCGGGGAAGATGCTCAGGACCCACGAATCTTCCAGGTAGACGTCACGCAGTGACGGGAAGGCCGCGTAGTAGTGAGGTGTCACCGGTTCCTGGTCCTCTGGGTTGTCGGTGCTGGTCATCGGTTGCTCGCGGTGCTGCGTGGCGATTGGCCTTTGATGCTACGCACGGCCTGTGTGGTGGTGCGGCGCACGACGCGGGTGTCGCCGTCGTCGAGCTCCGCTTCGCACCCACCGCGGATGCTCTCGCCTCATCTCCGCGACCGCGATCTCCACCACCGAGGTGACCTGATGCGGACACTCCTTCGGCCGGTGCGACCGATCCGCCAACCCGGCGATCCCCTCGGACAGATACCACCCGATCCAGGTATGCACCGACTGCCGCGACACCCCGGCCCGCACGGCCACCTCGACCACGCTCGCCCCGCCAGCACCGCCCGGACCGCGTCCAACCGCTGCTCGACAACCGACAACGCAACCAGCGCCAATCCCGGCCTCCCGCCACGACGATGCCCGCGGAACATCGTCGACAAGGACGGCCGATCTCGCGGCCGGGTGTCAAGCATCAACCGATACGCGACTGTTAAGCATCACCCGCGACAGCACAGCCCGGTGCCGTGAGGCGCTGTGAGAACTTACTTTACTTCGTTTCAAGGCGGCTCGCTGGCGCTCGCCGCAGCGCCCTCCCGGCTGCGTCGGGCGTGCGGCCTAGCGGCCGTTCCGGGCGCACCGTACGGGCGGCGCAACGCGACCGGGCCGGTGACAAAGCACGAGCATGTCTCACTGTCACCGGCCTGGTGATCCAACGACCGGTACGACCGGTGACGTCCCGCGGAGTGGTGGAGTTGGTCAACACCGTGCGGGTCAGTGGGTTAGATCATGCCGTCATGAGCTCGGGTTTGGCCACCACCTCTTCTGTCGTGGGCGGGGTGAGTAGTGCCATGGAGGTCTCGGAGAGATAGCGACGCTCGGCGGC
>NZ_SMKL01000042.1 GCF_004348545.1 Jiangella ureilytica | reverse complement strand
CCGCGAAGCCGCGGGTCAAGCGGACCCCCAAGGGCGCGCAGCGCCCACCGGTCCGCTTGAAGCGCGGATTCGCGGCTAAGAGAATGGGCAGCAGGGGGACGGGGGAACCCCACCCGACCCCACGACCCCACGCTCAGCCGTCGAGGTCGACGGTGCGGCCCCACTCGGCGCCGATGGCCGCGACGATGTCGTCGAGGACCTGGACCGGAACGGCCTGGTCGACGGTCATGGCGACCAGGGCGTCGCCGCCCTTGCCGGTGCGGCTGACCTGCATGCCGGCGATGTTGACGTCGGCCTCGCCCAGCACGCGCCCCACGGTGCCGACGACGCCGGGGCGGTCGGTGTAGCGCAGGAACGCCATGTGCTCGGCCGGGACGACCTCGATGTCGTAGCCCAGCACCTCGACGATCTTCTCGACGTGCTTCGGGCCCGACAGTGTGCCCGACACGGACACCGAGCGGCCGTCGGCCAGGACGCCGCGCAGGGTGACCAGGTTGCGGTAGTCCGACGACTCCTCGTCGGTGACCAGCCGGACCTCGACGCCGCGGTCGGCGGCGATGAGCGGGGCGTTGACGTAGGAGACCGGGTCCTCGACGACGTCGGCGAAGACCCCCTTCAGCGCGGCCAGCTCGAGGATCTTCACGTCGTGCGCGGTGATCTCGCCGCGGACCTCGACGTCGAGCTGGGTCGCGACGCCGCCGGCCAGGGCGGTGAAGATGCGGCCGAGCTTCTCGGCCAGCGGGATGCCGGGCCGGACGTCCTCGGCGATGGCGCCGCCCTTGACGTTGACGGCGTCGGGCACCAGCTCACCGGCCAGCGCCAGCCGGACGGAACGAGCGACCGACACGCCGGCCTTCTCCTGCGCCTCGTCGGTCGACGCGCCGAGGTGCGGCGTGACGACGACCGACTCGAACTCGAACAGCGGCGACTCGGTGGTCGGCTCGGACGCGAACACGTCGATGCCGGCACCGGCGACCCGGCCCTCCTTGAGCGCCAGGGCGAGCGCGTGCTCGTCGACGATGCCACCGCGCGCGGCGTTGATGATGCGCACCGACGGCTTCACCTTGCGCAGCGCCTGCTCGCCGATGAGGCCGACGGTCTCGGGCGTCTTGGGCAGGTGGACGGTGATGAAGTCGCTCTCTTCGAGCAGCTGGTCCAGCGACACGCTGCGCACGCCCATCTGCGCGGCGCGGGCGGCCGGCACGTAGGGGTCGTAGGCGATGACGTTCATGCCGAACGACGACAGCCGCTGCGCGACCAGCACGCCGATGCGGCCCAGGCCGACGATGCCGACCGTCTTCTCGTACAGCTCGACGCCGGAGTACTTGCTGCGCTTCCACTCGCCGCCCTTGAGCGCCTTGTCGGCGGGGGCGATGTTGCGGGCGGTGGACAGCAGCAGGCCGATGGCGAGCTCCGCGGCGCTGGTGATGTTGGAGGTCGGCGCGTTCACGACCATGACACCGGCCTGCGTGGCGGCCTTGACGTCGACGTTGTCGAGGCCGACGCCGGCGCGGGCGATGACCTTGAGCTTCTTGGCGGCGGCGATGGCCTCGGCGTCGACCTTGGTGGCCGAGCGGACCAGGATCGCGTCGACGTCGACGATGGCCGGCAGCAGGGCCGCGCGGTCGGCGCCGTCGACCTTGCGGATCTCGAAGTCGGGCCCGAGCGCGTCGACGGTGGCGGGCGAGAGCTCTTCGGCGATGAGTACGACGGGCTTGGTCACGGTGGACTAGACCTCCGGGTGTGTCGGGCGTGGTGTGACGAGCGCGACACTGGGCCCGGGTGCGACCGAGTGTAACGCCACGTAAACCTGAAGCGCATCCACCACGTCATACGGTGGTCGGTTGGTCACATCCACATTACGCAGGCTCAGGCCACGTCTCTCCGCGCCAGGCCGCGTCCCAGAACATCCACTCGAACCGGGTCGCGCGGGCGTATGCCTCGTGCATGCCGGCGACGGCGCCCGGATGCCGTTCCGCCTGCTCGTCGGCGAAGCTCTCGGCCCGGCGGGTGTCCTCGGCGAAGACCGGGTCGCCGTACGTGCGCAGCCACGTGGCATACGGGTGGCTGCCGCCGTCGGGCCCTGAGAGTACGGTGACCAGATCGCGCCCGACCTCGGTGTAGATGCGGAAGCACGGCAGCAGCCCGGCCAGTGCGACTGCGACCGGCGCGTGCGCGGCGTCGGCCTGCAGCGTGCTGACGTAGGCGAGACAGGTCGGCGTCGGCTCCGCGTCGCCGAGCGCATCGGTCAGCGACAGGCCCGACTCCGCGAGCAGCGCCTCGTGCAGCAGCCGCTCGGCGTCGACGGCACCGGCGGCGAACCGCGCGAGCACGGCGGCCTGTTCGGGCACCGGCCAGCGCGCCGCCGTCGTCGCCAGTGCCCGCGCGTACCGGGACAGGTAGTGGGCGTCGTCGGCGATGTAGCGGAGGAACACCTTCCGCTCCAGCGTCCCGTCGGCCAGGCCGGTGAGGAACGGGTGCGCGCGGATGGCGTCGTACCACGGACCGGCGGCGGTCCAGGCGTCGGCGGAGAACGTCATGCGGGGGTCCCTTCCGGAGTCCACCAGGCGTGGAAGTGGTGCACCGGCCCGTGACCGGCGCCGACGTGCAGCTGGTCGGCGGCGAGCAACGCGTCGGTGAGGTAGGCCTTGGCGGCCCTGACGGCGTCGCGCAGCGGCCGGCCGTGCCCGAGGCCGACGGCGATCGCCGACGACAGCGTGCAGCCCGTGCCGTGCGTGTTCGCCGTCGGGACCCGCGGCACCCGCAGCTCGAGGACGCCGTCGTCGTCGGCCAGGACATCGACCGAGTCGGGCCCGGCCGCGTGCCCGCCCTTGACCAGCGCCGCAGGGCCCTTGGCATGTAGCTCGACGGCGGCAGCGGCGGCCTCGTCGGCGGCGACGGCGGGCAGGCCGAGCAGCGCCGCCGTCTCCGGCAGGTTCGGCGTGACGACGGCGGCCAGCGGCAGCAGCCGGTCGCGGATCGCCTCGACCGTGGCGTCGTCGACCAGCCGGTCCCCCGACGTCGCGACCATGACCGGGTCGACGACGAGGTTCCGCACCCCGTGCCGGCGGGCGGCGTCGGCGACCGCCTCGACGACGTCCGGGCTGCCGAGCATGCCGGTCTTCACCGCCCGCACGTCGAGGTCGGCGAAGAGCGCGTCCAACTGCTCCGCGACGAACGCGCCCGGGATCGGCAGGACACCGGTGACGCCGCGGGTGTTCTGGGCCGTCAGCGCCGTGAGGACCGCGCCGCCGTAGGCCCGCAGCGCGGAGAACGTCTTGAGGTCGGCCTGGATGCCGGCTCCCCCGGACGGGTCGGACCCCGCCACCGTGATGATCGTGGGCGTCATGTGTCGCCGTCAGCTCCCTCCGCCGGGAAGGGAGCACGACGAACGCCGCCGGCCGTGGGCCGGCACCGTCGGTCTCCCTGCGCCGGCATGACCCGGATCAGGTTCGGCGGGTGTGATCTCAGCCCTTGCGGGCACCCCGGCCGATCGGTTCTGCCGCCACCCTACTAGCCGGTCAGGTGTTGCGCGAAGAAGGCCGCCGACCGCTCGATCGAGAGCTGCCAGTCGCCCTCGAACGCGTGCGGCTCGCCCTCGTAGAGCTGCAGCGTGACGTCCTTGCCGGCGGCGCGGAGGGCGGCGTCGGTGTCGACGGCCCACTGCGGCGGGCAGGTCTCGTCGGCGGTGCCGTGGTGGATCAGCACCGGCTCGGTGACCCGGTCGACGTACGTCACCGGCGAGACGCCCTGCCAGAACTCCGGGTTGGTCTCGGGCGCGCCGTACGCGGCGATGATCCGGTCGGTGAGGTCCTCGTTGCCCGGCTGGCCGCGGATCCACTGGTCGAAGTTCTGGACGGCGTTCGAGCTCACCGACGCGTAGATGACGGCGGCGTCGACCAGTCCGGGCTGCACGACCAGCGCGTTCAGCGTCACGCCGCCGCCCATCGAGCGGCCGAGCAGGCCGACGCGCTCGCCGTCGAGCTGCGGGATCGTGGCGCCGGCCGCCCTGACGGCGAGGACCGCGTTGACGACGTCCTCGGTGTAGCCCAGCCGGAGCCGGACCTCGTTCTCGGGATCGTCGCTGGAGCCGGCGTGGTTGCGGTAGTCGGTGTGCAGGACGGCGTATCCCTGGCGGGCGAGGTAGTCCTGCTCGCGCCGCAGCCCGCGCCCGGTCGTGTAGACGTCGGGGTCGATGTAGCCGTGCGCCAGGACCAGCACCGGGAACGGCCCGGCGCCGTCGGGCAGGTTGAGGATGCCGCTGATGGTCAGGCCGGCGCTGCGGTAGGTGACGGCGTAGCGGGTGTAGGTGTCCGCGGTCTCGAGCACCTCGCCCAGCCGCAGGTCGCCGCCGTCGTACCGCTGCTGCATGAGGGCCGGCAGCGAGACCGGGTGCGGCGGCGGGGTCGGCGTGGGTGTGGGTGTGGGAGTCCGGATCGGGGACGGGCTCGGTGTCTCGGTGGCCGACGGTGTGGGCGTGGCGGTCGGCGACGGGGTGAGCCCGCCGCCGTCGTCGCCGTAGCCGGTGCAGGATGCCAGCAGCAGGACCGCAGCTGCCGCCGTCGCCCGGAACCTGGTCACGACCTCCATTCTCCCCGCAGAGTAGGGGCATGGCGCGGACCTATCGCACGACCCTGTTCCGGCGGGTGGGCAACGCGGCGATCGGCCGGGTGCTGCGGGTGCTGCCCGTCGGGCCGTATGCGCTGCTCACGGTCCGCGGCCGGACGACGGGGCAGCCTCGGACCACGCCGGTGCGGGTGATGTCGCACGGCGGTGCGCGGTACCTGGTCGCGCCGTACGGGCCGGTCCCGTGGGTGCTCAACCTGCGCGCGGCCGGCGAGGTGTCGCTCCGGCAGGGCCGGCGCAGCGCCACACACGTCGTCGTCGAATGTGCGCCCGACGAGGCCGGCCCGGTGCTCAAGGACTACGCGAGGGCCGAGCCGATCACCCGTCCGTACTTCGACGCCTCGCCGTCGGACCCGCCGGAGGCGTTCGCCGCGGAGGCCGCCCGGCACCCCGTCTTCCGGCTGGCCTGACCGGGCCCCCCGGGCGCTGGGCGTCAGGCGGCCTTGCGCAGGTCGGCGAGGACCTCGCGTCGCGTCTCGCGCGGGTCGATGCCGAGCCGCTCGAACACCGCGAGCGTCTGCCGGTCGTCGCTGCGCAGCAGGCCGAGCACGATGTGCTGCGTCCCGATGAAGCCGTCCTTCAACGCCAGCGCCTCGCGCAGCGACAGCTCCAGCGCCTTCTTCGCCCGCGGCGCGAACGGGATGTGACCCGGCCCGCGCTCGGTCTTGCGCCGGCCGAAGAGTCGCCAGCGGCCGCCGGCCGGCAGCGGCGCGTCGAGGGCGCCTTGGCCGAACGTCTCCTCGGCGCGTTTGCGCACCTCGTCGAGGTCGATGCCGAACGCCTTCAGCGCCTCGGTGTCCTCGTCGCCCAGGCCGTCGGACCCGTCGCCGATGACGGCGAGCACCGCCTCGCGGCCGCGTTCCGGGGTGACCCCGAGGCGCGTGAGCGTCGCGACCCCCGGGGCGTCCGGCGTGGCGAGCAGCGACACCAGCACGTGCTCGGTGCCGATCCAGCGGTGGTGCAGCTCGCGGGCCACGCGTTGCGCCCCGATGACGACGTCGCGGGCCTCGTGGGTGAACCGCTCGAACATCCCTACCTCCTCGCGTGCTTCTTGTGTACGGCCTGCCTGCTGACGCCGAGGGCGGCCCCGATCTCCTCCCAGGACCAGCCCTGACGGCGTGCGCTGTCGACCTGCAGGGCCTCCAGCCGCTCTACCAGGCGGCGCAGCGCGGCGACCGCCCGCAACCCGACCCTGGGGTCGGCGTCGACGGCGCCGGTCGCGGCGTCGACCGCCTCTCGTGCCTCCGATCCGGTCATGCTGTCAACCTAAGCTGACAGGCGGCCGGTTGTCAACCGTCGTTGACGGGGCCGGGATGGGTGTCGGTGGCGGGTTGTACGGTCCCGAACTGTGACCGAGCCCGCCTTCCTGACCGCCACCCGTACCGCCTACGACACCGTCGCCGAGTCCTATGCGTCGACGCTGCACGACCACCTCGCCGGGGCGACCTTCGACCGCGCGATGCTCGACGCATTCGCCGAGCTGGTCGGCGGCGACGGCGGTCCGGTCATCGAGGTGGGGTGCGGGCCGGGGCGCATCACGAGGTACCTGCACGAGTCGGGACTGGACGTCTCGGGTGTCGATCTGTCGCCGTCGATGATCGAGGTCGCGCGACGCACCTGCCCGGAGGTGTCGTTCTCGGTGGGGACCATGACGGCGCTCGAGGCGGCGGGCGCGAGCCTGGCCGGGCTGGTCGCCTGGTACTCGATCATCCACACGCCGCCGGTGGCGCTGCCCGCGGTGTTCGCGGAGTTCCGCCGCGTGCTGCGCGACGGCGGGTGGGTGTTGCTGGCGTTCCAGGTGGGCGACGAGGTCGTCCGTGTGGAGCAGGCGTACGGGCATGCCGGACTCGCCGTCGACGCGTATCGACTACAGCCCGACCGGATCGCGTCGTTGCTGGTGGATGCGGGGTTCACGGTCGAGGCGCGATTGGTCCGGGAGGCGCGGGAGTCCGTGCCGCCGGAGAAGACGTCGCAGGCATATCTGCTGGCGGAGGCCGAGGCCGTGATCAGGTCCCCTCGCGGTCGCTGACACGCCGCCACCGAACATGATCAGGGAACCTGCTGCGCCTCTCCTAGGCTCGGTGGCATGAGCGACGACGGCACCTTCCCCGGCATCGGCACCGAACTCGGACGCCGACTGGCGCAGCGGCTCCGCGACGACCGCGTCCTCTGGCTCACCGTCGTGGCGCCCAGCGGGACGCCGCAGCCGACGCCCGTCTGGTTCGTCCGCAGCGGCGACGACATCGTGATCTACAACGACCGGCACGCCAAGCGGCTGGACTGGCTGGAGCAGAACCCGCGGGTCGCGCTGCACCTGAACAGCGACCACGACGGCGGCGACTTCGCGGTGCTCACGGGCCGGGCGGAGATCCGCGAGGACGTCGCGCCACCGGACGAGTCGCCGGAGTACCTGGCCAAGTACGGCGACGAGATGACCCGCATCACGGGCAGCCCCGCGGTGTTCGCGCAGCGGTACTCCGTCGCGACGGTGATCCGCGTCGACCGCGTCCGCGGCGAGTGACCGGCCTCGAGCTCGTCGGCGAGGGTCGCACGGCAGACGTCTATGCGCTCGACGGCGACCGGGTGCTGCGCCGCTACCGCGACGGCAAGGACGTGGGCACCGAGGCCGCCGTCATGGCACACGTCCGCGCTCACGGGTTCCCGGCGCCAGCCGTCCACCACGCCAGTGGTCCGGACCTCGTGCTGGACCGGCTGACCGGCCCGACCCTCCTCAGCGCACTGACCACCGGCGACAGCACCACGCACGAGGCCGCCGCCGTGCTCGCCGGCCTGCACACGACGCTGCACGCCCTCCCGCCCGCCGGCCACCCGCACCCGGTCGCGCCCGGCGACACCGTCGTCCACCTCGATCTGCACCCGGACAACGTCGTCCTCACCGACGACGGCCCGGTGCTGATCGACTGGCGCAACGCCACCGACGGCCCCGCCGGCCTCGACATCGCCTACTCCGCCCTGATCCTCGCCCAGGTCGCCGTCGACCCCGCGGCGGATCTCGGGCCCCTCGCCGACGCCCTCGTCGGGCCGTTCCTCGAGGCGGCCGGCGGCGCCCCGCTGGACCACCTCGAGGCCGCCACCGCCCGCCGCGGCCGCGACCCACAGATGACGACGACGGAGCTCGAGCAGCTCGCCACCGCCGCCGCCCTGGTCGCCCGGCGAGCCCTGGAACTGCCCTGACGCTCCCGTGCGCGATCACGCACGCGATCGGAACGCAGCCGCAAACCAGTGGAATCCGGGCGATGACAGGAGCAAGATGGAGAGCACACAACCCGCCGAAGAGACTCTCGGGGTGCATCCATGTCCGGTCTCCACAACGACGCACCAGGCATGCTGCCGGTGCTCTCGAAGGGCAAACACCGCAACGCGCGCAAGGGCGCGTGCTTCATGGAATTCGCGTCGTACCTCGCCGGTGAGCGCTGGAGCGACCACCCGTCCTGCACGCACCCGCTGCTGGCCGCGGTCGCCCGGCTGGTGAACGACGCCATCTCCGACGAGCGACGGCCGCAGCTCGCGCCGCTGGTGCCCATGGTCATCGGCGTCGACTCCGACGATCCCCGCATGGACGTCGTCATCACGCTGCGGGTCGCCGCCACGGCGGTCCCCGTGGCCTCGGCCGAGCGGCAGCGGGTGCTCGCGGTCGCCATCCTCTCGGCCGAGCGCATCCTCGACGACCTCGACCACCGGCCGGCCGGCACGCTCACCGACCGCAGCCGCGAGGCCCTCGACCAGGTGCCGGTGGCGGCCCAGTGGGCGCGCGACTTCGCCGAGGGCGAGCAGACCACGCTCAAGGGCTTCCAGCGCTACGCGGCACCCACGGCGGTCCGCTGCGCGGTCGAGGGCATCGCCAACGCCTGCGTCCCCGACCCCGACGCCCTGCTGCACCAGCTGCTCGAGCTCACCATCGCCGACTGCTCCGACCTGGTCGAGCCGCGCGGCCACGCCGACCCGGCGCGCTGGGCCGACGCCTGCCGGCTCACGGGCACGGTCAGCGCCTGAGCGGGCCACCGGCTCGCGAAGTGAGGTTAGCCTGAGCTAACTTATGCGGGTGACTCGACGACGCCTGCCCACCGTCCTGCTCGCGCTGCTGCTCGGAGCCGCGGCCCTCGCCGGCTGCGGCTCCGACGACGGCGGCAGCACGGCTCCCGCCGGCGGCGACTCGGCCGCGCCCGGCACCGACGCGTTCCCCGTCACCATCGAGCACGCCCTCGGCAGCACCACCATCGAGGCCGCGCCGGAGCGGGTCGCCACCTGGGGCCCGTCCGGCCAGGACGTCGCCGTCGCGCTGGGCGTCACGCCGGTCGCGATGCCGGTGATCGACTACGGCGGCGACGACGAGGGCGTCCTGCCGTGGGTGCGCGAGGAGATCGGCGACGGCGACCTGCCGGCGCTGGTCCCGAACGTCGCCGGCGAGGAGATCCCGTACGAGGCGATCGCCGAGGCGGAGCCCGACGTCATCCTGGCCGTGTACTCCGGGATCACGCAGGAGGAGTACGACACCCTCAGCGCCATCGCGCCCACCGTCGCCTATCCGGACGCGCCGTGGAGCACGCCGTGGCAGGAGCAGACCACGATCGTCGGGCAGGCGCTGGGCCGCTCCGGCGAGGCCGAGCAGCTGGTCGCCGACACCGAGGAGTACCTCGCCACCCGCTCCGACGAGTACCCGGAGCTCGACGGCACCACGTTCGCCTACGGTGCCGAGAACGCCGGCCAGCTCGCCCTCTACACCTCCGACGACGTGCGGGTGCGGCTGCTCGCCGACCTCGGCATGACGGTGGCGCCGTACGTCGACGAGAGCGCGCCCGGCGACGCCGTGTACTACGACGTCTCCCCCGAGCTGGTCGGCGACATCGAGGCCGACGTGTTCGTCGCCTGGTTCGACGACCAGGAGGCGGCCGACGCGTTCGCGGCGAACCCGGCGTACGCGAGCATCCCCGCCGTGGCGGCCGGCGCGTTCGCCCCGGTGGTCGGCGAGTCGTACGTGGCCGCCAGCTCCGCGCCGTCGGTGCTGTCGATCCCGTGGATGCTCGACGACTACCTGCCTCAGCTGGCCGATGCGGCCGCGGCCGCCGCAGGCACCGAGTAGACGCCCGCGACGATCAGGTCCATGTTGATCATCGCCGCGGCGTCGACCCCGGCGGCGGCCGACTTGATCACCGTCGCGAACACGTCGGCGACGTTGCCGGCCGCCCAGACACCGGACACCGCCGTCCCTCCCATGGGGTCGACGGTCAGGGCGGTGCCGGCGACGATGCCGCCGCGCTCCTGCTCGACCGGCTCGAGCCCGAGGCCGGCGACCATGGCAGCTCGGGCCCGCGGGATCGGCTGGACGACGACGGCGCCGGCGGGAACGACGACGCCGTCCCCGAGCTCGACCCCGGTGATGGCGTCGTCCTCGACCCGCAGGGCCGCGACCGTCCCCTCGACGACGCGGATGCCGCGGGCGGCGAGGTCGGCCAGCTGGTCGTCGCCGAGCGCCGGGGCGGTGTGCGTGAACAGCGTGACGTCGGCGGACCACTGCCGCAGCAGCTGCGCGTGGTGGAACCCGCCGGGCGAGGTCGCCAGGACGCCGATCGCGCGGTCGCGGACCTCCCACCCGTGGCAGTACGGGCAGTGCAGCACGTCGCGGCCCCACCGCTCGCGCACGCCGGGCACGTCGGGCAGCTCGTCGGCGGCGCCGGTGGCCAGCAGGATCCTCCGGGCGCCGACGGTGTCGCCGCCGGCCAGCGTGACGGTGAAGTCCCCGGCCGCACCGGTGACCGTCTCGACCGCGCCGGAGCGGATCTCGCCGCCGTACCCCTCGATCTCGGCCCGGCCGGTCCGGTAGAGCTCGGCCGGCGATGCGCCCTCGCGGCCCAGGTAGTTGTGCACGCCCTCGGCCGGGGCGTTACGCGGCTGGCCTGCGTCGATCAGCAGCACGGACCGCCGGGCCCGCGAGAGCGTCAGCGCGCCACTCAGCCCGGCGGCCCCGCCGCCGATCACGACTACGTCGTAACGGTTCTCATTCGTCATGCTCCCAGCCTGCGCGCGCGGCGGCGATCAAGCAAGAGTCCTTGCGAAATCAGCAAGACCGCTGTTGCCGACCGAAGATGATCACGTTCAGCACGAAATCCCGTGTCGCAGCACGATCGCAGGCGTAGTCCGACACGGGATCTCGTGGTGAACGTCATTCCCAACGGGGGACGCCGTCAGGGGAGGTCGATGCCGTGCAGGCCGCCGTCCTGGTCGCCGACGACGAGGACGCCACCGACCACCACCGGGGTGCTGAACGTATTGGCCGGGCCGACCTGCAACCGGTGCGCGATGGTCCCGGTCGCGACGTCGACGCCGGCGAGCAGCCCGGTCGTCGCGACCACCCAGGCGGTGCCGCCGGCGAGCACCGGGCCGGCGTTCAGCGTCCGCGCGCCCAGCTCGGCGTACCAGTGCCGGGCTCCGGTCGCGAGGTCGACCAGCTGGAACCGGCCCCACTCGTCGACCAGCAGCAGCCCGTGCTCGGTCCGCCCCGACGGCGGGTACATGCAGCCGCTGGCCACCTGCCAGCGCAGCGCCCCCGTCGCGGCGTCGACGGCGTAGGTGGAGGACACCGTCGCGAACAGGACCAGGCCGCCGGGCAGCAGCTCGACGGTGTCGTCCCAGGCGCCGTAGAGCAGCCGGCCGTAGGTGTTGGTGCGCGTCGTCGCTGAACCGCCACAGCCGCTCGCCGGTCCGCGCGTCGAAGGCGTAGGCGTACCCGTCGCCGCTGCCGGCGTAGACCCGGGCACCGTCGCAGGCAGCCCGGCCGGCGAAGAACCCGCCGAGGTCGGCCCGCCACAGCTCGGCTCCGTCGTCCGGCGAGACGGCGTACAGCGTGCGGCCCGCGGCGAACACGACGGCCGGCACCGCGTCCGCGCCGATGGTCGTGACCAGCGGCGCGCTCAGCACCGGCGCGCCGGCGTCGACGCTCCACCGCTGCGTCCCGGACGACGCGGCCAGCGCGTACAGCAGGTGGTCCGCCGACGGCACGAACACCGTCTCGCCGAGGACGGCCGACGCGCGCAGCACCGGCCCGACCCGGCGGTCCAGCGCGCCCGCCCGTCGCGCCGCGGGTCGGCGAGCGTGACGTCGCCGCCCGTCGACCCGGCCACGACCAGCCCGTCCGGCGTCGGCGTCAGTGCACCCTGCACGCTCCCGGCCAGCGACCGCGACCAGCACCGCGACGGCGTGCCCTCCACCGCGGGCAGCGAGAAGGCCGCCGTCGACTCGAAGGTCGCGCCGTCGGATCCGACGACCCGCAGCTGCAGCCGGTGCCCGCCCGGCGGCAGCGTCCCGGCGTCGACGGTCCCGGACCACCAGCGACTCCGGCCCGGCGCCGTCAGCGGCACCCAGGTCCCGGCGGTGCGCCCGCCGAACACGTGCTGCGGGTAGACCTGGGCGCGGACCTGCGCCGGAGCCGCGTCGCGCGGCACCTCGACCCGGACGTTCAGCGCACCGCCGGCCGCGAGGTCGATGACCACACGGCCCGGCGCCAGCAGCCGGCCGGGCCCGGTGCCGCCGAGCGGGACCGTCGTCAGCTCGCGCCGCACCTCCACGCCGTCCAGCGCCACCGTCACCACCCATACCCGCAGCACCGGGTGGCCGGCGTCGTCGGCCCGCTCGACCCAGTAGTAGAGCGCGGCGTTGCGGGTCGCGGCCCCCGTGACCTGCGTGAATCCGTTGGACCGGTAGACGCCCTCGGCGTGCACGTGGCCGGCGAAGACCGCCCGCACCGGCGACCCGGTCACCGTCTGGAAGAACGCGTCCTGGTCGTTGACGTAGTAGTGGTCCGCGCCGTACGGGAAGTGCTGGAACAGGACGGCGGGCGCCGCGTCGCGCACCTGGTCACCGAGCCAGCGCAGCCGCTCCGGGCCGAAGTGGCCGGGCTCCTGCAACAGCTGGGTCGGGTCGAGCCCGATCAGCCGCAGCCCGCCCGCGTCGAACGCGTAGGGCGCCGGGCCGAACGTCTGCGCGTAGAGCTGGCCGGCGTTGACGTCCCAGCGCACCTCGTGGTTGCCGGGGACGTGGCGCATCCGCGGCCGCAGCGTCTCGGGGATGGTCGACAGGTAGGCGTCGAACTCCGCGCCGGCGCCGTAGTCGGTGATGTCGCCGCAGTTGACGACGAAGTCCGGGCCGGCGCGGTCGATGGACTGGAACACGCGCGGCAGCAGCTGCAGCCGGACCGGCTCCTCCGGGCTGGCGTGGGTGTCGGTGACCACCGCGAAGCGCAGGCTCACGCCGTCGTCGGAGGCCGCCGCCCGAGCAGGCCGGGCGAACGGGCTGAGTCCGGACGAGGCGACCAGCGTGCCCGCCGCCGCGATGCCCGCCAGCCCGAGGAACCGGCGCCGATCGAGGACCCTGCTCGGTGTGTCGGTCATCGCGCACCCTCCCGGCTCGCCGTCGACTGGCCGTCACGGTAGGGGTCATGATCGAGCTGCCGGCGCCCGGCGGATGAACACCCCCGGACCGGCCGGTGAAGACGGTAGGCTCGGCTGGAGCGCGGCCGGAGCCGCGTCCGGGTCCGCGGGCAGGGTCGAACCCACTCCGTCAGCACGGCACACGTCCGAGCCTTTGTGCGGCCGACTCTGCGGGCCATCGGCGCCATGCGCACGGAGGTCTCGATGCCCGAGCTGCCCGCCCACCCCGATCTCGCCCACCTGAAGAAGCAGGCCAAAGAGCTGCTGCGACGCCTCCGCGACGACGAACCCGGCGCGCGGCTGAGCGACGCGCAGTTCCGGCTCGCTCGCGAGTACGGCTTCCCCTCCTGGCCGGCGCTGCGCCGCCACGTCGAGGAGCTGCGTGGCCCGACGGTGCTCGACTGGCTCCGGCTGGTCTACGCCGGCGGCACCATCGGCGGCACGCACGCGGCCCGGCCGTCTGAAGCCGCACGATGGATCGGGCGGATCGACCTCTCCGACCCTTACCTCGCCTGTGCCGTGGGCGACGTCGACGGCGTCAGCAGTGCGGTCGCCGCCGACCCCGGCTGGGTGCACCGGCCCGGCGGCCCGCTCGGCCTGCCACCGCTGGTCGCCGTCACGCACTCGTCGCTCGTCCGGCTGCCGGAGTTCGCGCCCGGCCTGCGGGAGTGCGCCCGGGTGCTGCTCGACGCCGGCGCCGACCCGAACCAGGCGGCCACTTCACCCGGCGGGCACCCGCTGAGCGCGCTCTACGGCGCCGCCGGCGTCACGCACGACCGCGAGCTGACCGCGCTGCTCCTGGAGCGCGGCGCCGATCCCGACGACGACGAGTCGCTCTACCACTCGCTCGGCGACGTCGGCTGCGTGCGGCTGCTCCTGGCCGCCGGCGCGACGGTGACCGGCACGAACGCGATGTACGCCGTCGCCGACCACGACGACGCCGATGTGCTGCGGCTGCTGCTCGAGCACGGCGGCGACGCGAACGAGCCGTCGCCGTCGTGGGGGTCGCCGCTGCTCTTCGCCCTGCGACGACGGTGCTCGACGGCGTTCGTGCGGCTGCTGCTCGACGCCGGGGCCGACCCGCGCGTCGTCAGCCCGGACGGGGTCGGCGCCCACCGCCTGGCGCTGCGGTTCGGCCTGACCGAGGCCGCCGCGCTGCTCCCCGGGAGCGAGACGGACGACCCGGCCGAGCAGCTGATCGCCGCGAGCACCAGCGGCGACGGCGACACCGCCCGGCGGCTGCTCGCGGACCATCCGGGGTTGATCGCGGCTCTGGACGACGCTCAGCGGCGGCTGCTGCCCGACCTCGCCGCGGGCGGCGCCGCCGACGCCGTCCGGCTCCTGGTCGAGGCGGGTTGGCCCATCGACACCCCCGGCGGCGACTGGCATGCGACCGCGCTCAACCACGCCGTCTTCCGCGGCGACGCCGGCCTCACCCGGTTCCTCCTCGAGCACGGCGCCGACCCGGCTGTGCGGCACGGCTTCGGTGACACCGTCGTCGGCACCCTGTCGTGGGCGTCACTGAACAACGAGGAGGTCGGGATCGTCGCGGACTGGGCGGGCTGCGCCCAGGCGCTGCGCGACCACGGGGTCGTGCTGCCGGACGACGACGAGTTCGGCGACGGCGTCAGGTGAGCGAGGCCGCGTGGTCCGGCACGTGGGTCTGCATCTCGCGCGGCGGCCGCTCGTAGCCCTTGACCGCCGGCCGCGGCGGCAGCTCCAGCGGCCGGCGCTGCACCTCGTGGTAGGAGATGGTCGAGAGCAGGTGCGCGATCATGTTGATCCGCGCGGCCCGCTTGTCCTCGCTCTCGACCACGTACCACGGTGCCTCGGGGATGTCGGTGTGCACGAACATGTCGTCCTTGGCGCGCGAGTAGTCCTCCCAGCGGCTGACCGACTCGAGGTCCATCGGCGAGAGCTTCCACCGTCGCATCGGGTCCTCGAGACGCGACCGGAACCGGCGCTCCTGCTCGCCGTCGCTCACCGAGAACCAGTACTTGCGCAGCAGGATGCCGTCCTCGACCAGCATCCGCTCGAAGATCGGCGCCTGGCTGAGGAAGCGCTGGTACTCCTCCTTCGTGCAGAAGCCCATGACCCGCTCGACGCCGGCACGGTTGTACCAGCTGCGGTCGAACAGCACGATCTCGCCGGCGGCCGGCAGGTGCTCCACGTAGCGCTGGAAGTACCACTGGCCGCGCTGGCGCTCGGTCGGCGCCGGCAGGGCGGCGATGCGCGCGATGCGCGGGTTGAGGTACTGCGTGACGCGCTTGATCGTGCTGCCCTTGCCGGCCGCGTCGCGCCCCTCGAACACCACGACGACGCGGGCGCCCTCTTGCCGGACCCACTCCTGGAGCGTCACCAGCTGCGCCTGCAGCCGGAACAGCTCCTTCTCGTAGATCTTCCTCGGCACCCGGGCCGGCCGGTCGTCGCCGGCCGGCCCGGCCGCACGGTTCTTCTTCGCCACGGTGGCTCCCTCATTCCTCGACGGCGGGCAGCGCGAACTGGCTGTTGTACAGATCGAAGTATGCTCCGCGGCGCTCGAGCAGCTCGGTGTGCGAGCCCTGCTCGACGATGGCGCCGTCGCGCATCACCAGGATCAGGTCGGCGTCGCGGATGGTCGAGAGCCGGTGTGCGATGACGAAGCTCGTCCGGTCGCTGCGCAGCGCGGCCATGGCGTGCTGCACCAGCACCTCGGTGCGGGTGTCGACCGACGACGTCGCCTCGTCGAGGATGAGGATGGCCGGGTCGGC
Organism: Jiangella ureilytica; assembly: GCF_004348545.1. GTDB lineage: Bacteria > Actinomycetota > Actinomycetes > Jiangellales > Jiangellaceae > Jiangella > Jiangella ureilytica. The sequence goes on along the minus strand of NZ_SMKL01000042.1, from coordinate 34,684 downwards.
GAGGAACGCCCGCGCGATGGTGAGCAGCTGCTTCTCACCGGCGCTGATGTTGTCGCCCTCTTCGTCGATGACGGTGTCGTAACCGCCGGGCAGCGAGTGGACGAACCGGTCGACGTAGGTCGCCTCGGCCGCCGCGCGGATCTGGGCCTCCGACGCCGTCGGGTCACCGTAGGCGAGGTTCTCGCGGATCGTCCCGCCGAACAGCCAGGTGTCCTGCAGCACCATGCCGATGTTCGACCGCAGCTCGTCGCGGCTCAGCTCGGCGATGTCGCGGCCGTCGATGGTGATGCGGCCGCCCTGCAGCTCGTAGAACCGCATGATCAGGTTGACCAGCGTGGTCTTGCCCGCGCCGGTCGGCCCGACGATCGCCACCGTCCGGCCCGGCTCCGCCACCAGCGAGAGGTCCTCGATGAGCGGCTGGTCCGGGTCGTAGCTGAACGAGACGTGCTCGAACTCGACCCGGCCGCGCGGCTGCCGGTCCAGCGTCGCCGGATCGGTGGAATCGGGCACCTGCTCCGGCTCGTCGAGCAGCTCGAACACCCGCTCCGCCGACGCGACGCCGGACTGCAGCACGTTCGCCATGGACGCCACCTGGGTCAGCGGCTGGGTGAACTGGCGGGTGTACTGCACGAACGCCTGCACCTCGCCCAGGGTCATCGTCCCCGACGCCACCCGCAGGCCGCCGACGACGGCGATCGCGACGTAGTTGAGGTTCCCGAGGAAGAACATCGCCGGCATGATCAGCCCGGACACGAACTGGGCGCCGAAGCTTGCCTGGAACAGCTCGTCGTTCTTCGCGCCGAACGACTGCTCGACCTCGCGCTGCCGGCCGAACACCTTGACCAGCGCGTGGCCGGTGTAGGCCTCCTCGATCTGCCCGTTCAGCGCGCCGGTGTGCGCCCACTGCGCGACGAACTGCTGCTGCGACCGCTTCGCCACCAGCGTGGTGATGATGAGCGACAACGGGATCGTGGCCAGCGCGATCAGTGCCAGCAGCGGCGAGATCCACAGCATCATCGCCAGCACGCCGACGACGGTGAGCAGCGAGTTCAGCAGCTGGCTCAGGGTCTGCTGCAGGCTCTGCGAGACGTTGTCGATGTCGTTGGTGACTCGGCTCAGCACGTCGCCGCGCGCGTTGACGTCGAAGTACTTCAGCGGCAGGCGGTGGATCTTGTCCTCGACGTCGGAGCGCAGCCGGAACACCGTCCGCTGCACGATGTCGTTGAGCAGGTACGCCTGCAGCCACATGAACAGCGACGCGCCCACGTACAGCGCCAGCACGCCCAGCAGCACCGACTGCAGCGCGCCGAAGTCGATGCCCTGGCCGGGCATCACGCTCATGCCGGTGATCATGTCGGCGAAGGTGTTCTGGCCGTCGGCCCGCAGGTTCTCGACCGCCTGGTCCCTCGTCACACCCTCGGGCAGCTGCCGGCCGATGATGCCCTGGAAGATCAGGTCGGTGCCGTGGCCGAGCAGCCGCGGCCCGATGGCGTTCAGCGCCACGCTGACCACGGTCAGCACGACCACCAGCATCACCCCGAGCCGCTCCGGCGCCAGCCGGCCGACCAGGCGCTTCGCCGACGGGCCGAAGTTCAGCGGCTTCTGCGGCGGCCCGGCCATGCCGCCGAACGGTCCGCCCGGTCCGCCCGGGCGCATGCCTCCGCCGGGCCGGGCGGGAGCCGCAGCCGTCGCCGTTGCCGCCGGCCTGGACCCGCTCATGCAGCCTCCTCCGCGGTCAGCTGCGACTCGACGATCTCGGTGTAGGTCGGGCAGCTCTCGATCAGTTCGGCGTGCGATCCCAGGCCGACGACGGCGCCGTCGTCGAGCACCACGATCTGGTCGGCGTCGATGACGGTGGAGATCCGCTGCGCGACGATGACCACCGCGGCGTTCGTGGTGTGCGGGCACAGCGCCGCCCGCAGCCGGGCGTCGGTGGCGAGGTCGAGCGCGGAGAACGAGTCGTCGAACAGGTACAGGTCGGGCTTGCGGACGAGCGCGCGGGCGATGGCGAGGCGCTGCCGCTGCCCGCCGGACACGTTGGTGCCGCCCTGGGCGATCGGCGCGTCGAGGCCTCCGGGCAGCTCGCGGACGAAGCCGGCCACCTGCGCGATCTCGAGCGCCTGCCACAGGTCGTCGTCGCCGGCGTCGGGGTTTCCGTAGCGCAGATTGCTCGCGACGGTGCCGGAGAACAGGTACGCCTTCTGCGGCACGAGGCCGATGCGTGAGCGCAGCACGTCGGGGTCGAGGTCGCGGACGTCGACCCCGCCGGCGAGCACCTGGCCCGCCGTCGCGTCGATGAGCCGCGGCACCAGGTTGACCAGCGTGGACTTGCCCGACCCGGTGCTGCCGACGATGGCCGTCGTGGTGCCCGGCTCGGCGGTGAAGCTCACGTCGCGCAGCACCGGCTCGTCGGCCCCCGGGTAGGCGAACCCGGCGCCGCGCAGCTCCAGCGCCAGGCGGGCGGGCAGCGTCGTCACCGGTGCCGACGGCGGCACGACCGACGAGTCCGTGGTGAGCACCTCGCCGATCCGCTCCGCGCAGACCGCCGCTCGCGGGATCATGACCAGCATGAACGTCGCCATCATGACCGCCATCAGGATCTGGATGAGATAGGTCAGGAACGCCGTCAGCGCGCCGATCTCCATGTGTCCCTGGTCGATGCGCTCCGCCCCGAACCACAGCACGGCCACGCTGGACACGTTCATCACCAGCATCACCCACGGGAACACCAGCGCCTGCAGCCGGCCGACGTGCAGCGCGGTCTCGGTGAGCGCGGTGTTGGCGACGGCGAACCGGCCCTGCTCGAACCGCTCGCGGACGAACGCGCGGACCACGCGGATGCCGGTGATCTGTTCGCGCATGACCCGGTTGACGCCGTCGATGCGCTCCTGCATGAGCCGGAAGCCCGGCACCATGCGGCGGGCGATCAGCGCGATGCCGACGACCAGCGCCGGCACGCAGATCAACAGCAGCCAGGCCAGTCCGACGTCCTCGCGCAGCGCCATGATGACACCGCCGACCGCCATGATCGGCGCCATGACCAGCAGCGTGCACGACATCAGCACCAGCATCTGGACCTGCTGGACGTCGTTGGTGTTGCGGGTGATCAGCGACGGCGCACCGAACCGGCCGACCTCGCGGGCGGAGAACTCGCCGACCCGGTGGAAGACGGCGGCCCGGACGTCGCGGCCGAACGCCATGGCGGTCCTGGCGCCGAAGTAGACGGCGCCGACGGTACAGGTGATCTGCACCACCGTCGCCGCCAGCATCCATCCGCCGGTCGACATGATGTAGCCGGTGTCGCCGCGGGCGATGCCGTTGTCGATGATGTCCGCGTTCAGGCTGGGCAGGTAGAGCGAGGCCAGCGTGCCGACGAACTGCAGCACGACCACGGCGCCGAGCCACCGGCGGTACGGACGCAGGTGGGTCCGCAGCAGGGTGATGAGCATGGAGCGGCTCCGAACTGGAGTATCGGATGTGAGGCGATGCGTGTGCCCGAGCTGTGGGGAGCCCCTGGGCTTCCCGGGGCGACGCGTCAGGGCGACGGATCGTTCGTGGTCGCCGCCGGGACGACGACACCGTGCAGCAGCAGGTCGACGACCTCCTCGGGCGACATGGGCTCGTGGTCGTTGATCATCGGGTGGAAGCCGGCGAACGCGAGAACGCGCATCCGCCGGGCCACCTCGGCCGGCGGCACCCGCAGCCGGTGGCGGTCGGGCTCGACCAGCGCGGCAATGATGGCCATGATGCCGGCGTGCCGCGGCGGCTCCTGCCGGCCGTCGTCGCCCGGCGGCCGGTTGAAGCCGATGGCCACCATGAGCTGGAAGACGCTGGTCAGCCGCTCGTTCAGGATGTCCGCCGCGAGCAGCAGCCGGTGCTCCAGCGGCAGGTCGGTGCCGATGGCGCGCAGCCGCCGCTCGGTGTCGGCAGGGTCGATCGCCGCCTCGAGCACCTGCTTGAGCAGCGTGTCCTTGTCCTCGAAGACCCGGAAGATCGTGCCCTCGGCGATGCCGGCGGCCTCGGCGATCTGCCGCGTGCTGATGGCGAAGCCGTGCTCGTAGACCAGCGGCAGGGTGGCCGCGATGATCGCCTCGCGTCGCTGCTCGGGCGACATGGGCGTTGCGCGCATGCGGCGGATCTCGGTGGCCACGAGACACCAGCGTAAGTGAGTGAGGACTCACTCACAAGTCCGTTCCCCGGCCGCCCTCGAAATGGTTGAGGGATCGGTGTCGCCCCAGCAGCACCGATCCCTCAACCATCGGCCGTCGGCGGCGGGCGTACGCTCGAGGGAGAAGGCCGCTGACGAGGAGGTCAGCATGGGTGCGCTACTCGCGATCCTCATCATCCTCGCGATCGTCGCCGTCGTCGTGTTCGGAGCGAGCGCCCGCGTCGTCCGGCAGTTCGAGCGGGGCGTCGTGTTCCGGTTCGGCAAGGTGCACGGGCCGCCGCGCGAGCCGGGATTCGTGTGGATCGCCCCGTTCGTCGACCAGATGCGCAAGGTCAACATGCAGATCGTCACGCTGCCGATCCCGGCGCAGGACGGCATCACCCGCGACAACGTCACGGTGCGCGTCGACGCGGTCGTCTACTTCCGGGTGCACGCTCCCATCGACGCCGTCGTCGAGGTGCAGGACTACGAGTTCGCCGTGTCGCAGGTGGCCCAGACGTCGCTGCGCTCGATCATCGGCAAGAGCGAGCTCGACGACCTGCTGTCCAACCGCGAGGCGCTGAACCAGGGCCTCGCCCTGATGATCGACTCGCCGGCCGTCGGCTGGGGCATCGAGATCGACCGGGTCGAGATCAAGGATGTCGCGCTGCCGGAATCAATGAAGCGCTCGATGTCACGGCAGGCCGAGGCGGAGCGGGAACGGCGGTCGCGGATCATCACCGCCGACGGCGAGCTCCAGGCGTCGCACAAGCTCGCCTCGGCGGCGTCCACGATGGCGGCGACCCCGTCGGCACTGCAGCTACGGCTGCTGCAGACGATCGTCGAGGTGGCCGCGGAGAAGAACTCGACGCTGGTGCTGCCGTTCCCGGTCGAACTGCTGCGCTTCCTCGAGCACGCGACGGAGACACCGGCGCAGCCGGCCGGCCGGGCGAGCACCGCCGAGACCAACGGTGCCCGCGAACTGCCCGAACGGCCACCGCCACCGCCGCCGCCGCTGACCCCCACGACTCAGACGACCCCCGCGGCCGGCGTCGCCACGCCGCCGGCCGACAGCGGGTGATGCTAGGGTCTGGCGCATGTACGCGACCGTTCTCGGTAGCTGGTGGCGCGCCTCCTAGGCGGCCACCCCTTCGCGTACCCCCACGCAAGCGACCGCCTCCACCGAGGCGGTCGTCGTCGTTTCCGGCACCGTTCCGCCCCGGCCGAGGCTCGACCGGAAGGAACCTTCATGCTGACGGACCTGCTCGACGATCCCGCTCCCCCGCCGTTCGCGCTGCTCGCCCGCGCGGGCAGGCCGGGGGTGGAACTGCTGCTGGGCGACGTGGTCGACGTCGACCGGCTGGCGGACATCCCGCTGCCCGAGGGCAACGGCGACGGCGCGACGCTCGCGCTGGTCCCGTACCGGCAGCTGGCCGAGCGCGGCTTCGTGTGTCACGACGACGGCGTCCCCTTGCGCTGCCTGCGGGTGCGGTCGCGGGTGTCGCTCGATCGCGACGAGGTGCTGGCGGTGCTGGCCGGCGGCGCGGTCGACGTCGCACCGGGCGGGTTCGACGTCCCCGACGAGGAGTACGCCGACATCGTCGGGCGGGTGATCCGCGACGAGATCGGCCGCGGCGCCGGGGCCAACTTCGTCATCCGCCGCGACTACCTGGCCCGGCTGTCCGGGCCGGCGCCGCACGCGGCGCTGCGGCTCTTCGGCCGGCTGCTCGCCGGCGAGCCGGGCGCCTACTGGACGTTCGCGGTGCACGCCGACGACCAGACGCTGGTCGGCGCGACGCCGGAGCGGCACGTCAGCGTCGATGCCGGCACCGTGGTCATGAATCCGATCAGCGGCACCTACCGGGTCCCGGCCGGCGGCGCGACCGCCGACGACCTGCTCCGCTTCCTCGCCGACCCGAAGGAGACCGAGGAGTTGTTCATGGTGGTCGACGAGGAGCTCAAGATGATGAGCGCCGTGTGCGAGGACGGCGGGCGCGTGCTCGGGCCGTACCTCAAGGAGATGAGCCACCTGATCCACACCGAGTACCTGCTCGAGGGCACGACCCGGCTCGACGTGCGCGACGTGCTGCGCGAGACGATGTTCGCGCCGACGGTGACCGGGTCGCCGCTGGAGAACGCGGCCCGGGTCATCACCCGCTACGAGGCGGGCGGGCGGGGCTACTACGCCGGGGTCGCGGCCCTCATCGAGCACGACGGCGACCGGCTCACCGTCGACGCGCCGATCCTGATCCGCACCGCCTATCTGGACCCGGACGGGACGGTGCGGGTCCCCGTCGGCGCCACGCTGGTGCGGCACTCCGTCGCCGGTCACGAGGTCGCCGAGACGCACGCGAAGGCGGCCGGCGTGCTGGCGGCGCTGGGCGTCGGGGCGCCGGCCGGGCGCGGTGCGGGCCGCTCGCCGTCGCCGTCGTTCGACGACGATCCCGCGATCGCCGCGGCGCTCACCGCCCGCAACCGCACGCTGGCGCCGTTCTGGCTGCGGCCGCAGGGCCCGGACACGCGGCCGGCCCTGGCGGGGCGGTCGGCGCTGATCGTCGACGCCGAGGACCGGTGGACGGCGATGCTGGCGCACCTGCTGCGCCGGCTCGGGATGCGCGCCGAGGTCCGGCGCTGGGACTCCGTCTCCGCCGCCGACGTCGACGCCGTCGACCTGGTCGTCTCCGGACCGGGGCCGGGCGACCCACGCGACCTCGACGACCCGCGGATCGCGCGGCTGCACGAGCTGGTCACCGCCCGGCTGGCGGCGGGGCTGCCGCTGCTCGCCGTCTGCCTGAGCCACCAGGTGCTGGCCGGCATGCTGGGGCTGCCGGTGGGGCCGCTGCCGCAGCCGTACCAGGGCACGCAACGGCCGGTGTCGCTGTTCGGCCACGAGACCCGTGTGGGTTTCTACAACACGTTCGCGGCCTCCGTTCCCGCGCGGGCCGACCTGCCCGACGGGCTCGAGATCGCGGCGCACCCCGGCACCGGCGAGGTGTTCGCGCTGCGCGGCTCCGGCTTCGCGTCGGTGCAGTTCCACCTCGAGTCGATCCTGTCCGCCGACGGGGTCGACCTGCTGGCGGGGCTGGTGACGGACGTGCTCGCGGCGGCGCGTGAGGGACGGGCGGTCGGCGCCTGACCGAACTGCCCGTAGGATCCGGGCATGGACGTCCCTGTCGTGACCGAGGAGCTGGTGCAGCAGTTGCGCGACGGCTATCCCCACGCCGCCCTCGTCTATGCCGGCGACGGCGTGCTGCTGGTCCGCCGTCCGCAGGGCGGCGTGGTCGAGGGCGAGCGCCTGTACAGCTCGCAGCGGCTCGACACCTGGCGGCCGGCAGCGGGTGGCGTGACGCTGTCGGACCGCGAGCACGCCGCCCGGCTGACCGAGCAGCTGCTGCCGGCCATCGAGGAGCTGGTCGCCCGCGAGCGGGCCGAGGTCATCCTCGGCCTGCTCAACGCGTACACCGGCGCCGACATCTGGGGCGACGTCATCGAGCAGCTGCCCGACTTCGACCGGCGCATCCCGGCCCAGTACCCGAGCTACGTCCGCTCGGCCTACGACCAGCGCCACCACGACGCCACCGCCACCACCGACGAGTTCGTCGGGCTCGGCGAGCGCGTGACGTTCTCGCTGGACCGGCGCGAGAACCGCTGGAAGGCGACGTACACGAAGAACGCCTGATCGGGCTCAGCCCGTGCCGGCGTCCAGCCGCTGCTGCACCTGGTCGGGGCTGAGGTCCTCGGTCTGCTGCGAGACGATCCACTGGTTGCCGAACGGGTCGGCGACGCGACCCTGCCGCATGCCGTAGGGCTGGTCGCCGAGCGGGAAGACGACCGTGGCGCCGGCCTCTTCCAGGGCCGCCCAGACGGTGTCGGCATCCGCCACGTCGAGCGTGAACAGGCCGCGCGCGGCCGGGTCGTGCGCGTCGGCGTCCTTGATCGACAGCACGCTGCCGCCGACGCGGAACTCGGCGTAGACGACCCTGCCGTCGTCGCCGGTGTGCCGCACGAGCGGCTCGGCGCCGAGCGCGCGGCGGTAGAAGTCGATGGCGGCGTCGGCGCCGTCGACGACGAGCTTCGGGATCACGGTCATGTCGGTCATGGGTCCATCGTGTCCCCGCGGTGGCCGCTCGCGCTTGGAGAAATCGGTCAGCTGGGCGGCGGCGGGCATCGGCACGTGGGTTGGCGGGCGGTTTGGTGGCGCTATCGCCCCACCAAACCGCCCGCCATCGCGAGAACGTCAGGTGAGCGGGACGTGGTTGTGCTCGGCGGCCGAGCGCGGGCGGTAGCGGCCCGGGGTGAGGCCGGTCAGAGCGCGGAAGTCGTGGATGAGGTGCGCCTGGTCGAAGTACCCGTGCCGGACCGCGACCTGGGCCCAGTCGACATCGTGACCGCTCGCGGACAGCAGGACGCGCTGCAGCCGGCGGATCCGGCCGAACTGTTTGGGCGACAGGCCGACGGCGGCGCGGAAGCGGCGCTGCAGGGTCGACGCGGACAGGCCGGTCCGCTCGGCCACCCGGGCGACGGCGACGCCGCGAGACAGCGCCCCCGCGGCGAAGGCGACCGCACCATCCAAGCGCTCCCGCAGCCGTCCCACCAGCACGGACTCCAGCACGTCCAGCCGCTCGGCCGGTGTCCGAGCCGTGAGCACGCGGTCGCGCACGCCGACGCCATCGGGGCCCCAGAGATCGGCCAGCGACGTCACCGGGTCGGTGAGGGCGGCGGCCGGGACGTCGCCGAACGCGACGGCGCCGCCGGGCCGGAAGACGACGCCCGCGGTGCGGGCCTGGTCGGCGGTGTCGACGCCGATGGGCCGGGCCAGCGCAGCGCACACCCCGGCGCCGCCGACCCCGCGACGCACCGACAGGTCGGCGCCGTCGTACCAGTGCAGGCTGTCGGCGGCGAGGTTGACCACGAGCTGCGCGGCGCCGGTGGGAAGGGTGCGGTCGCGGCCGGGCGCAAGCGGATCGTCCACGTACCAGAGGTGCGAGACGAACGGGGCGAGCTCGGGGCGCGGCCGGCGGACCAGCATGCCTCGACCGTACGTCAGTCGCCCCGCCCGGTGATCGCCAGCCGGGCGCCCAGCCCGATCATCGCCACGCCGCCGAGGGCGCTGAAGGTGCCGAGCCGGCCGGGCGAGCGGGCGAACCACTCGCGGGCCGTGCCGGCACCGAGCGCCCAACAGCTGTCCATGAGGAACGCCATGACGGTGAACACGGCCCCGAGCAGCAGCATCTGCAGGCTCGGATGCGCTCCCGCGGGATCGACGAACTGCGGAAGGACGGCCGCGAAGAAGATGATGACCTTCGGGTTCGTGAGCCCGACCACGAACGCCTCGCGCGCGGCCCGGCGCGGGCTCGTGACCGGCGCCGACGCCGCCGGACCGGCGAACGACCGGCGGTGCCGGATCGCCTGCACGCCCAGGTAGACGAGGTAGGCGGCGCCGGCGAACTTGATGATCGTGAAGACGACGACGGACCGCTCGACCAGCGCGCCGAGCCCGAACGCGACGGCCATCGCCTGGGTGAGGGCGCCGACGGAGTTGCCGGCGGCCGACGCGACCCCGCCCCGGCGGCCCAGGACCAGCGCCCGCCCGACGGTGAAGAGCACGCTCGGGCCGGGGATCGCGATGAGGACGAACGAGCTGATGACGAACGCCAGCAGATGAGTCGTCGAGATCATCGCGATCCCCTCCCCCGAACGGTCGGCGGCGTCAGCGCGCCGCCGTGCCCTCGGTGTAGTCGTCGTCGCTGGTCTTGACCCAGCTCATGAGCTTGCGCAGCTCGCGGCCGGTGGCCTCGATGGGGTGCGCCTCGCCCTCGGCCCGCAGCCGCGTGAAGTCCGGCGCGCCGGCGTCCTGGTCGGCGATGAAGCCGGCCGCCCACGAGCCGTCCTGGATCGCCGTCAGGGCCTCCTTCATGCGCTCCTTCACCGACGCGTCGATGACCTTCGGACCCGTGGTGTAGTCGCCGTACTCGGCGGTGTCGGAGACGCTCCAGCGCTGCTTGGCGATGCCGCCCTCGTACATGAGGTCGACGATGAGCTTGAGCTCGTGCAGCACCTCGAAGTAGGCGACCTCGGGCTGATAGCCGGCCTCGGTCATGACCTCGAAGCCGCTCTGGACCAGCCGCGACACGCCGCCGCAGAGCACCGTCTGCTCACCGAACAGGTCGGTCTCGGTCTCCTCGGCGAACGTCGTGCGGATGCCGCCGGCGCGCAGGCCGCCGATGCCCTTGGCGTACGCGAGCGCGAGCGCCCAGGCCGAGCCGGTGGCGTCCTGCTCGACGGCCACCAGCACCGGCACGCCGCGGCCGTCGGCGAACTCGCGCCGGACCAGGTGACCCGGGCCCTTCGGCGCCACCATGGCGACGTCGACGTTGGCCGGCGGCTTGATGTAGCCGAACCGGATGTTGAAGCCGTGCCCGAAGAAGAGCGCGTCGCCCTCCTGCAGGTTCGGCTCGATGTCGTTGGCGTAGATGTGCCGCTGCACGTGGTCCGGCGCCAGGATCATGATGAGGTCGGCCTCGGCGGCCGCCTCGGCCGGCGTCACGACGCGCAGCCCTTCGGCCTCGGCCTTGGCGCGGCTCTTCGAGCCCTCCTGCAGGCCGACGCGGACGTCCACGCCGGAGTCGCGCAGGCTCAGCGCGTGCGCGTGGCCCTGGCTTCCATAGCCGATGACGGCGACGACCCGCCCCTGGATCACCGAGAGGTCGGCGTCGTCGTCGTAGTACATCTCTGCCACGAGGGCTTCTCCTTCGATCTGTTTCTCGGGATTTGGTGTGCTATGCGACGCGGTCGACCGGTCGCAGCGCGCGGTCGGTGATGGAGCGCGCACCGCGGCCCACCGCCACCACACCGGACTGCACGAGTTCGCGGATGCCGTACGGTTCCAGCACCTTGAGCAGCGCGCTCAGTTTGTCCGACGACCCGGTCGCCTCGATGGTCACCGCGTCGGTGGCGACGTCGACGACCTTGGCGCGGAACAGCTCGACCGTCTGCAGCACGTGCGGCCGGGTCTCGTTGTCCGTGCGCACCTTGACCAGGACCAGCTCGCGCTGGACCGACTGGCCGGGGTCGAGCTCGACGATCTTCAGCACGTTGATCAGCTTGTTGAGCTGCTTCGTGACCTGCTCGAGCGGCGAGTCCTCGACGTCGACGACGACCGTCATCCGCGAGACCGACGGGTGCTCCGTCGGCCCGACGGCGAGCGAGTCGATGTTGAAGCCGCGGCGCGAGAACAGCGCGGCGATGCGCGCGAGCACACCCGGCTTGTTCTCGACCAGCACGGAGAGCGTGTGCTTGCTCATCTAGTCGTCACTCCTGTCCCACTCCGGCGCCATTCCGCGCGCGATCTGGATCTCGTCGTTACTGGTGCCGGCCGCGACCATGGGCCAGACCATGGCGTCGCGGTGGACGCCGAAGTCGACGACGACCGGCCGGTCGTCCACGGCCATGGCCTTCTCGATGGTGGCGTCGACCTCTTCGGCGGTGTCGCAGCGCAGCCCGACGCAGCCGTAGGCCTCGGCCAGCTTGGCGAAGTCGGGGATGCGGCGGCTGCCGAGGTCGGTGTTGGAGTAGCGGCCCTCGTAGAACAGCGTCTGCCACTGCCGGACCATGCCCAGGCTCTCGTTGTTGATGACCGCCACCTTGATCGGGATGCCCTCGATGGCGCAGGTGGCCAGCTCTTGGTTGGTCATCTGGAAGCAGCCGTCGCCGTCGATGGCCCAGACGGTGGCCTCGGGCCGGCCGGCCTTGGCGCCCATGGCGGCCGGAACGGCGTAGCCCATGGTGCCGGCGCCGCCGGAGTTGAGCCAGGTGTTCGGGTTCTCGTAGGAGATGAACTGCGAGGCCCACATCTGGTGCTGCCCGACACCGGCGACGTAGATGGCATCGGGCCCGATCAGCTTGCCCAGCCGCTCGATCACGTACTGCGGCATGAGCTCACCGTTCTCGGCCGGCGTGTAGCCCAGCGGGAAGTTGTCGCGCCACTGGTCCAGCTGCCGCCACCAGCCGGTGAGGTCGGCGCGGGTGCCGGCGGCGAACTCGGCCTCGATGGCCGGGATCAGCTCGGCGATGACCTCCTTGCAGTCGCCCACGATCGGGACGTCGGCGACGCGGTTCTTCGAGATCTCCGCGGGGTCGATGTCGGCGTGGATGACCGCGGCGTTCGGCGCGAACGACGACAGCTTGCCGGTGACGCGGTCGTCGAACCGAGCGCCGAGCGCGATCAGCAGGTCGGCCTTCTGCAGCGCCGTCACCGCCGCGACGCCGCCGTGCATGCCCGGCATGCCCAGGTGCTGCTGGTGGCTGTCGGGGAACGCGCCGCGCGCCGTGAGCGTGGTGACGACGGGGAAGCCGGTGACCTCGGCGAGCCGGCGCAGCTCCGCCCACGCCCGCGCCCGCAGCACGCCGCCGCCGACGTAGAGGACCGGGCGCTTCGCCGATGCCATGAGCCGGGCCGCCTCGCGCACCTGCTTGGCGTGCGGACGAGTGACCGGGCGGTAGCCGGGGAGGTCGAGCTCGACCGGCCAGCGGAAGGTCGTCATGGCCTGCATGGCGTCCTTGGCGACGTCGACGAGGACCGGCCCGGGCCGCCCCGTCGTCGCGATGTGGAACGCCTCGGCGATGGTCCGCGGGATCTCCGCGGGGTCGGTCACCAGGTAGTTGTGCTTGGTGATCGGCATCGAGATGCCGCGGATGTCCGCCTCTTGGAACGCATCGGTACCGATGGCCGCCGACGCGACCTGCCCGGTCACCGCGACCATGGGGACGGAGTCCATGTGGGCGTCGGCGATGGGCGTGACGAGGTTCGTGGCGCCCGGCCCCGACGTGGCCATGCAGACGCCCGGCTTCCCCGTGGCCAGCGCGTACCCCTCGGCCGCGTGACCGGCGCCCTGCTCGTGGCGGACCAGGATGTGCCGGATCTGCTGCGAGTCGAACATCGGGTCATACGCAGGAAGAATGGCGCCGCCGGGAATGCCGAATACGGTGTCGACACCGACCGCCTCGAGCGAGCGGATGAGGCTCGCGGCGCCCGACATCGTCGTTCCGTTGTCCCTGGCTGGCTGTCCCTGCGGCATGGCCGGACCCTTCTCTGTCTGTCCCGTGCAACAAAAAACCCCTCGGCCCGGGTGGGCTCACGAGGGGTAGCGCGTCGGCGAGGAACCGCCTACGCGCTAATGAAGTACGAGAATGCCGAAACGCACGAATGCACCGTCCCTCACCCGGAGGTGGTGAGTCAAGGCGGTTGCCCAGATGTCTCACCATGCGGAATTCACGTTCAGATGCTGGTCTACCGGACGCGGGTCCGCCGGGTCCACCGCCGCCCGCGGACCAGGAGCACGCGGCAGCGCGCCGGTGCCTGCGGCCCGAGGGAGGCGCTGAGGACCGACGCGGCCCGGTCGGCGGCGTCGGCCACCTCGTCCAGGTCCGCGCCGGGGTCGAGGCCGGCGCGAAGCTCGGCGACCACCTCGTGCTGGTCGCGCCAGATCCGCCCGCCGCGCGCCGTCACCCCCGGCGCCTCGGCCAGGGCCGCCGACGCCGCGTCGAGCAGGGCGCCGGAGTCGGCCTCGAGGGCGCCGCCGCGGCCGGTCCCGGGCAGCTTCAGCCGGCCGAGGCTGCGTCGCCGCGCGTGCGCCAGCAGCCACCGCAGCCCGAGGACCACGAGAACGAGCCCCAACAGCCCGACCACCCACGGCCACCACGGCTCGTCGGTGCGGTCGAGCAGGGCCGAGGCGTCCACGCGGTCGACGGCGTCGGGGATCCAGTCCCGCTCCCAGGCCGCCGCTCCGGCGCCGAGCACCAGCAGCGCCAGGCCGACGAGCAGGACGGCGATCCGCTCGGTGGCGGCCGCTCCCCGGTTCACCGCTCCTCCTTCCGCCGCGCGCCCACGCGCACCTTCGGCGTCCGGGCCAGCCGGTCCAGCCGCTCGGTCACGCTCTGCCGCACCTCGGCGGCGGTCTCCGGCTCGCCATCCGTGACGACCTTGACGGCGACGGTGCCGGCACGCGCCCGCGCGCTCGCGTCGAGGACGCCGCCGTGGCCCGCCGCGCTGTCGACCGTCAGCTCCTCGACGGCGCCGCGCGTGGCGAACACGCCGGTGCGCGCCGCGACCGGGAGGGACCGGTGCGGCCGCGGCCACAGCGCCGCCAGGACGAGCAGCAGGCCCAGCACGGCGACGGCGATGCCCGCGGGCAGCATCCAGTCCTGCGGCTCCAGCCCGTCCAGCCACTCCAGCAGCGGCTCGACCAGCCGCCGTCCGTCGATCACCTCGCCCTGCACCAGCGCGTCGTAGATGGCCGCGAGGCCCAGCGCGACCAGGAGCAGGGCGACCAGCAGGCCGGCCTTGCGGGCGATCCCCGGCGCCGTCGGCCGGCCCGCTCCCGGTAGCGGCTCGATCTCGGGCGACGGCCGGAACGGGGCGACGGCCGCGATCCGCACGTCGACGCGGTCGACGGTGAACCCGGTGAGCTCGGCGACCTCGCGGGCGACGCCGTCGCGGACGGCGGCGGCGAGGTCGGGCAGGTTGGCGCCGCCGGGCGCGCCGACCGCCACGTCGAGGCGGACGTGCCGGCCGACCACCCGCGCGTCGGCGTGCGGCAGCTGCCGGCCGCCGAGGCGCTCCCACACCGTCGACTGCTCGGTGCGCCCCGCGACAGCGCCCGCCGCCCGCTCGGCGATCTTGCGGACCACGCGCTCGTGGATCTCCAGCCGTCCGCGGGCGTCGACGTCATCCGCCGCTGCCTGGGTGCTCATCTCACTCCCGGTCCCGCAGGACGGCGGTCACGTCGATCTCGCCGGACGCCTGTCCGGCGACGGCGGCGCCCAGCAGCCCGAGCAGCACCGCGACGACGAACCCCCAGAAGCCGCCCGCTGCCGCGGCCACGCCGAGCAGCAGGCCGGTGAACAGGCCGATGGTCGCCGTGTTCACGTCGCACCTCCCTGCGGCGCCGGCGGGGCCGCCGGGCCAGTCGGCGGGGCGGCGATGTCGTCGACCACCACGTGCACCCCGCCGTGCACGAGCCGCGCCACCGCGCGGCGGACCGCGTACGCCGTCGCCGGCACCGGGTGGCCCCAGTGGAGGACGACGTGGACCTCGGCGTTGCCGCCGTCGTCGATCCGGACGCCGAGCACCCGCCGGCCGGGCAGGTGGGTCGCGACCTCGCCGAACAGCCCGCCGTAGAGGCCTGCGACGCCCGGCACCGCCCGCACCGCCGCCGCGACGAGCTCGGCCAGGTCGGGTTCGGGTGTGGGGGCGGGTGGCGGCGACGGGTCGGGACTCCATCCCGGCCGCTCCATCGAGATCATTCGACCCGGCTCTCGCGCTGCTCGTCCTCGTCCTCGCCCTCGACGAAGACGTCGTTGACGGTGACGTTCACCTCGGTGACCTCGAGCCCCGTCATCCGTTCCACCGCGGCGATCACGTTGCGCCGGATGCCCGTCGACAGGTCCACGACGGACACTCCGTAATCGGCCACGATGTCGATGTCGATGGCCGCCTGGCGCTCGCCGACCTCGACGGAGACGCCCTGCTGATAGTTCGTGCGCGAGCCCGGGATCCGCTCGCGGAGCGCGCCGACCATCCGGGCGGTCCCGCCGCCCAGGTCGTGCACGCCGGCCACCTCTCGAGCGGCGATCCCGGCGATCTTCGACACGACGTTGTCGGCGATCGTGGTCCGGCCCATCTCCGTCACCAGCGGGCCGCCCTGGCCCGCCTCCCGCCCGGCTCCCTGTGCCGGCTCCCGCCCCTGCTCGCGAGACGACACCGTCCCCCCGCCGCTCCTCGTCGCGCCACCGCTGCCCGTCGCCGACACGTTCGGCCCGTCCGTGGTCATCGTCGACTCTCCCCTGCTCGCTGACCGCTCGCGCGGCTGATACCGGTTAGACACGTGCAGGTGGCCGGACGTCACGCATGTTTCCGGACAATCCGGCCACGGGGATCATGTGAGCGATGGGTCCGGGACGCCTGAACAACTGGACGATCTGGTCCTGGCCCGGCGCGCTGGGCTCGGCGACCGGGTCGCCTTCGGCGTCATCGCGCGGCGGCACGGCCCGGTGATGTACCGCCTCGCCCGCCGGGTGCTCCTCGACGACGGTGACGCCGAGGAGGCGGTGCAGGACGCGCTGCTGGCGGCGTGGCGGCACCTGGGGGAGTTCCGCGGTGCGGCCGCGCTGCGCAGCTGGCTGCTGCGGCTCACCCTCAACAAGGCGCACAACGTGCGGCGCAAACGTCGTCCGGTACCGCTCGAGGCCGGCCAGCACGAGTTGGTGATCGATTCCGTCGGCGACCCGGCCCGTGGCATCATCGAGAACGAACTGGTGGCCGCGCTCGATGTCGCGCTGGCGAGCCTCCCGGAGCCGCAGCGGGTGGCCTGGCTGCTGCGCGAGGTCGACGAGCTCACCTATGAGGAGATCGCCGACATCATGCACACCTCACGCGACGTCGTCCGCGGGCTGCTGCACCGCGCCCGGCGGCGGCTCGCGGAGAGGCTGGCCGCATGGCGCTGACCCCCGGCGACGCCGACAGCGACGTGGTCGACCGCGCCGCATCGGCGCTGCGCGCCTACACCGACCACGGCTGGACGGCGTCGTCGCGGCGGATCCTGCAGTCGGTGCTGGCCGCCACCCGCCGCTCCCGCCCGGTCCGCGCCCGCGACGACGCCGGCCCCTTCCATGTCAGCGACCAGGTCGTGACCACCTACCTCCGGGCCGCGATCGACGCCGTCGACGGCGCGCAGGCCACCCATGTCCGGCTCGAGCTCGACGGCGACGTGCTGACGGCGGTGCGGGTCACCGTCGCGGCCCGCTACCCGGAGCCGCTCCGCCCACTCGCCGAGGCGGTCCGGCTCGCGGCCCACTCGACGATCGGCTCCGTGCTCGGCTCGCCCCTCCCCCTCGACCGCATCCACCTCCACGTCGGCGACGTCGACCACCCGTTACCGTGAGGGCCGCCCCGACCGCCTCCCGCCCCGCTCAGAAGTTGATCTTGGAGCTTCTGCGGTATCAATCTGGCATTTCACCCCGAGACTCCGCCGTTACTCCAAGATCAACTTTGGGCCGCGGGCGGAAGACGCGGGTGCGCTCGTACCGGCGCCACCGGTCGACGCCGGCGCACGCGCCGAGAGCGCGGGCGACCCCGCACACGAAGGCGATGACGGCCAGCACAGGACCCCACCCCCAAGGCACGATCAATGCGACCGGGGCGACGGCACGCTCGACACCGCGCCGGCGACGGCATAGACGCCGTACCTGCGGGCGAACGACGTGCCGGCCGGCAGCCGCCGCTCGGCCCAGGCGGCGGCCGGGAGTTCGAGGACCAGACCGCGACGATCCAGATCGCCGTCGCAACGGCGATCACGTCGAGCAGTCGGCCGGGCAGGCCCAGGGCGAGGACCACCACGACGAACGCCGGCAGCAGCGCGACGTATGAGCCGGCCAGGCCCGCCAGCGCGGTTCGCACACCGAGCCGCTGCCGGCTCATCCGGCTGCCTCGTGGCGGGCATCCCAGCGGCGCCAGAGTTGCACCCCGGCCTTGCCGCTCAGTGCCGCGCCCACCGTCGCCGGCAGGAAGAACGGTGCAGCGGGAACAGCAGTCCGCCGGCGAGCAGGCCGCGACCGCGTACGGCGCGAACCGGCGCCTTCACCAGGCGTCCATCCGGGTGCGGCGCTCGATCCAGACGGCCGCCGGGAGCCCGGCCACGAGGAATCCCACCAGCCAGACCGGCCGGCGTAGAGGACGAGGACGACCAGCAGCCCGCCGAGGCCGGGCCGGATCGAGGCGTCGTCGCCGGAGTTCAGTCCGAGGCCGACCACGAGCGCCGGCGTCGTGGACGCGAAGGACGGTGACTCACACGGGATCGAAGTCGAATGCCGGCAACCCGTCGACACTCGTCAGGTTCTTCGTGCGCCGGTACTCGACGCGCCCGTCCTCGCCCTTGCGCTCCATGTACGGCGGCAGCAGGTCGCGCTCGCCCACGTAGTCCATGAGCGGGACGCCGTAGCCGCACGAGTCCGACACCCGGTGGACGTCGACGACGATGACGGCGCGGGCGCCGCGCCGCTCGGGGAACAGCTCGGCCAGTTCCTCGAACTCCGGGGAGTACAGCGTCACGAACCGCCCCGTCCCGTGCAGCCGGACGATGTTCGGCGGGCCGCTGAACGCGCAGAACATCAGCGTGATGCGGCCGTTCTCGCGCAGGTGGGCGATGGTCTCGGCGCCGCTGGCGGTGTAGTCGAGATAGGCGACGGTGTGCTCGTCGAGCACCGCGAAGGAGCCGCCGATGCCCTTCGGCGAGACGTTGACGTGACCGCCGGGCCCGCTCGGCGCCGTCGCGACGAAGAACATCGGCTGCGCCTCGATGAACGCGCGGAGCCGGCCGTCGATGGATTCGTGCAACTTGCCCACACCCGCACCCTACAAAGCCGCCCCGGCGCGCGCAGCGACCCAGGTCACAGCCCCAGCACGCTGCGTCGCACCAAGGCACTCCCGGTCAGCTCCGCCGAGCTCCCGGACGCCACGATGCGTCCCTCGGCGAGCACGTACCCGCGCGCCGACACCTCGAGCGCCCGCTCGACGTCCTGCTCGACCAGCAGGACGCTGACGCCGTCGGCATTGATGGCGCGGATGGCGTCGAACACCTCGTCGACGACGACGGGGGCGAGGCCCAGCGACGGCTCGTCCATGAGCAGCAGCCGCGGCTGGGCCAGCAGCGCCCGCCCGATGGCCAGCATCTGCTGCTCGCCGCCGCTGAGGCTTCCGGCCAGCTGCGACGACCGCTCGCCCAGCCGCGGGAACAACGCATGCACCCGGTCCAACCCGGCCGACAGACCTGGCCGCACGGCCCGCCGGTACGCCCCCAGCACCAGGTTGTCGTGCACCGTCATGCGCGCGAACACGCGACGGCCCTCGGGGACGAGCGCCACCCCGTGGTCACCGACCCGGTGCGCAGGCACCCGGGCGACGTCGACGCCGTCGACGGCGATGGTGCCGCGGGTCGAGCGGTGCAGCCCGGCGATCGACTGGACCAGCGTCGACTTGCCGGCGCCGTTGGGCCCGACGATGCACACCACCTCGCCGTCGGCCACGGACAGGTCGACGCCCCAGAGCGCCTGCGCCTGGCCGTACCAGGCCTCGAGCTCACGTACCTCGAGCATGGGCGTGCCTCCCCAGGTAGGCGCGGATGACGTCGGGGTCGTTCATGACCGTCCGCGGATCGCCGTCGGCCAGCAGCGCGCCCTGGTTCAGGACGACGACGCGCGTGGCCAGCTGGTTCACCACGCGCAGCAGGTGCTCGACGATGACGATGGTGATCCCGGTGGCGTGGATGCGACGGACGACGGCGACCGCGGCGTCGATCTCGGCCGGGTTGAGGCCGGCGAGCGCCTCATCGAGCAGCAGCACCTTCGGCTTCGTGGCGATGGCCCGGGCCATCTCGAGCAGCTGCCGCTCGTGCAGGTTGATCTCGGCCGGCTTGGCGTCGGCGAGGTGCCGCAGGTGCACGACGTCGAGGCACGCCTGGGCCTCCTCGCGCGCGGCGGCGAGCGGCCGCGCCGAGCGCCCGAACATGATCGCCATGGCGACGTTGTCGCGCACGGTCATCGACTCGAACGGCTTCGGGATCTGGTGCGTGCGGCTGACGCCGACGTGGGCGATGCGGTGCGGCGCGAGCCCGACGATGTCGCGCCCGGCCACGGCGATCGACCCGCTGGTCGGCCGCAACGCTCCTGAGAGCAGGTTGACCAGCGTCGTCTTGCCGGACCCGTTCGGCCCGACCAGCCCGACGAGCTCGCCCGCGCGGATCTGCAGGCTGACGCCGTCGAGCGCCCGGACACCGCCGAAGTACCGGGTGACGTCGCGGCACTCGACCAGCACCTCTCCCACCTCCCCGTCGATCGTGGAGTTCGGGCGGAGTTGCGGTCCGGAGTGTCCGCTTGATTCCGCGGCTTCTCCACGATCGACGTCGGTGGGGACGGGGACAGCTGCGGACGGCGCGGGGCGGCGTTCGGCCGGCGCCGGCGCCTTCCCGGGCCAGAGCACGACGGCGACCGCCGCCAGTACGCCGGCGACGAACCAGTCCAGCGGCCCGCCCCAGCCGTCGACGATCGCCAGCACGCCCGTCACCGCCACCAGCGCGACGGCCGCCTGCCAGGGCCGGCGCCACAGCCGTGCCTGCAGGCCGTCGGGCGCGACCACGACCAGCACGGCCAGGATCGCGCCGAGCACGATGAGGTTCCAGCCCTCGAACCCGGACGCGGACAGCCGGTCCTGGATCAGGACGATGACGACGGCGCCGAGCACCGGACCCAGCCAGTGCGCCCGCCCGCCGAGCACGCTCATGACGATGACGAACAGCGGGATCGTCAGCCCGAACACGCTCTCGACGGTGACGAAGCCGATCTGCAGCGCGAACAGGCTGCCCGCCGCGCCTCCGATGAGACCGGTGACGGCGATGGCCAGCATCTTGTAGCGGAACGTCGCGACACCCAGGCCCTCGGCGACGTCCTCGGCGTCGCGGATGGACGCCAGCGCCCAGCCGAACCGGGTGTGCTGGATCGCGAACGCCGCCGCGACCGCGGCCACCGCCACGACCAGGTTCAGCAGGTAGAGGAAGTCCTGGAACTGCGCCAGCCACTCGGGGTACTCGGCGACCGGCACGACGACGCCCTGGCCGCCGTCGATCTCGCTGTTGACCCGGGCCAGCGCGGCCAGGATGAACGGGACCGCCAGCGTCAGCAGGGCGAAGATCTCGCCGCGGAAGGAGCGCAGCCGGAACGCCAGCCCGCCGACCAGCAGCGCCAGCAGCGCCGAGAACACCGCGGCCACCGGCACCGTCAGGTAGAAGTCGACGCCGTGCCGGCCGCCCAGCACCGCCGTCGTGTACGCGCCGACGCCGACGAACGCGCCCTGCCCGAAGCTGAAGTAGCCGCTGTAGCCGGACAGCACGTTCCAGCTGGTGGCCTGGGCGATCCAGAACAGCGCCGTCGACGCCAGCACCAGGTAGAAGATCGGCAGGCCGAGGTCCTCGCGCCACACCGCCAGCGCCGCCAGCGCGGCGAACGCCAGCACGAAGCCGCCCAGACCGCGGGCCATCATCGCGCGCCCCGAGCGGCCGGAGTCAGCAGCCCGTAGGGCCGGAACAACAGCGCCAGGATGATCGCCGAGAACAGCACCAGCGGTGACAGCGCCGGCGACCACGTCGCCGACACCACCGCCGACAGCGTCCCGACCAGCACGCCGGCCAGCAGCACGCCGCCCACCTGTCCGATGCCGCCCAGGATCACCACCGCGAACACCATCCCGATCCACTCGAAGGGTGTCGACGGCGTGACGGCGTTGCCGAGCGCGAAGAGCATGCCGGCGACCGCTGCGGATGCCGCCGACAGGCCCGCCAGCACCATGCCGAGCCGGCGGTGGTCGATGCCGAACGCCGACGCGACGGTGCGGTCCTCGGCGAACGCCCGCAGCGCCCTTCCCGCGAACGTGCGCCGCAGCACCTGGTCGGCCGCGACCACGATGACCACGGCGAACACGAACGCGATCAGCGTCGGCGCCGGGAACACGAAGCGCCCGATCGACACCGACTCCGTCGCGTACGGGTTCACGTCGCCGTCCATCCGCTGGAAGTCGGCGCTCCACACGTTGCTCACCGTCTGCATGACGATGATCAGCAGGCCGAAGCTGACCAGGAGCGACGCGAACTCCTCGACGCCGAGCCGGTCGAAGGCCCACTGCAGGCCCGCGCCCACGAGGAACATCAGCGGCACCGTCAGGACGATGGTGAGGATCGGGTCGATGCCCCACGACGTGGCCAGCTCGAAGGTCAGGTAGGCGCCCACGAGGATCAGCCCGAAGTGCGCCAGATTGATGACCCTCAGCATGCCCCACGTCAGGGACAGGCCCGCGGCCATGACCGCGAACATGCCCCCGACGAGGGCCCCGCTGAGCGCGGCTTGCAGTGTCGTCACGCGCGACTCCCGTCTGAGCCGTCCGAGCCCGGAAGGCTCAGCCGACCGGCGGCTGGAGCTGCGCAGCCGCGCGGTCGGCTGGCCAGACCATGACCCAGTCGCCGTCCTGGATCTGCTTCAGGCCCTGGGTGCTCGGCCAGAAGTTGTTGTCGTCCGGATTGAACTCGAGGTGGCCGCTGAACGTGGTGTCGGCGCCGTTCTCGTGCAGGTAGTCGCACATGGCCTGCTGGTCGGTGTCGCCGGCGCCCTCGACCGCGGCGACCAGGATCTCCCAGGCGTTCCACGACGCGGTGGCCTGCGTCTCGAACGCCGTGTACGGCAGCCCCTCGGCGGCCGCGCGCGACTCGAACTCGTCGACGATCGCCTGCGCCTCGGGCCCGGCCTCCTGGATCAGCGCGTCGTTCGGCTCGAAGATCGACACCGACAGCAGCCCGTCGGCCACGTCGCCCAGGCCCAGCAGCGGTCCGGGCGCCGGGAACAGGCTGAACATCAGCGGCGGCCGGTAGTTCAGCTGCTCCATGGCCTGCAACAGGTTGACGGGGTCGACGGCCAGCCCACTGTTGAAGACGAAGTCGGGGTCGGCGTCGCGGATCTGCGCCGCGATGGGCGCCCAGTCGGTGGTGTCCGGTGGGTACCGGATCTCGGCGACGACCTCGTAGCCGCGCTCCTCGGCGATCGGGACGGCGCCCGGGTCGGCGTCGTCGTCGGGCGAGCCCTGCGCGATGAAGTCGGTCGACCCGCCCTGGTTGATGACGAAGGCGACCCGCTCGGGCGGGGTGGGCAGACTCTCGAGCGCGTCGAAGACCTGCTCGGGGACGTACGCGTTCGGCTCCGGCCCGATGGACCAGGCCGGGAACTGGCACTCGTACGTCATGAGCGGCGCGAGCACGGCCGTGTGCTGCGGCATCGTGAAGCCGTGCCGCTCGGCGACGGCCATGGCCGAGATAATGTTCGGGGTGGCGTACGGCCCGATGATGAGGTCGACGCCCTCTTGGCCGATGAGCCGCTCGTACAACGCGGTGACCTGCGCCTGGTCGGACTCGTCGTCCAGCACCATCCACTCGACCGGCCGGCCGAGCAGCCCGCCGTTCTCGTTCAGCTGCTCGACGAACTGCTCGCCGGCGATCTGGTGGATGATGCCCGTCGGACCGAAGGCGCCGGTCAGCGAGAGGGTGGAGCCGACGACGATCGGGTCCCCGCTCGGCGCGCCGCCCTCGTCGGACGGCTCGGCCGTGCCGGCCGGCTCCGTACCGGAATCGGCCGCCGGTTCGTCGTCCGAGCAGGCGGCGGTGATGAACAGCGTCAACGCCGCCGTCGCGGACAGGGCGGTCAGCGAACGGGTCCTCATGTCGATGCTCCCTCCTCGTCACCGCACCGGCAGGGCGCCGGTGTCGTGGACGATCTCGCCGCCGACGACGGTGAGCACGGGGAGCGTGCGCCGCATGTCGGCATCGGAGACGGTGAAGTAGTCGCGGTCGAGGACCAGCAGGTCGGCCAGCTTGCCCGGCTCGATGGAGCCCAGGCGGTCCTCGCGGTTCAGGTACCAGGCGTTGGCCCGGGTGTAGGCGTAGAGCGCTTCTTGGCGGGTGATCTGCTGGTCGCCGTTGATCTGCTGGCCCAGCGCGTTCAGCCCGGTGGTCGCGTAGTGCAGCGCGTACCACGGGTTGTGCGGCGCGATGTGCACGCCGTCCTCGTGCAGGCCGGCCGGGATGCCGCTGTCGACGATCATGCGGAACGGCGGCCCGACGGGGTTGGGTCCGGGGTTGCCTTGCAGCCAGCGGAACCCGGACATCGAGACGCCGCAGTTCAGCGCCTTGAGCCGGGCCAGCAGCTCGGGCGTGGCCTGGTTGACGTGCTGCACGCCCCAGCGCAGGTCGGTGATGCCGAACTCCGCGTTCACCGCCTCGTACGCGTCGACCACCTGGGTCAGCGCGGCGAGGTTGCCGGGGCTGTTCTCGTTGCGCCAGCGGGCCTGGGCGACCAGCCGTTGCGCCTCGAACCAGACGGGGCCCGCGCCGATGGGTGCGGCCCACTCGCCGATCGCCCCGGTACGCATCATGTCGTCGCCGAAGAAGGGGAACTGGTGCCGCAGCCGCTCGCGCAGCTCCGGCAGCTGGTTCGGCAGGTCTCCGAGCGCCGGGATGTTGCCCTGGTTGTGCAGGAAGTTCGTCTGCAGCCGGATGAACGCCTTCTTCTCCCGGTGCAGGGACAGCCAGGCGTCGTACATGCGGTAGTGGTCCAGGGCCGACAGGGCCTGGTTGGGCGTCAGCGGTCCCGGCGACGGCGGGATCACCTGGTCGAGCACCGTGGTGACACCGACCTGCGCGGAGAACGCCATGGCGTCGAGCGCACTGCGCCGCTTGTCCTCGAACGTCTGCCGCACCCGCAGGTGGTAGAGCGCCGCGTTCGTCTGCCCCCCGGACGCGATCGCGCCCGTCGGACTGACGGTGACGGGGCCGGCCAGCGGCGAGGTGACGGTCTCGAAGAACTGCTTGCCCAGCGTGTTGGTGACCGACGGCCCGCTGAACGTCTGCAGCAGGAACACCGGGCGGTCGGGGACGGCGGCGTCGAGCTCGGCCAGCGTGGGGAGCCGCTGCTCGGCCCACTGCCGCGGGTGCCACCCGCCGAGCGCGGTGATGAACTGCCCTGCGGGCACGTCCGGCCTGCGCGCGGCGAGGAACGCCTGCACCTCGGCGATGTCGCGGGCCAGCTCGAGCTGGGCCACGTGGTAGCCGGGCCGGTTGGCCAGGCTGATGAAGTGCACGTGGCTCTCGATCAGGCCCGGCACGACCGTGCGGCCGCGCAGGTCGATCGAGCGCCCGTTGCTGCCCGGGTTCGGGACCGCGTTGCCGGTGGCGACGATGCGTCCGTCGCGGATCGCGACCGCGCGGACCACCGTCCCCTGGTCGTCCATGGTGTGGATGCGGCCGTTGGTCAGGACGAGGTCGGCGGCGGCTCCGGTGTCCGGGTTGGTGCCCGGTGCGGACGCGCCGGACGCCGCCGTCGTGCCCGCGGCGGCGACCGCGGCCGCTCCAGCCGCGGCACCCGCGCCGCGGATGACGTCGCGGCGGCTGATTCCCGTCATCGCACCCACCTCCCCGGGTCGTGGACGACCTTCCCGCCGACCACGGTGAACAGCGAGCGGATCTGCTTGAGGTCCTCGTCCGGGACGGTGAAGTAGTCGCGGTCGAGAACCGCGACGTCGGCGTGCTTGCCCACCTCGATGGACCCGAGGTCGTCCTCCTCGCGGAGGAACCAGCCGTTGTCGCGCGTGTAGAGGCGCAGCACCTCGAGGCGGGTGATCTGCTGGCCGTCGTTGATCAGCACGCCGCGAGCGTTGCGGCCGGTGGTCGCGTAGTACATGTGCAGCCACGGGTTCATCGGCGCGATCTGCATGCCGTCGGAGCTCATGCCGGCGTGGATGCCGTTGTCCACGATCATCCGGAACGGCGGCCCGTTGCTCGCCGCCGAGCCGGCCAGGTAGCGCCAGCCGGTGAGCGACAGCCCGCCGCCGAGTGCCTTGAGCCGGTTGGTGTACTCCTCGGTGATGAACGGCACGTGCGCGACCACCCAGCGCAGGTCGGTGATGGGGGTCTCCGCGTGGACCGCCTCGAACGCCTCGATCTCCTGCTGGAAGTCGGTCCGGCTGAGCGAGTGCACCTCGGCGCGCCAGCCGGCGGCGGCCACCCGGCGAGCGGCGGCGAGGAACGGGCTGGTGGGGCCGGTGCCCTGGGCGATGAACTCGCCGATGCCGCCGGTGCGCGCGAGATCGCCGCCGAAGAACGGGAACGCGTTGCGCAGCCGGGCGTCCAGCTCCGGAGTCGCCTGGTCCGACTCCATGTGCAGGAAGTTGATGCGCAGCCGCGCGTCCAGCCGGCCCTCGTCGAGCAGGCTGAGGAACGGCAGGTGCATCGTGAAGTTGTCCTCGTGGGCCGCGCCGTCGGACGGCGTGTTGGTGGCCTGGAACGCGCCCTGGTCCAGGTGCGTCGTCACGCCGAGGCCGAGCCCGTACGCGATGGCGTCGACGGCGCCGCGCTTGCGCTCGTCGAAGGTGAGCAGCGCCTGACGCAGCGCGAGCGTGGCTCGGCCGGTCGGGTTGCCGGCGGCGATGGATCCGTCGTCGCCCACGGGGATGCCCAGGTCGCTGAAGAACGCGCGGCCCGCGCTGTTGGTCGCGGACGGACCGCTGAAGCTCTCGGAGAGATAGACGGGGTGGTCAGCGACGGCGTCGTCCAGCTCGGCCCGGGTCGGCAGCCGCGGCGGCTGGTCCGGCGGGACGAGGTGGTTGCGGTGGAAGCCACCGATGGTGGTGATCCAGGCGCCGTCGGGAAGCTGGGTGGCTCGTTGCGCGTAGATCTTCTGGACGTCGGCGATCGACGCGGCGTTCTCCAGCGGCGTGTGATGCCCGGGCCGGTTCCCCATGAGCACGATGTGGTTGTGGTTGTCGATGATCCCGGGGATCACCGTCCGGCCACGCAGGTTGACGACGTCGAACGGCCTGCCTTGCGCACGCACCGGCCCGTTGCCGACCGCGATGAAGCGGCCGTTGCGGATCAGCACGTGCGATACGACGGTGTCGTCGGCGTCCATCGTGTGGATCCGCCCGTTGACCAGCGCGAGATCAGTGTCGCCGCGGACGCCCGGAGTCGACGCCCCCGCCGGTGTCGCCGTGTCCGCGGCGTGGGCTGCTGTCGCTCCCACGCCCGTCACGGCTGCCGCGATACTCGCAGCCGCCCCCGTTCGCAACACTTCTCGCCGCGACGGGCCCGAACCTTGCTCGGCCCGGTGTTCATCCTCACTCATCAGCCGACACCGCCTTTCCCACGGGTCGTTCCGATCTGCCCGGATCCGGACAGGGGTGGGGCGCAGCTCTGGCCTCGGAGTGTAGGAGAACTGTACAGAGTGTGCAATACCGTTGTTCATAGTCCGTAACCTGACCGCAGCATGCACAGCCCGACTGTCCGTTACGCCGTACCCGCAGTTCAGCCCAGCGATCCGCCGTGGAACGACCACGCTCAGTGGGTGCTCTCCCGCTCCAGCAGGCATGCATGCCCCGAGAAGAGGGAGCAGCCCTGGCGACCCGGCGGATCCTGCGTGATCACCGGTGTCCACCGGGGACGGCGACCGGCGGACGGTGCATCACGAGGTCGCCGAGGCCGCCGTCAGGCGGAGCGCTCGAGCACGAACCAGATGCCGACGGCGGGCTCCGTGCCGTCGTTGCGGTACGAGTGCGGCATGGTCGAGTCGAACGAGACGGAGTCGCCGGCGCGCAGGTGGTGCTCCTCGAAGCCGAGTGTCAGCACCAGCTCACCACTCAGGACGTGCCCGTACTCCGTTCCGGAATGCCGCATGAGCAGCCCGGCCCCCGACGAGGACGAGCCGCCGGGCTGGTAGGTGATGCGCAGGAAATCGGTGTGGGCGTCGGGCACCTGCCCGAGGAGTTCCCAGGTGACGCCGGAGTCCAGCGTCAGGACCTCGCGTTCGGCGGCGCGCACGACGGGGCCGACGCGGCGGCGGGTGGAGCCGAGCATGCGCAGCGCGCTGATGGTCTCGGGGACGGAGGTCGGAGCCTGGTCCGGGACCACGTCACCGGGCGGCGCCGCCACCTCGCTGGGCGACACCGCCACCTCGGCAGGAGGAACCGCCACCTCGGCCGGAGGAACCGCCAGGCCAGCGCCCGGTTCGACGCCGTCGCCCACACTGTCGGCCACACTGCCGCCCACGCCGTCGACCGGAGCGAAGATGTCCTCGACGGAGATGCCGAGCGCCGTGGTGATGGCGTACAGCGTGCTGACCGACGGCTGACTCTTGTCGGTCTCGATCTGCGAGATGAGGCTCGCGGACACCCCGATCTCGCGCGCCAGCCCCCGGGCGCTGACGCCCTTGCGCATCCGCTCGTGGCGGATGCGCTCACCGATCGGGGGCACTGCCGACGGACTCACGCGGTCTCTCCGTTCGCTGTTGACCAGGATTGAGCGGAGCTTACCGGGTTGACGCGCGAGCCCGGCTCCGCTTCACTCAGACGGTAAGTGTAGTTGAACAGGTTCTCGCCGGAGCGGACCTTCTCGGCGAGCGTGCCGAGGAGGTGCCTGCGCAATGCCGATACGCACCTATGGACCCAACGCGGTCGACTGGGAAGAACGCATCGACCACGACCGGCTGCGCCGCGAGCGACTCGAGCGGCTGCGGGCCGCGCTGAACCGGTCCGAGCTGGGCGCCCTGCTGGCCTTCGACTTCGCCAACATCCGGTACATGACGTCCACGCACATCGGGACGTGGGCGGTCGACAAGCTCATCCGGTTCGCGCTGCTCCCCCGCGGCGGCGAGCCCATCATCTGGGACTTCGGCTCCGCCGCCCGCCACCACCAGCTGTACAACCCATGGCTCGACGGCACCAACCGGGCGCGGGCGGGCATCTCGACGCTGCGCGGCGCCTTCCACCCCGGCGCCGGCATCGCCGACGACGTCGCGGGCAAGATCGCCCGAGTGCTCGCCGAGCACGGCCTGCAGAACGAGCCCGTCGGCATCGACGTCGCCGAGATGCCGGTGCTCATGGCGCTGCAGGAGCAGAACCTCAACGTCATCGACGGCCAGCAGGTGTTCCTCGAGGCCCGGCGCATCAAGACCCCCGACGAGATCGCGCTGCTCGCGCACGCCGCGTCCATGGTCGACGCCGCCTACGACGAGCTGTACGGGTTCCTGCGCCCGGGCGTGCGAGAGAACGAGTGCGTCGGCGTCGTCAGCAAGGTCCTCTACGACCTCGGCAGCGAGTACGTCGAGGGCGTCAACGCCATCTCCGGCGAACGGTGCTCGCCGCACCCGCACGTCTACAGCGACCGCATCGTCCGCCCCGGCGACCCCGCGTTCTTCGACATCCTGCACAGCTACAACGGCTACCGCACCTGCTACTACCGCACCTTCGCCGTCGGCAGCGCGTCCATGGCCCAGCGCGACGCCTACACCCGCTGCCGCGAGTTCATCGACAACGCCATCGCCGAGGTCAAGCCGGGCGCCACCACGGCCGACATCGTGTCGCTGTGGCCGCGGGCCGACGAGTTCGGCTTTCCCGACGAGGAGGCGGCGTTCGCGCTGCAGTACGGCCACGGCGTCGGGCTGTCCATCTGGGAGAAGCCGATCTTCTCGCGGCTGGTGTCGCTCGACCACCCCGAGGTGCTCGAAGAGGGCATGGTGTTCGCGCTCGAGACCTACTGGCCGGCCGCCGACGGCTGGTCCGCGGCCCGCATCGAGGAGGAGGTCGTGGTCACGGCCGACGGCTGCGAGGTCATCACGAAGTTCCCGGCCGAGGAGCTGCTGGTCGCCGGGCGCAAGTACTGGACCGTCGGCGGCCAGCTGAACACGGTGCGCGAGTCGCAGTCGCACCTCAACACCGGCACGGCGGGCGGGAACGGGGCGACGCCATGACCGAGACGACGGCGACCGACCTGCTGGCGCTGCACGAGACCATGACGCTCATCCGCCGCACCGAGAAGGCAGCGCACGACCTCTTCCTGTCCGGGCTGGTGAAGGGCACCACCCACCTGGCGGCGGGACACGAGGCGGTCGCCGTCGGCACCCGGTCGGCGCTCCAGGACGGCGACTACGCGTTCGCCACCTACCGCGGCCACCACCACGCCATCGCCTGGGGCGCCACGCCCGAGGAGTGCCTGGCCGAGTTCATGCAGCGCTCCACGGGGCTCAACAAGGCCAAGGGCGGCTCGATGCATCTCACGAAGGCCGAGGCGGGCATGCTCGGCTCTTATGCGATCGTCGGGGCGCACCTGCCCATAGCGGTGGGGGCCGCCTGGTCGGCCCGGCTGCGCAAGACCGACCAGGTGTCCGTGGCCTTCTTCGGCGACGGCGCCACCAACATCGGGGCGTTCCACGAGGCGCTGAACCTCGCGTCGGTGTGGAAGCTGCCGGTGCTGTTCGTCTGCGAGAACAACTTCTACATGGAGTACACCCCCATCGCCTCCGTCACCGGCGTCGGCAACCCGGCGGCCGACCGCGCCCCGTCCTACGGCATCCCGGCCGAGGTCATCGACGGCAACGACGTCGTGGCGGTACGAGACGCCGTCGCCCGCGCGGCGGGTCGGGCCCGCGCGGGCGACGGACCCACCGTGCTCGAGGCGCAGACCTACCGGCACTACGGCCACAGCCGCACCGACCCGGCCAAGTACCGGCCCGACGGCGAGCTCGAGCGCTGGCTCGAACGCGACCCGCTGACGGTGTCAGCCGGCCGGCTGCGCGAGGCCGGCACGAGCGACGACGACATCAAGGCGGCCGAGGACCGCGCGGCCGCCGTCGTCGACCAGGCCGTCGCCGGCGCCAAGGCCGCCCCGCAGGCCGACCTGAGCGAGGCCTTCACCGACGTCTGGGCCGACGGAGGTGCCGCATGGCGGACGTGACCACAGCACAGGACGTCGTCACCTACCGCGAGTCGGTGGCCGAGGGCATCGCGCGCGAGATGCGCCGCGATCCCTCGGTCGTCTGCCTGGGCGAGGACATCGGCGCGGCAGGCGGCGTCTTCAAGACCACCGTCGGCCTGTTCGAGGAGTTCGGGCCCGAGCGCGTCTGGGACACCCCCATCTCCGAGCAGGCCATCGTCGGCGCGGCCATGGGCGCGGCCATGACGGGCATGCGCCCGGTCGCCGAGATCATGTTCAGCGACTTCCTCGCCTGCTGCTGGGACTACCTCGCCAACGAGATCCCCAAGGTCCGCTACATGACGGGCGGGCAGGTCACGGTCCCGCTGGTCATCCGCACGGCCAACGGCGGCGGGCTCGGGTTCGGCGCCCAGCACTCACAGTCGGTCGAGAACTGGGCGCTCACCGTCCCCGGCCTGAAGATCGCCGCGCCGTCCACGCCCGCCGACGTCGTCGGGCTCATGGCCAGCGCCATCCGCAGCGACGACCCCGTCGTGTTCTTCGAGCACAAGGGGCTGTTCGCCAGCAAGGGCAGGCCCGCCCCCGACGGCCACGTCGTGCCGTTCGGCGAGGCGGCCGTGCTGCGCCAGGGCGCCGACGTCACGCTCGTGGCACTCGCGTCGACGGTGCCGCTGGCGCTGACGGCGGCCGACCGGCTGGCCGCCGAGGGCATCGAGGCCGAGGTGCTCGACCTGCGCTGTCTCATCCCGCTCGACGTCACGGCCGTACTGCGCTCCGTCGAGCGCACGTCGCGGCTGGTCGTCGTCGAAGAGAACCCCTACCAGGGCGGCTGGGGCGGCACCGTCGTCTCGGTCGTCGCCGACGAGGGGTTCGAGCTGCTGGACGCGCCGGTGAAGCGGGTGGCGGGGGCCAACGTCCCGCTGCCGTTCGCCGACGCGCTGGAGGACCAGGTGATCCCCACCGTGGACAAGGTGGTCGACGCCGTGAGGAGCCTCGCGACCTACTGACCCTACGAGCGTTCCACCCGACACCGAGCTGCCGAAGCACTCGACATCGGGACTGACGTCAGACCTCGCGGTCGGCGGCTACCGCTAGCGACGAAGGGATGGTCCATGAGCACCCGACTCCTGCTCCGCAACGGCCACGTCCTCAGCATGGATCCCGACATCGGCGACATCGCCGGTGCCGACGTCCTCATCGAGGACGGCGCCATCGTCGCCGTCCGGCCGGGCCTGTCGGACGAGGTCGCCGACGCCGAGGTCATCGACGCCACCGGGCGCATCGTCGTGCCGGGCTTCGTCGACACCCACCGGCACACCTGGGAGACGGCGATCCGCACGTCCGCGCCGAACGCCACGCTCGACGACTACTTCGTCGAGATCCTCGACACCTTCGCCCCGCTGTACCAGCCCGACGACGTCTACGCGAGCAACCTCGCGGGGTCGCTCGAGTGCCTCAACGCCGGCATCACGACGCTGGTCGACTGGTCGCACATCAACAACACGCCGGAGCATCCCGACGCCGCCGTCGCCGGGCTCCAAGAGGCGGGGCTGCGTGCCCAGTACGCCTACGGCTCGGCCAACACGTCGCTGGCGACGTACTGGTTCAACAGCGCCGAGGCCATCCCGGGCGACGATGTCCGGCGCATCCGCAGCACCTACTTCTCCGGCGACGACGGCCTGCTCACCATGGGTCTGGCCACGCGCGGGCCGGGGTTCTGCCAGGACGACGTCGTGGTGTCGGAGTGGAACCTCGCGCGCGAGCTGGACATCCCGCTGACCGTCCACGTCGCCATGGGCCGCCTGGCCGGCCGGTTCGCCATGGTCGAGCAGCTCGACCGCCTGGGCCTGCTCGGCCCGGACACCACCTACGTGCACTGCTGCTACTTCAGCGACCACGAGTGGGGGCGGGTGCGCGACACCGGCGGCACCATCTCCATCGCCGCGCAGGTCGAGCTGCAGATGGGGCACGGCTGGCCGCCGGTCGCGAAGAGCTACCAGTTCGGCCTGGCACCGAGTCTGTCCGTCGACGTCGTCACGACGGTGCCGGGCGACATGTTCACGCAGATGCGCGCGGCGTTCGGCGGCGAGCGGGCGCGCATCAACGCCACCTGCTGGGAGGCGAACACCAACGCTCCCGAGACCATGCCGACGGCGCGGCAGATGCTCGAGATGGCCACCATCAACGGCGCGCGCGTCGCCGGCCTGGCCGACCGCACCGGCTCGTTGACGCCGGGCAAGCGCGCCGACGTCGTGCTGATCGACGCCACGGCCATGAACGTCGCCCCGGTCATGGATCCTCTCGCCGCGGTCGTCCTGGCCGCCGACGTGTCCAACGTCGACACCGTCATCGTCGACGGTGAGGTCCGCAAGCGCGACGGCAGGTTGCTCGCCGACACCGAGCGGGCCCGCGGCCTGGTCGAGGCGGCCCGCGACCGGCTCGTCACCGGGGCCGCGAAGCGGACGGCGGCGACGGTATGACGGAACGGCACCTGGTCCAGCGAGGGGCACAGGCCGCGTTCGAGGCGCCGGCCGACTGGGCGGCCGGCGCCGCGGGCTACCGGCGGTGGACGGTCGTGGGCGAGGCCGCCGGCGCCGTCCACACCGGCTTCGGCGTCTGCGAGCTCGACCCCGGCGGGTCGGTGCCGGCGCACGTCCACTCGTTCGAAGAGAGCTTCCACATGCTCTCCGGCTCCGCGATCCTGACGACGCCCGACGGCTCCTTCCGGGTGTCCGAGGGCGACTACGGGGTCCTGCCGGTCGCCGTCCCGCACGCCTGGCAGGGCGACGGCGGCAGCGGCGGTCCCGCGCGCTGGGCGGAGATGCAGGGCCCGCAGCCGCGCGACGCCTTCGACGGCGACACCTTCCTGGTGCCGCCGCTCGACGGCGTGCGGCCCGTCGCCGACGTCGACGTCCGCGACCCGCGCACGTACCGGTTCGGCACCATCAGGCCCGGCCACATGGACCCCGCCCAGCAGTCGCAGGACCTGCTCGCCGTCTCGGCCAGCATGCGCACCGCGCTGCTCGTCTACGGCGGCATCAACGTCAAGCAGATGGTCGACAGCGACCTCGGCGCCATCCTGACCACGATGTTCATGGTTCAGTACGACCCCAATGGCGCCACCACCCCGCACGACCACCCGTTCGAGGAGACGTACCTCATCCTCGAGGGCAGCGTCGAGGCGTCGTTCGACGGCAAGACCTACCTGCTCGAGGCCGGCGACGTCGCCTGGGCCGGGGTCGGCTGCCCGCACGCGTTCCGCAACGCCGGCGGCGGCCGGCTGCGCTGGCTCGAGACCCAGGCGCCCGCGCCGCCGCCCCGCTACTCGTATCGTTTCGCCCGCGACTGGAACTACCTGCGCGACGTCCTTGGAGGACAGCAGTGACCACCATCGTCATCGTCGGCGGCACGTCCGGCATCGGGCTGGAGCTGGCCAGGCGCCGGGTGGCGGCCGGCGACGACGTCGTCATCACCGGCCGCGACGGCGACCGCTGCGGTTCGATCGCGGCCGGGATCGGGGCGCGCTGCCGCGGCCTGGCCGTCGAACTGTCCGACCCGGCCGCCATCGGCGCGGCGCTGGACGGCGTCGAGAAGGTCGACCACCTGGTCGTCGCCGCCATCGACCGCGACCAGAACACCGCCGCCGACTAC
This sequence comes from Jiangella ureilytica, assembly GCF_004348545.1. GTDB lineage: Bacteria > Actinomycetota > Actinomycetes > Jiangellales > Jiangellaceae > Jiangella > Jiangella ureilytica. Next base: position 541 of record NZ_SMKL01000042.1, on the reverse strand, counting down.
GACGTCGGCCGCGCGGTCCGGCTGGTGACACTGAAGCTGGTCGGCTACACCGAGGTGGTGCACGCGCTGCTGCCGCGCATGGCGCCCGACGGCGCCGTCGTGCTGTTCGGCGGGCTGGCCAAGGACCGTCCGTATCCGGGCTCGACGACGGTGTCGACCATCAACGGCGGTGTCGTGGGCCTGGTGCACACGCTGGCGGTCGAGCTCGCGCCGCTGCGGGTCAACGCCGTCCACCCCGGCATCGTCGGCGACAGCCCGTTCTGGAACGGCAAGCCGCCCGGCGTGCTCGACGGCTACGTCTCGCGCACGCCCATCGGCCGCCTGGCCACCATGGCCGACGTCGCCGACGCGGTCGACTTCCTGCTCCGCAACCGGGCGATGAACGGCGTCAACCTCAACGTCGACGGGGGCTGGTTGCTGACGTGAGCGACCCCGAGAACGGTCAGGCCTCGCCCGGCCACACCCCGCCCGGCCACACCCCGCCCGGCCACACCCCGCCCGGCCGGGAGGGAGTACCACCCTACGGGCGGGCACCGACAGC
>NZ_SMKL01000041.1 GCF_004348545.1 Jiangella ureilytica | reverse complement strand
TCGCCAGACTCCCCCCGTCCCCCTGATAGCTGCCCGTTCTTAGGCCGCGCGGGCGCGGTCAAGTCCAAGCGCCCCCAGGGCGCGCGGACTTGAGGGCACCCGCGCGGCTTAAGAGAATGGGCAGCAGGGGGACGGGGGAACCCCACGCAACCACACGCCCCCAACGACCCCCACGTCCGTGTCGACCCCCGGCGTCAGGCGGCGGCGCGCAGCAGGGCGTCCTGAAGCGGGGCGGCGAGGTCGCCGCGGCCGGTGACCGTGACGCCGGACAGGTCGAGCCAGCCGGCCATGGACACCAGCTCGTCGGCCAGCTCCTCGGCGGTGTCGGCCGGCGAGCCGGGCTCGGCCCACGCCGACTGGACCAGCAGGACCCCGGCCTGCCGGTCGGCTTTGAGGTCGACCCGGGCCACGAGCGCGTCGCCGAGCAGGAACGGCAGCACGTAGTACCCGTGGACCCGCTTGGCCGGCGGGACGTAGATCTCGAGCCGGTAGCGGAAGCCGAACAGCGCCTCGGTGCGGGCGCGTTCCCAGATGAGGGAGTCGAACGGGCTCAGCAGCGCCCGGGCGTCGACCCGGCGCGGCACCCGGGCGTCGCAGTGCAGGTAGCCGGGGCGCTTCCAGCCCTCGACGGTGACCGGCAGCAGCTCGCCGGCCTCGACCAGCTGCGCGACCGCCAGCTTGGCGCCGTCGACGGAGAGCCGGAAGTAGTCGCGCAGGCACTGCTCGGACCCGACGCCGTGGGCGCGGGCGGCGATGCGGACCAACTCGCGATGCGACTCCTCCTCGGACGGGTCGGGCACCGCGAGGACCTGGCGCGGCAGGACCCGCTCGGGGATGTCGTAGAGCCGGGCGAACGAGCCGTTGCGCCCGGCCGACGTGACCTCGCCGGACCAGAACAGGTACTCGAGCGCCGTCTTGACGTCGGACCAGTTCCAGCCCCAGTCGGTCTTCTCGCGCGGGGCGTCGTGCTCGATATCGCCCGCCGTGACGGGGCCGAGGCGCTTCACCTCTTCGAGCACCCAGGCCACGAACTCGGGCTTCTCGCGCGCCAGCCGCCGGATGCCGCCCCAGGCCAGCTGGTCGGCCCGGGCCATGCGCGCCCGCAGGTAGGGCTGGGTGCGCACCGGCACCATGGACGCCTCGTGCGCCCAGTACTCGAACAGCATGCGCGGCGACTTGTTGACCGCGCGGTCGACCTCGGCCCGCGGATAGGGGCCGAGCCGGCTGAAGAACGGCAGGTAGTGCGAGCGGGACAGGACGTTGACGGAGTCGATCTGCACGACGCCGACGCGGTCGGCCACGCGGCGGACGGCCCGCCGGTCGGGCGCCTCGGGGCGCGCGTCGGCGAAGCCCTGCGCCGCCAGCGCCACCCGCCGGGCCGCGGCGATCGACAGCTTCTCTCGTCGAGCCATGCCCGCGAAGCTACCAGCGCCCACCGACAGGGTCCGGCCGCTGGAATCGCGCCGCAACGGACATCGGCACGCCCTCCGCGAGGACGTGCCGATGCCGTGGAGCGAGGGTCAGACGTCGAGCCGGATGACGCCGTAGTCGTAGCCGCGGCGCCGGTAGACGACGCTGGGCATCTTGGACTCGGCGTCGACGAACAGGTAGAAGTCGTGCCCGACCAGCTCCATCTCGTAGAGCGCCTGGTCGAGCGTCATGGGCTCGGCCCGGTGGGTCTTCTCGCGCACGACCATGGGCCCGGTGTCGGGAACGGCGTAGCCGTCGGGCACGGCGTAGTCGTCGGGGCGGTCCTCGACGGCGGTGGCGGCGGACACGGCCGGCGCCGGCTGCGGGGGGATGGGTGCGACGCGGTCGAGACCGGCGGTGGCGGCGGCCACCGAGATGGGCGTGCGGCTGCCGCGGTGGACGCGGCGGCGGTCGGCGGCCTTGCGCAGCCGGCCGATGAGCTTGTCGGTGGCGAGGTCGAGTGCGGCGTACCGATCGGCGGCGGCGGCCTCGGCCCGGATGACGGGGCCCTTGGAGTGGAGGGTCAGCTCGACCCGTTCGGACTGGTCGGTCTGGCGTGGGTTGGCCTCGGCCGTGATCTCGACGTCGACGCGGATGACCTTGTGCGCGATCTTGTCGAGTTTGGAGAGCTTCTCCGTGACGTGATTGCGGAACCGCTCCGGCACGGTCGTGTGACGGCCCTTGATGACGATATCCACTCGAAACCTCCCGGTCGTGTGGCTTCAGACGGGCGAGCGACACCCACGCGCTCGCATGACCGGGATACGCACCCGGCCCTCCCGAGAGTTCAGGGATCAGCAATGGGTGCCATGCACAAACGTTAGCCGTTCGACGCCCTCAGTACACCTGGATCGTCGCGATTCGTGCTAACCGCGACCGACTTCACACGACGGCCACGACCACCGCCCCGCACGGTCGCACGCCGGCCTCGGCCAGCGCCCGCGCGCTCTCGCGCAACGTGGCCCCGGTGGTCACGATGTCGTCGACGATGACGACGCAGCCGCCGCGGGCGACCCGGGCCGCCGAGCGCCGGCATGCCAGCGAGCCGCGCAGGTTGCGCTCGCGTTCGCGCCGGGCCAGCCCGGCCTGGTCGGCGACCCGCCGGCGGTGCCGCAGCGCCGGCGCGACGGCCCCGCCCTGACCGGACCGGCGCAGCGTGGCGGCGGCCCGGCGAGCGGAGCGCAGGACCGGGTCGTGGCCGCGCCGGCGCACGGCGCGGCGGGCCGACGGGACCGGGACGAGCACCACCGGCCGGTCGCCGTGGGCCGGGTGCCCGCAGCCGCCCGGCGCCGCCAGCAGCGCCGTGACGGCGACCGCCAGCGCGTCGCCCAGCGGGACCGCCAGCGGCAGCCGTCCGTGCTCCTTGTGCTCGAGGATGGCCGCGCGGACGGCGCCCGCATAGGCCGCGGCACCGGCGAGCGGGAGGTCGGGCCGGCCGGGCACCGTCAGCACCCGGGTGGCGGGGCCGAGCAGGGCGGACCGGCACGCGGGGCAGAGCAGGCCGGGGCGCTCGCCGCAGCCGGCGCAGGCGCTGCCGAGCGCGAGGTCGGCGGCGGCCGGCACCAGCCCGGCCACGGCCCGCCGGAGCCGGGCGAGAACGATCATGCGCCCATCATGCCGTCCGGCTCCGACAACGCCGGGCCCCCGACACGATCACCCGAGTCTCACCACGATCGCAGGCGTGGTGCGACACGAGATCTCGTGCTGAACGCGATCATTCCGAGGGGGGTCAGCCGGGGTAGGCGGGGTGGCGCCCGGGGCCGAGCTCGATCCAGGTGTTGCTGGAGCGCTGCAGGTAGAGGACGCCGTCGGCGGACTGGAGCACCGTGGGGAGGCCGGGCGAGCCGGCCACCCGCTCGCCGTCCTCGACCTGCAGGCCGCGTGGCACGACCTCCTGCCCCGACAGCGTGGCGAGGTACGGCTGGGTCGTCGACGTCTCGGCGCCGGCCGTCTGCGTGTGGGCGAGGACGACGACGGCGTCGGCGGCGCTCCAGGACGGGCTGGAGGAGCTCCAGGCGACGTCCTCGGCGACGCCGGCCGGGCCGACGGGCCGCGCGTCCCCGATGCGGACGGTGCCGGCGTCGACGTCGCGGATGACGTTGGCGACCTCGGCCAGTCCGCCGACGACCAGCGCGACCCGGGCGCCGTCGGGCGAGACCGCCAGCCGCGTGATGTCGCGGCCGGCCAGCTCGGGGTCGAGCAGCACCTCGAGCGGCTGCCCGTCGGGCTGGGTGACGATCAGGCCGGGGCCCGGGACGCCGTGGTCGACCGCCCAGACGAGGCCGGTGCGGTCCCACGCCAGGGAGCTGAGGTCGATGCCCTGGAAGAGGGTCTCGAGCTGCTCCTCCTCGCCGAACGACGCGGCCTGCACCACGGTGCCGCTCGCGGCGTCGCCGGTGATGACGACGGCGCGGTGGCCGCCCTGGTTCACCGCGATCTCGCTGATGCCGGGCAGGTCCCCGAGCGGTCCGGCCACCGGCGCCGTCTCGCCGTCGGTCACGCTCACCACGCCGGTGTCGCCGACGGCGAACAGCGGGGTGCCGGGGTTCAGCACGGCGGGGTCGTAGCCGCTCATCTCCGGGTCGCGCGGCGTCAGGGGCTCGCTCTGCGCCAGCGGCGCGCCGGAGGAGACCAGCACCCTGACCGCCTCGACCTCGGGGAGCGCGCCGAGCGTCCAGATGAGCTGCGCGGCCATGCGCTCGCGCTCCTCGGGCCCGGCCAGCGCGACCTCGGGGCTCAGGTCGACGGTGGCGATGCCGTCGCGCACGGGGACGGAGTCGATGCCGAGCTCGGCGCCCTCGGGAAACGCCGTGACGACGGCGGGCGCCAGCCAGTCGGTCGGCCCGGCCAGCACCCGGCGGGCCAGCAGGGTGGCGGTCGCGTCGTTCGCCGTGCGAGGCAGGTACACGACGTCGGGCACCAGCACCTCGAACCGCGGGTCGAAGAAGTACACGTTGCGGGCCTGGTACTCGCGGTCGAAGCTGAAGTCGTCGATGAGGATGCCGTCGGCGGGGTTCGCGATGCGCCACTCGCCGTCCTCCTGCACCAGCTGCAGCTCCGACGACCGGTCCCGGTCAGGGGTGTCGAGCAGTTCGCGGAACGAGCCGTCGCTGCCGACCGCGCCGCGCACCGTCATGCGGACGTGCACGGTGTCGGTCCCGACCAGCTGGGTGTCCGGCCGGGCCTCGTAGAACACCGTGACGCCGGCGGACGGGTCCCACTGCCGGGCCGCCTCCTCGCTGAGGAACTCGCGCGCGGTCTCGTAGCCCGGCTCATAGGAGGCCATCGCCTCGATGAAGCCGTCGACGATCTCGACCGGCGTCATGCCCGGCTCGGGCGGCGCCTCGGAGACCTCGATGAACCGGCGCTGCTCCTCGAGCGGCTCGACGGCGCCGGCGTCGATGACCGGGCCGGACGTCGGGATCTCGCTGCACCCGGCGGCGACGGCGGACGCGGCCAGCAGGGCGGCGACGAGGGCGGCGCGGCTACGCACGACGGGTCGCCTCCTCTGCGGGCTCGGCGGAGGCGGCTGGCGGCGGCTGCGGCTGCGGCGACGACGGCGTGGGCTGCGGCGCCGGGGCCGACGCGGCCGAGGACACCGGCGACGGCGACGCGGTGCCGTCGGGCTCGGCCGGCACCGTCGCGGCGACGCGGCGGTACGGCGCGCCGATGGCGCTGGGATCCATGAGCCCGCCGTCGCCGACGTCGTCGGGCACCAGGGCCAGCGGCGCGGAGTGCAGGTCGTCGCCGGCCACCAGGGGCAGCGTGAGCCGGAACTGCGACCCGTCGCCGGGCTCGCCCCACGCCTGCAGCCAGCCGCCGTGCAGCCGGGCGTCCTCGAGCGCGATGGACAGGCCCAGGCCGGTGCCGCCGGTGGTCCGGGCCCGCGCCGGGTCGGCCCGCCAGAACCGGTGGAAGACCAGCGAGGACTCCCCGGGCTTGAGGCCGACGCCGTGGTCGCGGACGGTGATCGCGACGGCGTGGTCGTCGGCGGCCACCGCGATGCGCACGTCGCGGCCCTCGCCGTGCTCGACGGCGTTGACGACCAGGTTGCGCACGATGCGCTCGATGCGGCGGGCGTCGACCTCGGCCACGGCCGGCTCGACCGGCACGTCGACCACCAGGTCGCTGCCCTTCTCGACGGCCAGCGGCGTGGCGGCGTCGACGACCTTGTGGACGATGTCGCGGACGTCGTGGCGCGCGGCGTTGAGGGCGGCGGCGCCGGCGTCGAACCGGCTGATCTCGAGCAGGTCGGTGAGCAGCGCCTCGAACCGGTCCAGCTGGGCCTGCAGCAGCTCGACGGAGCGCTCGACGACGGGGTCGAAGTCGCCCCGCGACTCGTAGAGGACGTCGGCGGCCATGCGCACCGTCGTCAGCGGCGTGCGCAGCTCGTGCGAGACGTCGGAGACGAACCGCTGCTGCATGCGCGACAGCTCTTCCAGCTGCCCGATCTGGTGCTGCAGGCTGGCCGCCATCTGGTTGAAGCTCATGGCCAGCCGGGCGAGGTCGTCGCGGCCGCGCACCGCCATGCGCTCGGCCAGGTTGCCGGCCGAGAACCGCTCGGCGATGCGCGCGGCCAGCCGCACCGGTGTGACCACCTGGCGCGCGACCAGCCAGGCCAGCGCGCACAGCAGCACGACCAGCAGCACGCCGGCCGTGGCCAGCGCCGTCAGCACGAGGTCGATGGTCTGCTGCTGCTCGGTGAGCGGGAACAGGTAGTAGAGCTCGTAGGCGCCGCCGAACGGGTCGATGATGCGTCCGCCGACCGCCAGGCCCGGCACCGCCGGCGCGTCGGGGTAGTGGATCGACGTGTAGGTGCGGAAGACCCGGTCCTCGTCGCGCACCCGCTCGCGCAGCTCCGCCGGCACGCTGTCGGCGGTGGCGCCGGACCGGTACGTCTGCCCGCCCTCGGCGCTGAGCACGACGATCTCGTACAGCGGCTGGCTGGCCGCGGACGTGCTGCCGCCGGCCGCGAGCGTCTCGGCGATCTGCACGAGCACTCGGCGCAGCTCGCCGGAGGCGCCGTCGGTGGTGGCGAGCTGGCGCTGGGCGTTGTCGATGCCCGCGGCGGCGTCGGCGACCGCGGCGTCGGCGTGCGCGTCGAGCAGGCCGTCGGTGATCTGCCGCGACAGCGTGACGCCGAGCAGCGACACCACGACGACCGACAGCGCCAGCGTCGCCGTGATGACCCGCAGCTGGATCGAGCGCTGCCACGCGCCCCGGACCAACTGCCAGGGCCGCATGGCCCACTGGGCCAGGCGTGGCAGCAGCCGCGACAGCGTGTCGGCGCCGGCCGCGCCCGCCGCTGCCGCCCGCTCCCCGTCGCCGGCCACGGGACCGATCATCGGATCACCCAGGGCCGGCCTTGTACCCCACACCACGGACGGTCACGACGATCTCGGGACGCTCGGGGTCGTGCTCGATCTTGGAGCGCAGGCGCTGGACGTGCACGTTGACCAGGCGGGTGTCGGTGGCGTGGCGGTAGCCCCACACCTTCTCGAGCAGCTCCTCGCGGGTGAACACCTGCCACGGCCGGCGGGCCAGGCAGGCGAGCAGGTCGAACTCGAGCGGCGTCAGCGAGATGGGCTGGCCGTCGCGCTTGACCGAGTGGCCGGCCACGTCGATGACGACGTCGCCGACCTGCAGCGTCTCGGGCTTGGGGTCGTCGGTGCGGCGCAGCCGGGCCCGCACGCGCGCGACCAGCTCCTTCGGCTTGAACGGCTTGACGACGTAGTCGTCGGCGCCGGACTCGAGCCCTACGACGATGTCGACGGTGTCGCTCTTGGCCGTCAGCATGACGATGGGCACGCCGGACTCGGCGCGGATCTCCTTGCACACGTCGATGCCGTCGCGGCCGGGCAGCATCAGGTCGAGCAGCACGAGGTCCGGCTTGAACTCGCGGAACGCCGGCAGCACGTCGTCGCCGCGCGTGATGATGGCGTGCTCGTAGCCCTCTCCGCGCAGCACGATCCCGAGCATCTCGGCCAACGCGGTGTCGTCGTCGACGATGAGCACACGTCCCTTCATGTCCATATGGTGACACCGAGAAGGCCCGGGAGTGAAAAAGTCGCTCATCAGGCCGCCCGCGGGACGCGCCGGCGACGGGTCGAAGCGCTGTCCAGGGGACGTGACAGGATTGAGCCGAGACCGGCATGGCCCGCGGCGACGTCGCGGGAGAAGGGAGCCCGATGTCCGGGAACGCGGGGTCGCCTCCGCCGGACGACGACGCGCGCCAGAGCGACGCGGCCGGCGCCGGCGACGACGCGAGCGCGCCCGCTCCGCCGCCGTACCCGGGCTGGTCGCCGCAGCAACCGCAGCCGCGCGGCTGGGGCGCCGCACCCGGCGGCCCCGGTCAGGGCGCACCGGGGCAGGGCGACGCACCGGGGCAGGGCGGCGCACCAGGTCCGGCCGCCCCCGGTCAGGGTTACGAGCCGCATCAGGGCGCTCCCGGCCAGGGCCCTCCCGGCCAGGGTGGCCAGCAGGCCGGCGGCTGGTCCGCCGGCGGCTGGGGACCCGCGCCCGGCGGTCCCGGCCCCACCGGCCCGCCCGGCGCACCCGGCCCCGGCTACGGCCACGGGCCGGGCTACGGCCACGGGCCGGGCTACGGCCCGGGCGGTCCCGGCTACGGCCCTGGCCCGGGCCAGTACGGCGCCTGGGCGTCCGGCACCGGCCACACCTGGAAGGCGCCCGACGTCAAGCCCGGCGTCATCCCGCTGCGCCCGCTGGGGGTCACCGAGATCCTCGACGGCGCCATCACGACCATCCGGCGCAACCTCGCCGCCATGCTGGGGCTGTCCGCCGTCGTGGCGGCCGGCACGCAGATCCTCTCGTCGGCGGTGCTGGCCTGGATCTTCGGCGAGGCGATCACCGAGCCCGACCTCGGCATGTCCGACGCCGACGCGCTCGAGTCGCTGTCGCGCGGCATCCCGGCGGCCCTGCTCGGCTGGCTGGTCACGCTCATCGCCACCGTCTTCCTCACCGGCGTGCTGACGGTCGTGGTGGGGCAGGCGGTGCTCGGGCGCGATCTCTCCATCGGGCAGGCGTGGCGCGAGTCGAAGGGCCGGCTGCTGCGGCTGCTCGGGCTCACGCTGACCTACACCCTCATCTGGTTCGCCCCGGGCCTCACGGTGCTGGTGCTGGCCCTCGCAGTGGGGCTGGCCGGTGGGTCCGGCGCCGCGGCCGTGCTGGTGGGCCTCACGGCCATCGCCGCCATCCCGATCACGGTGTGGCTGTACGTGCGCTACGCGCTGTCGACGCCGGCCATCATGCTCGAGACCACCAACGCCGACGGCGCCACGCGGCCCATCCGGGTCTTCGAGTCGCTGCGCCGGTCGGCCACGCTGGTGCGCACGTCGTGGTGGCGCGTGTTCGCGATCCTGCTGCTGATCATGATCATCGTGTTCCTCATCGGGCAGGTCGTGGCGGTGCCGTTCGGCGTCCCGACCATGCTGGGCACCAACGCCTCCGACGACCCCGTCACGTGGTACGTCCTCAACACCCTGGCCGGCATGATCTCGGCCACCATCACGGCGCCGTTCTCCGCCGCGGCGACGGCGCTGCTCTACATCGACCGGCGCATCCGCCGCGAGGGCCTCGACATCGACCTCGCCCGCGCCGCCGGCGTCGACCTGCACGGCCGCGGCGGTCCCGGAGCGCCCCCGGGCTCGCCGTGATCCCGTTGTCGGTGCCGGTCGACCTCGGCCGCGACGAGGCGCGCGACCTCGCCCGCCAGGAGCTCTCGCGCCCGTCCTACGAGCGCGACACCCCCCTCCTCACGCGGGTGCTTCGCTGGATCGCCGACCAGGTCGAGCGCATCCTCGACGCCGCCACCGGCACACTGTCCAGCCAGGTGGGGCTGGCCGTCATCGTCGTCATCGCGGTCGCGTTCGCGGCGGTCGTGATCCTGCGGGCCGGCCCCTTGGCGCGGCGGGCGGCGGAGCGCTCCGGCGCCGTCCTGCCCGACCGCCCGCGCAGCGCCGCCGAGTACCGCGCCGCTGCCGACGACGCCGCCGCCCGCGGCGACTGGCCCACCGCCGTCGTCGAGCGGTTCCGCGCCGTCGTCGCGGGACTGGAGGAGCGCGGCGTACTCGACCCGCGGCCCGGCCGCACCGCCGACGAGGCGGCTCGCGAGGCCACCGCCGTCATCGGCGAGATCGCGCTGCCCGACGGTGCCGGCTCCGGCCGGACGGGGGGCATGCACGTCGCCGCCCGGCTGTTCGACGGCGTCCGCTACGGCGGCGCGGCGGCCGGCCGGGACGACGACCGGCTACTGCGCGCCGTCGACGACGCCGTCACCGCGGCGCGGTCGCGACCCCGTGCCGACGACGGCCCCGTCCTGGCGGTGCCCCGGTGAGCGGTGCGATCACCGTCGCGCCGGAATCGCGGCCGCTCGATCCCACCGGCGCCGATCACTGGCGGCGCTGGCGCAAGCCGCTCGCCGTCGTCGTGCTGCTGCTGGTCACCGCCGTCATCCTGGGCATCGTGCAGAGCCGGGCCAGCCGCGGCTACCTCGACCCCGAGGGCGTCGACAACGCCGGCGCGCGGGCGCTGGCCCGGCTGCTCACCGAGCAGGGCGTCGAGGTCGAGCCGGTGCGTACCCACGCCGACGCCACCGCGGCCGCCGGCCCCGGCGACACCGTCCTCGTCACCGTCCCGGACCTGCTGACCACCGCGCAGGTCGACCGGCTCGTCGACACCGGCGCCCGGCTGGTGCTCGTGGCGGCCCAGGTGCGGGTGCCCGACTACGCGCCCGGGCTGTCGGCCGTGCTGGTCGACGAGCCGCGCTCGGTCGACCCCGCGTGCGAGCTCGCTGTGGCCGAGCGGGCCGGGTCGGCGCGGCTGGGCGGCCTGGGCTACGACGGCGACGTCAGCCGGTCCGAGGGCGCCCGCTGCTACCTCGTCGACGGCGAGCCGGTTCTGGCCGTCACGGCGACCCAGAGCGGCAGCCCCGTCGTCCTGCTCGGCACGGCCGACCCGCTGACCAACGAGTACCTCGACGACGACGGCAACGCCGCCCTCGCGCTCGGGCTGCTGGGCGAGAGCGAGCGGCTGGTCTGGTACCGACCGCTGCCCGAGGGCGCCGCGGAGTCGCCGGCCGCCTTCACCGACCAGCTGCCCGGCTGGGTCCGGGCGGCCGCCTGGCAGCTCGCCGCCGCCGCGCTGCTGGCGGCGCTCTGGCGGGCACGGCGGCTGGGCCGGCTGGTCAGGGAGCCGCTGCCCGTCGTCGTGCGGGCCAGCGAGACCACCGAGGGCCGGGCCCGGCTGTACCGCCGCGGCCGGTCCCGCGCGCACGCCGCGGCCCTGCTGCGCAGCGCCGCGATCCGCCGGCTCGCCGCCACGGCGCACCTGCCCGCCGGCGAGCCCGGACCTGCCGCCGTCGGCACCCTGGCCGCCACCCTCGCCGGCCGCACCGGCCGCCCGGCCGCGGAGATCGTCGCGCTGCTGGCCGGCCCGCCGCCCGCCGACGACGCCGCCCTGGTGCGGCTGGCCGACGACCTCGACGCCCTGGAGAATGCCGATGTCCCCCGGGCCACCGGCGCCTCGCCCACCGGAAAGGATCCCCGCCCATCGTGACCGACGCGTCCACCGAGCAGACCCCGCCGCCGCGCGCGCCCACGCCTGGCAGCACCCCCGGCGACGACGCCCGGGCCGCGCTGACCGCCGTCCGCCACGAGGTCGCGAAGGCCGTCGTCGGGCAGGACGCGGTGGTGAGCGGCCTGGTCATCGCGCTGCTCTGCCGCGGCCACGTGCTGCTCGAGGGCGTTCCCGGCGTCGCCAAGACGCTGCTCGTCCGCGCGCTCGCGGCGACCCTGCACGTCGAGACGAAGCGGGTGCAGTTCACGCCCGACCTCATGCCCGGCGACATCACCGGCTCCCTGGTCTACGACGCCCGCACGGCGGAGTTCTCGTTCGTCGAAGGGCCGGTCTTCACCCACCTGCTGCTCGCCGACGAGATCAACCGCACGCCGCCGAAGACCCAGGCCGCGCTGCTCGAGGCCATGGAGGAGCGGCAGGTCACCGTCGACGGCGAGCCGCGCGCGCTGCCCGACCCGTTCCTCGTCGCCGCCACCCAGAACCCGGTCGAGTACGAGGGCACCTACCCGCTGCCCGAGGCCCAGCTGGACCGGTTCCTGCTCAAGCTCACCGTCACGATCGCCGAGCGCGACGACGAGATCGCCGTCCTGCGCCGGCACGCCGAGGGGTTCGACCCGCGCGACCTCGCCGCGGCCGGGCTGCGGGCGGTCGCCTCGCCGGCCGACCTCACCGCCGCGCGCGACGCCGTCGCCGCCGTCCGCGTCGAGCCCGACGTGCTCGGCTACGTCGTCGACGTCTGCCGGGCCACCCGCCTGTCGCCGTCGGTGCAGCTGGGGGTCTCGCCGCGTGGAGCGACGGCGCTGCTCAAGACGGCGCGCGCCTGGGCCTGGCTGTCCGGGCGCGGATTCGTCACGCCCGACGACGTCAAGGCGCTGGCCCGGCCGACTCTGCGGCACCGGCTCACGCTGCGGCCGGAGGCCGAGATGGAGGGCGTCACCGCCGATTCCGTGCTCGAGACGGTGCTGGCCACCGTGCCGGTCCCGCGCTGACGCGCCCATGGTGCTGACCGGGCGGGCCGCCGTGCTGGCGGCCATCGGCGCGGTGGTCGTCGCGGCCGCCGTGCCGACGACGGCCGGCGTCCTGCTGGTGACCGGCGTGGTCGTGGCGCTGGCGCTGGCCGACGTCGCGCTGGCCGGCTCCCCGCGGTCGCTGCGGCTGTCGCGCGACGGCGACCACACCGCCCGGCTCGGCACGACGGCGACGGTACGGCTGGGCGTGCGCAACGACGGCCGGCACCGCGTCCGCGGCCTGCTGCGCGACGCCTGGCCGCCGTCGGCGGGGTGCGCCACCGATCGCGTCGCCCTCGACGTCCCGGCACGCGAGCGCCGTCTGATCGAGACGTCGTTGCGGCCGACGAGGCGCGGCGACCGGACCGCCGACCGCGTGACGGTGCGCAGCATCGGCCCGCTCGGGCTGGCCGGGCGGCAGGTCTCGCACTCCGTCCCGTGGACCGTCCGGGTGCTGCCCCCGTTCCACGCCCGCCGTCACCTGCCGTCGCGGCTGGCGCGGCTGCGCGAGATCGACGGCCGGTCCGCGGTGCGGGTCCGCGGCCAGGGGACGGAGTTCGACTCGCTGCGCGAGTACGTCCGCGGCGACGACGTCCGCTCGATCGACTGGCGCGCGACCGCCCGGCACGGCGGCGTCGTCGTGCGCACCTGGCGGCCCGAGCGCGACCGGCACGTGCTGATCGTCCTCGACACCGGCAGGACCTCGGCGGGGCGGGTCGGCGACGAGCCCCGGCTCGACGCCGCCATCGACACCGCGCTGCTGCTCGGCGCGCTGGCGGCCCGGGCCGGCGACCGCGTCGACCTGCTCGCCTTCGACCGCCAGGTGCGCGCCGACGTCGCGCGGCTGGGTGCGACGGACGTGCTGGGCCGCATGGTCGGCACGCTGGCCGTCCTGGAGCCCGAGCTGCTCGAGACCGACTACCGGCAGCTCACCGCCGAGGTCTTGGCCCGGGCCCGGCAGCACGCGCTGGTCGTGATCGTGACGGGGCTCGACTCCGGCGCCGTCGAGCTCGGGCTGCTGCCGGTGATCGGGCAGCTGACCCGGCGGCACACCGTCGTGGTGGCGTCCGTCGCCGACCCGCGGCTGGCGTCGCTGGCGGCCGGTCGGGGCGACTCCGACGCCGTCTACGCCGCTGCCGCCGCCGAGCACGACCGGCTGGCGCGCGCCCGGCTGGCCGAGCTGCTGTCCCGCCGCGGCGCCCACGTCGTCGACCAGCCGCCCGCCGACCTCCCGCCCGCCGTCGCCGACGCCTACCTGGAGCTGAAGGCCACCGGCCGCCTCTGACCCCGTCACCCTCACCGACGTCGATCGGGGGCCGCCGTCAGCCGGCGACGGGGAGGGTGTCGGCGCGGGCCGACCGGTCGATGTCGCCGACCTCGCCGGCCAGCACCGCCCGCCGTCCGTACACCCAGACGTAAGCGATGAAGAGCGCCTCGGCGAGCACCCCGATGGCGATGCGCGCCCAGGTCGGGAGGCCCGACGGCGTCACGAACGCCTCGATGACGCCGGAGATCAGCAGCACGCCGGCCAGCCCGAGCGCCATGCCGATGGTGGCCCGGCCGGTCTCGGCGAGCGCCTCGGCGCGGCTGCGCGGGCCGGGATCGACCACCGTCCAGCCCAGCCGCAACCCCGCGCCGGCCGCGACGAACACCGCCGTCAGCTCCAGCAGGCCGTGCGGCGTGATGAGGCCGAAGAAGACGTCGAGCCGGCCGGCCGCGGCCATGAGCCCCGCCGACGCCGCGACGTTGACGGCGTTCATCCACAGCACGTAGACGACCGGGATGCCGAGGAACACGCCGAGCGCGAGGCAGGCCGCCGCCACCCAGGCGTTGTTCACCCACACCCGCGCCGCGAACGAGCCGGCCGGGTTCTCGGAGTAGTAGTCCTCGAAGTCGTGCTCGACGAGCTGGCGGATCTCGTCCGGCGCGCCGATGGACGCCTGCACGCTGGGCGTCACCGCGACCCACCAGCCGATGGCGACCGACACGATGCCGAACGCCAGCGCGGCCCCGATCCACCAGCGCCGGCTGAGGTAGACGGCGGCCGGGAAGCCCACCGTCAGGAACCGGACGACGTCGCGCCAGCCGGGGTCATGGGCGCCGGCGATGGCCGTGCGGGCCCGGGCGACCAGCGCGGACAGCCGCCCCAGCACGACGGGGTCGGGCGCGGCCGAGCGCAGCGTGGACAGGTGCGTCGACGCGGCGCGGTAGAGCGCGACCAGCTCGTCGGCCTCGGGCCCGCTCAGCCGGCCGCTGCGCCGGGCCAGCCGCTCGAGCCGGTCCCACTCGTCACGATGGGCGGCGACGAACGCGTCGAGGTCCACCTGCCGTCCCTTCCGCGCGCGCCGGCTCCCGGTGTGTCCGACACTAGAACATCACCTGCCCGCCGCGGCGACGAGGAGGACCGCTGATGCTCGAGGGGACCGGCATCACCGCAGACGAGGAACAGGTCTACCGGCTGCTCGTCCGGGCCGGCGAGGCCTGCGCCGACGATCTGGCGGCGCAGCTGCGGCTGTCCGGCGACGGCGCCCGCGCGGTTCTCGACGGGCTGCTCGCCCGCGGCCTGGCCCGGCGGCTGCCCGGCGGCGACGGCGGCGATCGCTTCGCCGCCAACCCGCCCGATGTCGCGTTCGGCCCGCTGCTGCTGCGCGGCCAGGAGTCGCTCGACCAGGCCCGCGCGGCGGTTGCCGAGCTGGCCGAGGAGCACCTCGCCACCGCACGCCGCCGCGACGCCGGCCAGCTGCTCGAGATCGTGACCGGCGGCGAGGCGATCCGCCAGCGCATCCGGGCCGTGCAGCTCGGCACCCGCTCGGAGATGCTGTGGTTCTGCCGCGCCGGGCACGTGGCGATGCCGTCGGAGGAGAACGACGAGGAGTTCGACATGCTGGCCCGCGGCGTCTCCTACCGCGTGCTGTACGAGCGGCAGCTGCTCGAGGAGCCCGGAATGATCGACAACGTCGCGAAGGGCATCGAGGCCGGCGAGCAGGCGCGATCGGTGCCGACGCTGCCGATCCGGCTGGCCATCTCGGACCGGTCGGTCGCGATCTGCCCGCTGGTCCCCCGCAGCGACGGCATCACCGAGCCGACGGCCGCCATCGTCCGCGACAGCAACCTGCTGACGGCGCTGATCGCACTGTTCGAGAGCTACTGGTCGGCGGCGGCGCCGCTGCTGCTCTCCGGCGGCGTGGCCGTGACCGGCCGCGGGACCGAGACCGGCGGCGTGGCGGTGACCGGTCCCTGGGAGGGGGCGGGACCGGCCACCGCGCTCTCCGGCGACGAGCGCTACCTGCTGTCGCTGCTGGTGGCGGGCGTCAGCGACAAGGCGATCGCCACCCGCCTCGGCGTCAGCATGCGTACGGTCCAGCGCCGCATCCGCGACCTCATGGAGCTGGCCAGCGCCGAGACCCGCATGCAGCTGGCCTGGCAGGTCGCCCGTCGCGGCTGGCTGACCTGACGGCGGCAGAGCTGCCGGGCCGGGGACGACCGCCGCCGTCGCCACCGTCACCGCTGGAGCCCGTAGGCGCGCTCGACGGTCTGGGTGACGCTGTTGCCGTCGGCGTCCGTGGCCTCGACCCGCAGCGACACGTGGTCACCGCGCAGTCCGCGCTCGGTCGCCGTCCAGCTGCCGGAGCCGTCGGGGCGGACGGCGAGCGGCGTCCAGCGCCCGCCGTCGTCGTAGGAGACCCAGGCGCGGAGCCGGACGATCCGCGGCGGGTCCGTCAGGCCGTCGGGGTGGCGCGGCGTGAACGTCAGAGCCGATCCCGGCGCCACCCGGTTGTCCAGGCCGGCCGGGACCCCGTAGTCGAGCTGGATCAGCGGCAGCACCGTGCTCTCGCTGCCGGCCGGCCGCGAGGACCGGAACGTCCACGTCGTGTCCGTGCGCGGCGCGAACTCCCAGTCCGGCCGGTCCCGCTCGGTGCTCAGCTCGAGCCGGTAGCGGCCCGACGCGCCGGTCACCGGGTACGCGCCCCAGACGCCCTCCGTCTCGGCGACGAGCCGGTCGTTCTGGTAGAGCCGGGCCTCGATCCGGTCGGGCGACGAGCCGAACACGGCGGCCTCGGCGCGGCCGTAGTGGCCGGCGCCGGTGTCGACGTACTCCGGGATCCAGATGTTCAGCGTGTCGCCGGTGCGGTACGGGTCGGCGCCCTCGACGCCCGCGGGGATGGCCGGCCGGACCAGCGGCGCGAACCAGGTCTCGTCGATCCGCTCCCCGGCCCGGTAGCTGCGCAGGTCGTGGCTCATGCCGGACAGCACCGGGTTCATCTCGTCCCAGCTGCGGTACGGCAGGACGTGCTGGCGCCAGACGGTGTCACCTGCGGACACGTACTCGACGCGCGTCTGCCCGGTGCCGACCAGCCGCTGGTGCTCGATGATCGTCTCGGACTGCCAGGGCCGCCAGCCGTAGCGCTGCTCCTTCGACCACGGCTCGCCGCCGGGCTCGTGGTAGTCGGCGGTGATGACGGCGCTGTTCTCGCTGCTCACGGTGTGAACGACGGGGTCGGCCACCTGCCCGGACGACACCTGCATGACGTCGTAGAGGTACGGGCTGGCCGCGATGCCGTCGACGTGCAGGCGCAGCGGGCCGTCCTTCAGCCGCTGGGCGATCGCCCGGCCCTCCGCCGGCGAGAGCGTGCCCGCGACCAGCGGCAACCGGTCGCCGGCAGGCTGCCAGAACTGCGGCCAGTCCTGTCCGTCCGGCGGCACGACCAGCAGCATCGCCGCCCCGGCCGCGGCTGCCGGCGCCGACAGCAGGTCCCCGTCGGGGTCGGCCTGCGGCCACACCACGACGGCCTTGCCGCGCACGTCCAGGCCGGCGTAGTCCTTCTCGCCGCCCGCACCGGCCGCGACGACGTCGAGCGTGCGGCGGCCGTCGAACAGCGGCGACTGGTTCAGCGGCTGCGGCGTCGCGGAGAACGCCGCGCCGGCGGCCGCCGTCGTCGTCAGCTGCGGGGCGACGTGCTGCGTGCGCGACATGAACTCGAACACGCCGCCGGTCGCCTCCTCGGTCGGGGTCACCCAGAGCGAGCGGACGCCGTCGAAGTGCATGGTGCCGTTGGTCATGTGACGGCCGTCGACCTGCCGGTGGGTGTAGTAGCCCCAGATGCCGCGCTGCTCGGCCGGCTGCGGCGTCCGGATCTCGACCCGCCGCGTCTCGCGGGCATCCAGCACCACCTCGGTGTCGCCGTCGACCTCGAGGTCCGGGTCGACGACCAGGAACGCCGTCTCCTCGCCGTCGAGGTCGGTCTCGATGAGCGCGTGCAGGAAGTAGTCGCCCTCACCCAGCCGCAGCTCGACCGGGCCGCCCGTGGGAAGGGTCATGACGGTGTCGAACTGCGGGTCCGCGCCGAACAGCACCAGCGGCGAGGTGAACGCCGGCCGGCCGTCCGGGCCGACGGCGCTGACCGTCACCGTCCGCACCGGCGCGCTCTTGACCAGGCCGAGCGTGGTCGCGAGCACGACCGAGCCGTCCGCCGACTCAGCGGTGAGCCGGCCGGTGAAGCGGCCTCGGTCCAGCGCGGCGGGGTCCACGGTGAGGGTGACCGTGGACGTCCCGCCGGCCGGGACCGTCACCGTCGCGGCGCCGAGGTCGACGGCGCCCGCGGCGGGCGGTGCGCCGTCGCGGCCGGCGAGAGCGAGGTCCAGACTCAGCTCGACGGCAGCGGCGGTCGTGTTGGTGTACGTGACGTCGTGGGTGACGGGAGTGGTGTCGCCGTCGGCGTAGGTGCCCAGACCCAGTGAACCGGTGCCGAAGACCTGCTGGCCGACGGCGCGGACGAGATCCACGCGGCCGGCGCCCTGCTCGTCGAGGGTCAGCTCGGGGTGGGAGAGGGCGGTGCTGACCAGGGCGTCCTCGAGCTGCTCGCCGGTCCAGTCCGGGTGCCGCTGGGCCAGCAGGGCCGCGGCGCCGGCGACGTGCGGAGCCGCCATCGACGTGCCGCTGGCGGCGGTGTAGAGCTCGTCGACGGGGGTGCCCATCGCGGTGCCGGCGGCGCGGGCGGCGACGATGCCGACGCCGGGCGCCGTGATGTCCGGCTTGACCGCCTGGTCGCCGAGGCGCGGGCCGCGGCTGGAGAACTCCGCGAGCGACTCGTCGCGGTCGACGGCACCGACGGTCAGCGCGGCGTCGGCGCTGCCCGGGCTGCCGATCGTCACCGAGCCCGGGCCGTCGTTGCCGGCCGAGACGACGAACAGCGTGTCGCTGGCGGCGCTCAGCTCGTCGAGGGCGACGCTGAGCGGGTCGGTGCCGTCGGACGGCCCGCCGCCGAGGCTCATGTTGACGACGTCGGCGCCCTGCTCGACGGCCCACTCCATGCCGGCGATGACGCTGGTCGTGTCGCCGTAGCCGTCGTCGCCGAGCACCTTGCCGGCCAGGATTCGCGCGCCCGGCGCGACGCCGGGCCGGCTGGGGCCGGTGGAGCCGTCGCCCGTGCCGGCGATGGTCGCGGCGACGTGGGTGCCGTGGCCGAACCGGTCCGCCGTCGACGGGCTGCCGGAGAAGTCCGCCGCGGCCACGACCTGGCCGGCGAGATCCGGGTGGTCCGCGTCGACGCCGGTGTCGAGGACGGCGACGGTGACCCCGGTGCCGTCGAGCCCGGCCTCCCAGGCGGCCGGCGCGCCGATCTGCGCGACGCTGCGATCCAGGGTCGCCTCGACGCGCGCGTCCAGCCAGAGCCTCCGGATGCCGCCGGACAGCGTGCTGACGGCGTCGCCCTCCGGCGCCAGCGCGGCCCAGAAGGCGGCGGCGTCCTCGGCGGCGACGTCGAGCCCGCGGCCGCCGATGCTCGCCAGCTCCGGCCCGGCCGTGGCGCCCGCGGGCGCGGCGGCGATCCCGGCCCCTTCGTAGACGGCGATGAGCGGCACCGAGTCGGTGTGGCCCTGCTCGATCAGCGCGCCGACGTCGAACAGCGCCCGGTCCAGCCGGTCCGCCGCCAGCAGCGCGATCGCATCGGCCGGCACGACGAGCGAGCGGCCGTCGATCTCGAACTGGTGGACGGTGACGTCCTCACGTCCCGGCGCCGGGTCGATGCGCACCGACCGCCGTCCGTCCGCGAACTCCGTCACGTGCACGGTGTCGCCGGTGATCAGCGTCACCCGGCTGACCGTGGCCTGCTGCGGACCGGTCGCGGTGCCGGCGGCGATGCCGGGCAGTGGCGTGGAGCTCGGGGCGGCGGAGGCGGGGGTGCTCGCGGCGGCGGTGGCCGCCAGCAGCACCACGCTCGCCAGGGCGGCGATCGGCCGCCCTCGGAGCGGACGGATCGGACCATCCGGACGTGTGGGCCAGTTCGACATGGATCCACGGTGGGGTCCGGAGCGTACGGCTGTCATCGGGCGACGGGTGCCGTGGTTGCGACATGTCGCGATTCGGACAGCCGCCGCGACTGCGGCAGAATGGCCACATGCCGACCGCGAGGTCCCAGGCGACGGCGATTCCCACGAGGGAGAGGACACCAGCCACGTGAGCGACCTGGTGACCGGCGAGGCCGTCCCCCTCGAGCTGCGGCTGGCCAAGCTGCCGTCGCGCGCTCTGGGCCTGCTCCTCGACGCCGCCATCCTGGCCGTCGTCGGGTTCGCGCTGCTGCTCCTGTTCAGCCAGGTCGCGCCCGGTGTCGACGAGGCGCTCGCGGCCGCCCTGATCATCGCCGGGACGGTGTTCCTGCTGGTCGTCATCCCGACGACGGTCGAGACCCTGACCCGTGGCAAGTCCGTCGGCAAGGCCGCGGCCGGGCTGCGCGTGGTCCGCGACGACGGCGGCCCGATCCGGTTCCGTCACGCCCTGGTCCGCGCGCTGGCCGGTGTGTTCGCCGACTTCGTCCTGACGCTCGGCGTCGGCGCCATGGTCTGCTCGTTGCTGAACTCCCGCGACAAGCGCATCGGCGACATCCTGGCCGGCACCGTCGTCATCCGCGAGCGCATCCCGTCGATCACGGCTCCGCCGCCGGTCCTCGACCCGCGACTGGCGCCCTGGGCGGCGTCGCTGGAGCTGTCGCGGCTGCCCGACCAGCTCGCCATGGCCGTCCGGTCGCTGCTGGCCCGTGCGCCGCAACTGGCGCCCGAGGTGCGCACCCGGCTCGCCGTCGACCTCGCCACCGAGGTCGCCGCCGTCGTCAGCCCGCCGCCTCCGCCCGGCACCCCTCCGTGGGCCTACCTCGCCGCCGTCCTGGCCGAGCGACGGCGCCGCGACACCCTCCGCTACGGCGGCCCGCAGCCGCCCTACGGCCAGCAGCAGGGACCGTACCCGGGACCACCGTGGTCGTACGCCGGGCAGCCCGGGCCGTACGCGGGGCAGCAGCCCGGGCCCTACGCGGGGCAGCCGGGCCCGTACGCGGGGCAGCCCGGGCCCTACGCGGGGCAGCCGCCCTACCCCGGGCCGTCGTCCTACCCGGCCGAGTCGCAGCCGTTCCCCGGACCGCAGCCGCCGCGGGGGCCCCGGTTCACGCCGTCGCCGGAGTCCGAGTCGCCGTCGCCGGAACCGGAGCCGTCGCCGGAAGCCGAGCGGCCGCCGTCGCGCACCGACGGCGGATTCGCACCGCCGGCATGACCGACACGGCCGCCGCACCCGGCACCACCGGCGCAACCAGCGCAACCAGTTCGGCCCCGGCCACCTACCGGCGCACCGGCGGGGCCGGTCCCGAGCAGCCGGCCGCGATGCAGTCGCTGGCCGCCCGGCTGTGGAGCTGGTCGAGCCGTTGGCATCCGGGCGAGCTGGCCTGGTTCTGGTGCGAGCACGGCGGCCCGAACCCGTCGCGGCGCACGGCTCACTGGACGCACGACGGCCGAGTGGTGGCGTGGGCGTGGACCCGTTCCGGCGGGCTGGACCTGCAGCTCGACCCGGCGCACCCGGACCTGCTCCCGGAGCTGCTGGACTGGGCCGGGAGTCGGTGGGTCACCGTCCTCGACGCCGAGACGGCGCTGCTCGCCGCGCTGGCCCGCCACGGCTACGAGCCCCAGGACGGCGGCCCGTTCTTCGCCCACCTCCGCCGGTCGCTGACGAACCCGACCGACCTCCCGGGCCCGCCGCCGCTGCCACGCGGGTACACGCTGCGGCCGGTCTCCGGCCCGGCCGACGCGCCCGCTCGGGCCGCCGTCCACAGGGCCGCCTTCGGGGCGCGGTTGTCCACAGCCGGCTACCGCGCGCTCATGCGGACCCCGCTGTACCGGCCGGGCCTCGACTGGCTGGTCGTCGCGCCCGACGGCACCCCGGCGGCGTCGGCGCTGGCGTGGCTGGACGACGAGAGCGGCGTCGCGGTGCTGGAGCCGGTCGGGACCGCGCCCGGACACCGTCGCCGCGGACTCGCCGTCGCGGCCGCGGCGGCCGCGCTCCGAGCCGCCCGTCACCTGGGCGCGCGCGACGCCCGGGTCTGCGCCCGCGGCGACGACGGCGCCCCGGCCGCGCGGGCGGCGTACGAGGCGCTCGGCTTCCGGACCTACGCCCGGAACGTGCGCCTCGCCCGCCGCGCCTGACTCAGTACCGGTACTGCTCGCTCTTGTACGGGCCCTGGACCGGGATGCCCAGGTAGGACGCCTGCGACTCGGTCAGCTCGGTCAGCTTCACGCCGAGGGCGTCGAGGTGCAGCCGGGCGACCTGCTCGTCGAGGTGCTTGGGCAGCGTGTAGACGCCGAGCGGGTAGTCGGCGGTCTTCGTGAACAGCTCGATCTGCGCCAGCACCTGGTTGGTGAACGAGTTCGACATGACGAACGACGGGTGGCCGGTGGCGTTGCCGAGGTTCAGCAGCCGGCCCTCGGACAGCACGATGACGGCGTGGCCGTCGGGGAACGTCCACTCGTGCACCTGCGGCTTGATCTCGGTGCGCACGATGCCGTCGACGGCGGCCAGCCCGGCCATGTCGATCTCGTTGTCGAAGTGGCCGATGTTGCCGACGATGGCCTGGTGCTTGGCCCGCGCCAGGTGGTCGACGGTGATGACGTCGCGGTTGCCGGTGGCGGTGACGACGATGTCGGCGCGCTCGATGACGTCGTCGAGGGTGGTGACCTCGTAGCCGTCCATGGCCGCCTGGAGCGCGCAGATCGGGTCGATCTCGGTGACGACGACCCGGGCGCCCTGACCGCGCAGCGACTCCGCGCAGCCCTTGCCGACGTCGCCGTAGCCGCAGACCACGGCCACCTTGCCGCCGATGAGCACGTCGGTGGCGCGGTTGATGCCGTCGATGAGCGAGTGCCGGCAGCCGTACCGGTTGTCGAACTTGCTCTTGGTGACGGAGTCGTTGACGTTGATGCCCGGGAACAGCAGGGCGCCGCCGCGCATCATCTCGTAGAGGCGGTGCACGCCGGTGGTGGTCTCTTCGGTGACGCCCTTGATCTCCTGGGCCATCGCCGTCCAGCGGCTCTGGCTCTCGGTGAGCGTGCGCTTCAGCAGCCCGAGGACGACCCGCCACTCCTCGGGGTCGTCGTCGGCGGGCTCCGGCACGTTGCCGGCCTTCTCGTACTCGACGCCCTTGTGCACCAGTAGCGTGGCGTCACCGCCGTCGTCGAGGATCATGTTCGGGCCGGCCTGCCCGGGCCAGGTGAGCGCCTGCTCGGTGCACCACCAATACTCCTCGAGCGTCTCGCCCTTCCAGGCGAACACCGGCACGCCGGCGGGAGCGTCGGCGGTGCCCGTGGGCCCGACGGCGATCGCCGCGGCCGCGTGGTCCTGCGTCGAGAAGATGTTGCAGGAGGCCCAGCGCACCTCGGCGCCCAGCGCGACCAGCGTCTCGATGAGCACGGCGGTCTGGACGGTCATGTGCAGCGAGCCCGTGATGCGGGCGCCGGTGAGCGGCTTGCTCTCGCCGTACTCGGCGCGCATGGCCATGAGGCCGGGCATCTCGTGCTCGGCGAGCCGGATCTCGCGGCGCCCGAAGTCGGCGAGTGCGAGGTCGGCGACCTTGAAGTCGTCGGACATGGAACGGTTCCTCTCCCAGAGGACGGCGGATGGGTCGGACCGCGTGGCGGACGCGACGAGGCGGCCTGCGGTGTCCGACCCGGCGCGACCCATCTGGGTCCGCGGCATCACCTGCGCCGGCATGGTGTCGGGCCCGAGTCTACCCCGCTGGGCTGCCCGTCAGCGGATACTCATGATCATCGGCGATCGGCCCCGCCAGGGTGTGGCCGATCGCCGATGATCACGGGACCGGGCGGAGCTACGGGGTGGGCGACGGGGCGCGGTCGATGTCCGGTTCGAGGAAGATGTGCGTCGCCTCGGGGAGGGCGGTGCGGATGCGCTGCTCGGCGGCGTCGATGGCGGCCGCGATCTGCGCGCCGGTCTGGTCGGTGCGCACCGCGAGCTTGGCGGCGACCAGCAGCTCCTCCGGGCCGGTGTACAGGGTGCGCAGGTGGATGACCCGGCCGATGTCGTCGCCGGCGGTGGCGGCGGCGAGGATCTTCTTCACGTTGTCCTCGGCCGCGCCCTCGCCGATGAGCAGGCTGGACATCTCGATGGCCAGGATGACGGCGATGACCACGAGCAGCAGGCCGATGGCGGCGGTGCCCGCGACGTCCCAGTAGGCGTTGTCGGTGATCAGGGCCATGCCGACGCCGATGAGGGCGAACACGAGGCCGAGCAGGGCGCCGATGTCCTCGAGCAGGATGACCGGCAGCTCCGGCGACTTGGCCCGGCGGACGAACTGGATCCACGACTTGCCGCCGCGGACGCGGTCGGACTCGACCACAGCGGTGCGCAGCGAGAACGTCTCCATGACGATCGCGGCGACGAGGACGGCGACGGGGACCCACCACCACTGGCTCTCGAGCAGCTCGTTGGGGTGGCCGGCGTGCACCTCCTCGTACTTGTGGTACGCCTCGTACAGCGCGAACAGGCCACCGATGCTGAACAGCACGATCGCCACGATGAACGCGAACACGTAGCGCACCCGGCCGTAGCCGAACGGGTGCTCGGGTGTGGCCTTGCGTCGGGCACGCCGGCCGCCGACCAGCAGCAGCACCTGGTTCCCGGCGTCGGCGACGGAGTGCACCGCCTCGGCCAGCATGGACGACGCCCCGGTCAAGGCGAACGCGATGAACTTGGTGATCGCGATGCCGGTGTTCGCCAGCAGGGCCGCGACGACCGCCTTGGTCCCACCTTCAGTGGCCATGGTTCAGGGGTTTCCTTCGCTCAGAGCGTGCAGGGTCGGTGACTATCGTGCCTGGTCGAGCGCCGTGGTCAGGGTGAACGCCACGCCGTCGCCGGTCAGGGTCGCGCCGGTCTCGGACGCGGGGACGAACGCCGCGTGCCCGCGCGCCAGGCTCACACCGTCGAGCGAGGCCGAACCCTCGACGACGAGGACGAGGCAGGGGCCGGGCACCATGACCCCGGAGCGACTCAGCAGCACCCGCGCCAGCCGCAGCTCGTCGACCCCCGGGACGGGGTACAGCTCGATCCCGGGGTCGGTCACCACGGGCGCGACCAGCACCTCGCCGCGCGGTTCGTAGCGCAGGATCCGCAGCACCTCGGCGGCGTCGACGTGCTTGGGCGTCAGCCCGGCGCGCAGGGTGTTGTCGGAACTGGCCTGTGGCTCGACGGCGACACCGGACAGGTAGGCGTGGGGGACGCCGGCCGGTACGAACACCGCCTCGCCTGGCTCGAGCACGTGGTGGCGCAGCAGCAGCGCGAGCAGCAGCCCGCGGTCGTGCGGATAGGCCTCGGCGAGCCGGTGTACCAGCGCGAACCGGGGGTCGTGGCGCCGGGTCGACGCCTCGCCGGTCAGCACCGTGACGATCTCGGCGGCCGCGTCGGCGTCGAGCGTCAGCCAGCGCCGCACGAGCCGCTCAAGCCCGTCGTCGTCGCGCAGCACGGCGGCGGCGCCGACGAGGTCCGGGTGCTCGCTCTGCTCCAGGGAGGCGGCGACGGCGACGGGGTCGTCGAACCCGACCAGCGCCTCGAACGGGGTCAGCGCGACCGCCATCTCGGGCTTGTGGTTGCGGTCGTGGTACGAGCGGCGGGGGTCGTCGAGCGCGAGACCGGCGGCGTCCTCGGCGTCGTAGCCCTCGACGGCCTGCTCGATGGTCGGGTGGACCTGGATCGACAGCGGCCGCTGCACCGCGAGGATCTTCAGCAGGAACGGCAGCCTGGGCCCGAACCGGTCGACGACGGCGGCACCGAGCGTCGCGACCGGGTCGGCCTCGATGAGCGCCGACAGCGGCCGGCCGTCACCGGACACCGTCGACGGCGACCCGGGATGCGCGCCGACCCACAGCTCCGCCTCGGGCTGCCCCGACGGCGCCCGGCCCAGCAGTTCGGGGATGACGGTGGGCGAGCCCCACGCGTAGGAACGCACGGGGTTGTCCAGAAGCACGGCCACGAGGCGACAGCCTAACCGGCGAACATGTGAGACCGGGCGGCCGTCGTCGCCCGGGCGGGGGTCTGGCCGGGCGGCCGGGGCCACCATGAGGGTTTCCCGTGCCTCACTAGGGCTGCGGGCGTAGTACGACACGGGACTTCCTCGTGAACGTGATCATCCCGGAACCGGGCGAGGTCAGGCCGGGCGGCCGAGACCGAGCGCGAGGTAGGCCGCCGCGTAGCGGCCGGTGGCCAGCAGCGCCGCGAACCGGCCGATGTCGGGACCCTCGACGGCGCGGACCTCCTGGACCCGCACGGAGCCGCTCTCGGCCGCCGCGTCGAGGCGGGCCCGGCCGGCCACCGCGGCGGGGGTGTCGGCGCCGTCGTCGAGGATGACGAGGGCGGGGCGCGACGAGGCCGAGCCGCCGTCCTCGAACGGGTCGGCGAACAGGTCCGGCTCGGGGGCGCCCTCGAGGATCGGGGCGAGCTGGTCGGCCTCGCCGGACACCGCCGGCCGGCCGCTGGCCGAGCGGAGCGCCTCGGCGACCCTGCGGGCGGCGCGGGCGGCCAGCACCGAGCCGCCCCAGACCACGGGAACGTCATCGGCGATGGCGAGTGCCAGCTCCTTGGCCGGGTTGGCGTCGGCCGGCACGCTCGGCCCGCACCGCTCGGCGACGTCGTCGAGGGCGTCGGCGACGGGCTCGGCCTCGACCTGCGGGCCCAGCCCCATGATGTGCAGCGCCCGCAGGACGGGAACGGCGAGCGCCGTCGGGTCGGCGCTGCCGGCGGGCAGGAAAGTCGTGCCGCGACCGGCCGCCGCCTGGTGCATGGGCGAGCCCTCGGGCGCGGCGACCAGCAGCGCGCAGCCGCGGCGGCGGGCCTCGGCGACGGCGGAGATCTCGTCGTCGCCGTGGCCGTCGCGGCAGACCACGACGACGAGGTCGAGCGGGCCGGCCCAGGCGGGCAGCCCGCGGTGCGGCCAGGCGACGAACGGCACTGGGCAGACCGGCTCGAGCACGGCCCGGAACAGCCGGCCGTCGGGACCGCCGGCGACGACGGCACGCGGCCGGTCGTCGCCGGTGCGCAGCGACGCCATGACGTCGGCGGAGGCGGCCTCGGCGAGGCGGACCTGAGCACCCCAGCCGGCGATCTCGCGCAGGACCGGGTCGATGACGCTCAACGCGTGGGGGTCGTCGAGCGAGCCGTCGAAGAACACTGGGGGCTACTCCAAGGAACTAGCTGCGGGTGCGGGCCTGGTCGGCCAGCAGTACGGGGATGTCGTCGCGCACCGGGTAGGCCAGCGGGCAGCCGGTGCACAGCAGCTCGCCGGCGGCGTCGTCGGGCTCCAGCGGGCTGTGACAGACCGGGCAGGCGATGACCTGCAGCAGCGTCGGATCGAGCCTCACGCGGCCCCCTCCCCCGACCCGCGGACCACCCGCAGGACGTCGTCGCGCACCCGCTCCATGACGGCGCGGTCGGCGCCCTCGACGTTGAGCCGCAGCAGCGGCTCGGTGTTGGACGGGCGCAGGTTGAACCACCACATGGGCGTGCCGGTGAACTCGACGGTGAGGCCGTCGAGACGGTCGGTGGTGACGTCGGGCGCCGTGCCGAAGGCCTTCTCGACCCGGGCGGTGACCGCCTCGGCGTCGTCGACCGTGCTGTTGATCTCGCCCGACGCGACGTAGCGCTCGTACGGGGCGAGCAGCTGCGAGAGCGGGCGGCCGCCGTCGTCGGAGCCCAGCGCGGCGAGCGTGTGCAGCGCCGCGAGCATGCCGGAGTCGGCCCGCCAGAAGTCTCGGAAGTAGAAGTGGCCGGAGTGCTCGCCGCCGAAGACGGCGCCGGTCTCGGCCATGGTCCGCTTGATCAGCGAGTGCCCGACGCGGGTGCGCACCGGGGTGCCGCCGTGCTCGGCGATGATCTCGGGCACGGCCTTCGAGGTGATGAGGTTGTGCACGACCGGCTGGCCCGGCGAGCGCTGCAGCTCGCGGACGGCGATCAGCGCGGTCAGCGCCGACGGCGACACCGGCTCGCCCCGCTCGTCGACGACGAAGCAGCGGTCGGCGTCGCCGTCGAAGGCCAGCCCGAGGTCGGCGCCGTGCTCGCGGACGGCCTTCTGCAGGTCGACGAGGTTGGCCGGATCGATCGGGTTGGCCTCGTGGTTCGGGAAGCTGCCGTCGAGCTCGAAGTACAGCGGCACGACCGTCAGCCCGGGGACGTCGAGGACGGCCGGGACGGTGTGCCCGGCCATGCCGTTGCCGGCGTCGACGACCACGGTGAGCGCCCGCCCTCCGTCGAGCGGGACGAGGGAGTGCAGGTGGGCCGCGTAGTCGCCCAGCGTGTCGCGGTGCGAGACCCGGCCGCGCGCCGCCACCGGCGAGTCGACACCGTCGTCGATGAGGGCCTTGATCTCGGCGAGGCCGGTGTCGTAGCCCACCGGCGCGGCCCCGGCCCGGCAGAGCTTGATGCCGTTGTACCGGGCGGGGTTGTGGCTGGCGGTGAACATGGCGCCGGGCAGGCCCAGCGCGCCGCTGGCGTAGTAGAGCTGGTCGGTGCTGGTGAGCCCGGCCATGACGACGTCGACGCCGGCGGAGGTGACGCCGTCGGCGAACGCCGCCGACAGCGTGGGTGACGTGGGCCGCATGTCGTGCCCGACGACCATGGCTCCGGTGCCGCCGGCGAGCACGTGCGCGGCCGCCCAGCCGATGGCCCGGGCGCTGTCGTCGTCGAGCTCGTCAGGCACCACGCCACGGATGTCGTAGGCCTTGAGGATCGGAGCGAGGGCACGCACGGGCCGACCCTACCCTGCCCGGGTGGCGACGCGGCGACGCGGCGCCGGGGCGACGCGGCGACGGGGCGACGGGGCGACGGGGCGACGGGGCGAGGCTCGCCGGTCGCCGGTCGCCGCGTGCGCCGTTTGCCGATGCCGTGGGCGAGTTGCCCCGGCCGGAGCAGCGGTAGCCCGCCCACGACGCGGAGTCGGGAGGGAGTTCGCGTCGCCATTTGGCGACGTCGGTTGCACCGCTGGAGCTCTGCGGTCGCTTCGGCCGGCAGAGGGCGCACGCGCGCTGGAGGTCTGCGGTCGCTTCGGCCGGCACAGCGCCACACGCCCTGGAGGTCTGCGGTCGCATCCGCCGGCAGAGCGCGCACGCGCCCTGGAGCTCTGCGGTCGGAAACGACTGCAGAGCTCCAGCGCGGCGAAACGGTCCTGGTCGGGACCCGAGAATCCGGGGCCCCGCGGAGGGCCGGCCAGCGCAGCGGCGCGTTCCCGCCCCGCGGCGAAGGTCCCTCCCACGACCGCCGGCGGCGCGGCTTCAGCGCCGCCGGCCCCCAACGCACAGCGAACTCCCGCCCCACCAGGCAGGCCTGGCGGAGCGGGAGTCCCACCCACCCGTTCGGATCAGTCGGTCACGCGAGCGGGGTGGCGGTCACGGCGAGGGGCGCCGTGACCGCCCTTTCCCGGGGGGAGGTGCTCAGCTCGAGGCCCCGAAGGTCACGACGAGCTGCGGGGTGTTCTCTCCCTTCTCCCGGCTGTGGAAGGACTGCTCCGGTCCGGCGCTGGCGCCCTCGGTGGCGTCGCGGACGACGAAGCCGTGGTTGGCGCCTGGCGCGTACATGGCCAGCACCTGCTCCGTCACCGTCCAGGTCCGCCAGCCGCCGCCGGACGGCGCTGTCGCCGGCGTCCCCGTGGTGGCCGGCTGGTTGCCCCAGGTGACGCCCGACTCCGTCCACGCGGCCGTCGCCCGCAGCGCCTGCAGGGTGCGCCCGGAGACGTAGGAGTCGGAGTACATGCGCAGGGTCGCCCCGATGACCTCGCAGCCGGACGGCGCTGCCGGGAGGGCGAACCGGACCGCCGCACGGACGTTCTGGTTCGACGACTTCGACATCACCTTGAGCGCGGAGTCGTCGCCCTTGTTGGTCGACGGGCTGCCCTGCTCGAACCAGGCGTCGGTGCTGGCCGGGACGGTGATCGGGGCGCCGCAGTTGATCGGCACGGTCCAGGTCGACGTCGCGGGCGTCGCGTCCACGTTGCCCGCCGCGTCGATGGCGCGGACGGCGAACGTGTGCTGCGACCCGACCACCAGGCCCGGGTAGGTCTTCGGCGACGAGCACGCGGTGAACGCGCCGCCGTCGATGGAGCACTCGAACGACGTGCCCTGCTCGTCCGCGATGAACTCGAACGAGGGGACGCTCGCCGCTCCCGGCCCGGAGGTGATGGTGGTCTGCGGCGCCGTGGTGTCCGGTTCCGGCGCCGGTCCGATGGTCAGCACGAGCTGCGGCCGGTTGCTGCCGCTCTCGCGGCTGCGGAACTGCTGCTCGTGGTCGTTGTTCTCAGACGCGTCGCGGATCAGGAACCCGTGCTCCGCGTTCGCCGTGTACATCGCGTTGACCTGCTGGGTCACCGTCCAGGTGCGCCAGCCCGTGCCGGAGGACGTCGTCGCCGGGGTGCCGGTCGTCGCCGGCTGGTTGCCCCACGTGACGGCGTTCTCGGTCCACGGAGCCGCGACCCGGATCGCCTGCAGCGTCCGCCCGCTCCGCGACGACGTGGCGTTGAGGCGCAGCGTCGCGGACGACACCGCACACCCCTCGGCCAGGTCGGGCAGGTCGAACCGGACCAGAGCCCGCAGGTTGGAGCCGCTCTTCGACATCACCTTGAGGGTGGAGTCGGTGCCCTTGTTGCTGGACGAGCTGCCCTGGTCGATCCAGGAGTCGGCGACCGCGTCGAGCGTGACGGTCTGCGTGGTGCAGACCGGCGGCTCGGCGATCGTCCACGTCCGGGAGGCCGGCGTCGCGTCGGTGTTCCCGGCCGTGTCGGTCCCGCGCACCAGGAACGTGTGCTCGCCCGGCGTCAGGTTCGTGTAGACCTTCGGCGAGGTGCACGCGCCCCAGGCGCCGCCGTCGATGAGGCACTCGAAGGTCGTGCCGCCCTCGTCGGCCGAGAACTCGAACGCTGCCGTCGTGGTGGTCACCGAGCCCGTCGGGCCCTCACCGATCGTCGTCTGCGGCGCGGTGATGTCGGCCGGCGTGACCGTCCAGGTGCTCACCACCGGGCTGCCGTCGGGGTTGCCGGCCAGGTCGACGGCGCGCACGGCGAACGTGTGCGCTCCGGCCGCCAGTCCGGTCAGCTCCGTCGGCGAGACGCAGGCCGCGAACGGTGCGCTGTCCAGCGAGCACTGGAAGGTGCCGGGCTCGCTGGAGCTGAACGCGAAGGTTGCGGTCGTGGCACTCGTGGTGGCCGGCGGCGGCGTCGACGTCAGCATCGTCTGCGGCGGCATCGCCGGCGTGACCGTCCACTCGTGCTCGGTCCAGTCCGGCTGGACGTTGCCGTTCGCGTCCGTCGCCTGCACCGCGAACAGGTGCGCGCCGACGCTCAGGCCGGTGTAGTCCACCGGCGACGTGCACGGCTCCTCCACCCCGTCGAGGAAGCAGACGAACGTGGAGCCCGGCTCGTCCGAGACGAACTCGAACGTGGCCGACGTCATCTCCGTCGAGACCTCCGGACCGGACGTGATCTCCGCCTCCGGCGGGCCGTCCACCTCCCACGTGTACGTGTCGGGTGTCTGGTCCGCGTTGCCGTGGACGTCGACGGCGCGAACGGCCAGCTCGTGCTCGCCCTCGGCCACGCCCTCGAGCAGGTACGGAGTCGGGCAGTCACCGAAGGAGCCACCGTCGAGCGCGCACTGGAAGCCCGCGCCCGGGTCCGGCGACGAGAACGTGAAGTTCGCGTCGACGGCGGTGGAGACGGCCGGCGGGCCGCTCTCGATGACGGTGTCCGGCGCCGTGGTGTCGGCCGGTGCGTCGACGGTCCAGGAGAACTCCTCCGGCGACTCGTCCACGAAGCCCTCCGGGCTGACCGCGGCGACCTGGAACTGGTGGTCGCCACCGCCGAGACCGGTGTAGCCGTGCGGCGAGGTGCAGGGCAGGAACGGACCGTTGTTCAGCGCACAGGTGAACGTCGACCCCGGCACGTTGGACTCGAACGCGAAGCTCACGTCCGCGCCCGACGGGTCGGCCGGCGTGGTCAGCAGCGTCGTCTCCGGCGGGCCGACCAGGGTCCACTCGGCGACCGCGACGGCGCCCACGTTGCCGGACATGTCGACCGCGCGCACCTGGAGCTCGTGCGGCCCGACCAGCATGCCCTGGACCTCGTGGGGGCTCTCGCAGGGCTCGAAGCCGGCGCCGTCGACACTGCACTCGAACGTCGCGAACGGGTCGTTCGCGCTGAACGTGAACAGCACGTCCGGCAGCGGCGTGGAGGCCGGCGGCGTGGTCATGAAGGTGACCGCCGGTGCCACGGAGTCGCCGCCGTAGGTGAACGGCAGGCTCGCCGGTGTCGGGTCGATGTTGTCCTCCGCGTCGATGGCTCGCACGTAGAACACGTGCGCACCGGGCTCGAGCGGTTCCGGAGCCTCCGGGTTCGGGTAGGTCCACGGGCTGGTGCACGCCGAGAACGCGGCCTCCTCGGCACTGTCCATGCTGCACTCGAACAGCAGGCCCGCGGGGGTCGTGACGTTGTCGGTGCCCGTGAAGGTGAACGTGGCCGCGCCGGTCGGGTCCGCCGGGCCGCCCTGGATGACGGCGTTCGGCGGGACGGTGTCCAGGCTCGGGATCACGGTCCACTCGTACTCGGTGCTCTCCAGCTGGCTGGCGCCCTCCGGGTCGGTGGCGAACACGCGGAACACGTGCTCACCCACGCTCAGGCCGGTGTACGTCATCGGCGACGTGCACGGCGCGAACGGTGCGAAGTCGAGCGAGCAGTCGAACGTGGAGTCGGCGACGTTGGCCTCGAACTCGAACGTGGCCGTCGTCTCCTCCGTCTCGCCTCCGTTGGGCGGTTCGGTGCCCTGACCCGGCTCGAACGCCGGCCCGTCGGTGATCCTCGCGATGACGCCCGTGATCGTCCACGTGTACTCGGCCGGGGTGAGGTCCGTGAGCCCCTCGGAGTCCGTGGCTCGGACCCGGAAGGTGTGCGGACCGACCTCGGTCTCGTCGAACTCGTGCTCGACCGCGAAGAAGCAGGGCTCCCAGGCGGCGTCGTCGATGGCGCACTCGAACGTCACGTCGGGCTCGTTCGACGAGAAGGTGAACAGCGCCTCGAACAGCGGCGTCTCGGCCGGCGGCTTGAGGTTGATCTGGGTGTCCGGCGCGACGCCCGGAGGCAGCGGCACGTACTCCCACTCGTACACCGCCGGTGTGGAGTCGACCAGCTCGTTCTCGTCGACCGCGCGCACCTCGAACCGGTGCTGGCCCGGGCTCACGTTGGTGTACTCCTGCGGGTTCTCGCAGTCCGCCCAGGCCGCCTCGTCGGTGCTGTCGAGACGGCACTGGAACTCGAGGTTGCCCAGCGGGGTGATGTCGTCGGTGCCGATGAAGGTGAACAGCGCGTTGCGGCTGCTGCTCGGGTTCGACGGCTTGTCGACGATCTCGGTGTCGGGCGCACCCGGCGCGGGGCCGATGATGCACACGATGGTGAAGCACTGGGCCGGCTCGGCGTTGCCCGAGGCGTGGTTCTGACCGCCGTCGACGGTGTCCTCGTGCGCGTAGATGCCCCAGCCGTCGTTGTTGTTCACGACGTTGGCGGTGACCGTGTGCCCGGCGTCGTTCACCAGGATGCCGCCGCTGCCGTTGTTGCTGGCGTTGTTGGACTCGATCAGGTTGCCCTGACCGGACGGCGCCTGGCCGGACACGTAGATGCCCTCGCCGTTGTTGCCGCCGGCCGTGTTGGAGCGGATCACGTTGTCGAACGACTCGCTCTCGACCGAGATGCCGCTGTCGGTCGTGCCGCTGGCGTTGTTGCCCTGCAGCAGGTTGTTGCTCGACTGGATGAGCGAGATGCCGCCGGAGTTGAACCGCACGTCGTTGGCGCGCAGCTCACTGTCGTCGGCGCTGTCCAGGGCGATGCCGGTGGCGCCGGCCGAGCCGACGGCGTTGGCGATGAAGTCGTTGCCGCTGGACTCCATGACGCTGATGCCGTAGGACCCGCTGACGGTCGACGAGTTGCCCTGCAGGACGTTGTCGTTCGATCCCGCCTCGAGCGAGATGCCGGTGCTGCTGGTCGCCGACAGCTGGTTGTTCAGCAGCGTGTTGCCGGTAGCGGCCAGGAGCGCGATGCCGGACTCGCTGGAGCCGGTGACGAGGTTGCCCTCGACGCGGTTCCCGCTGACACCGTCGAGCCGGATGCCGTCGCCCGGGTTCAGGCTCAGCTGGTTGTTCAGCACGGCGGCGCCGGTGGTGCCGCCGGACAGGACGATGCCGGCCGTGTTCTCGTTGACCGTGCTGGTCCGGACGGTGTTGCCGCCGTCCGTGCCGTTCAGCCCGATGCCGGCGTCCTGGTTGGCGGTGGCGAGGATCGAGGCGACGACGTTGCTCGCGACCCCGTCACCGAGCTGGACCCCGAAGTCGAAGTCCGTCACGGAGCCGTTGACGATCGCGACGCTGTCGAAGCCGGAGTTCCGCACGCCGGCGCCCTGGCCGGACCCCTCGAGGAGGTGCCCGCCGAGGTCCAGCGTGATGCCCGCGGCGCCGATGATCAGGCCGTCACCGCCGCAGCCGGTCAGGTCGTTCATGACCAGGGTGCTCTGCGTGATGGTCTGCCCACAGCTCACGGTGGCGGGCACCGGTGCGGCGCCGACGGTCCAGCCGTACTCGGCCGGCGAGGCGTCGACGTTGCCCTCACCGTCGATCGCCCGCACCAGCAGCGTGTGCGCACCGACCGAGAGGCCGGTGTACGTGGCCGGCGAGGTGCAGTTCACGTACGGCAGCGCGTCGAGCTTGCACTGGAACGTCACGCCCTCCTCGTTGGAGGAGAAGGTGAACGACGCCGTGGTGCTGACGGTCATCGCGTCCGGCCCGGAGTCGATGGTCGTCTCCGGAGCGACGCCCGGCGGGGGCGTCTCGACGGTCCAGGCGTGCTGGGCCGGCGTCTCGTCCACGTTGCCCGTCCAGTCCGTGGCACGGACGTCGACGACGTGCTCGCCGATGCCCAGGCCGGTGTACGTGACGGGGTTGGTGCACGGTGCCCAGGCGCCGCCGTCCAGCCGGCACTCGAAGGTCACGGTCGTGGCGTTGTCGCTGCCGGTGAACGTGATGGTCGCCGAGGTGCTGGTGGTCGGGTCGCTCGGGCCGGAGACGATCGACGTGTCCGGCGCCACCTGGTCGGTCGGCAGCGGCGGTCCGCCGTCGCAGTCGACGTTGAAGCACTGGATCACTCGCTGCGTCACCGGGTCGATGCCGCCGCCGACGTTGCCGAAGGCGCGGTTGCCGCCGCCGTCGACGTTGATGCCGGCGACGCTGCCGGTGGCCGCGTAGATGCCCCAGCCGCCGTTGTTGTTCGCGACGTTGCCGCCGATCATGTGGCCGAGGTCGTTGACGGCGATGCCGTCCGCGGCGTTGCTGTTGGCGGTGTTGCCCTGGATCAGCGTGCCGGAGCCGGGCGGCGCGAACGAGTTGACGGCGATGCCCTCGCCGTCGTTGGCGATCGCGACGTTGCCCAGCAGGACGTTGCTCAGCGACTCGTCGCCCACCTCGATGCCGACGCCGCCGTTGTCGCTGGCGTTGTTGGCCTCGACGTGGTTGCCGCTGGACCCGCTGAGCGCGATGCCGCCGGTGTTGTAGCGGACGTCGTTGTCCCGGATGAGCGAGCCTTGGGCGGCCTCCAGCTCGATGCCGACGTCACCGTTGGTCGTCGCGGCGTTGCCGACGATCTGGGTGCCGTTGGACTCGAGGACGATGACGCCGGCCTCGCTCTCGGAGAGCGTGTTGCCCTCGATGCGGTTGCCGTGCGAGCCCATCTGAACCATCATCGCGGCGTCGGAGCTCGTGTTGACCTCGTTCTCGCGGAACACGTTGGTGCTCGAGCCGTCCAGCTGGACACCGGCGTTGCTGGTGCCGTTGATCTGGTTGCCGGCGAAGGTGTTGCCGCTGGAGTTGAGCAGGTAGACGCCCTGCTCGGTGCTCCCGCTGATGATGTTGCCGGTGACCGACGCGTTCTGCGTGCCGGCCTGCAGGAAGACACCGATGGCGTTGCCCGCGATCTCGTTGTTGCGGACCGTGTTGCCGTTGGTGCCGTCGTCGGCGTTGGTCAGCTGGACCGCGGCCGTGATGGTCGACTGCAGCGTCAGTCCGTCGACGATGTTCATCGCGACGCCGGAGTTCAGCGAGGCGCCGAGGTCGAACTCCTGGACGGTGCCGTTGCGGACGGTGACGGAGTCGAACCCGTCGTTGCGGATACCGGTGCCCTGCCCGACGCCGTCGATGATCCGGCCGTCGAGGTCGACGGTGATGCCGTCGGCGCCGATGACCAGGCCGTCGCCGCCGCAGTCGGTCAGGTCGTTGCTCACCAGCGTGCTCTGGGTGAGCACCTGGCCGCAGGTGACCGTCGTGGCGACCGGGGCGGCGCTGACCGTCCACAGGTAGCCGGCGGGCGACTCGTCCACGTTGCCGGCCGGGTCGGTCGCGCGGACCTGCAGCTGGTGCTCGCCGACGGTGAGACCGGCGTACTCGGCCGGCGAGGTGCACGCCGCCCACTCGGCGGTGTCGAGCTTGCACTCGAACGTCGCGCCCGCCTCGTTGGACGAGAACGTGAACGTCGCCGTCGTGTCGACCGTGGTGACGTCGGGTCCGGAGTCGATGGTCGTCTCGGGGTCCGTCGTGTCGTCCGGCGGGATCACGATCGTCCAGGTGTGGACGGCCGGGGACGCGTCGGTGTTGCCCGCGACGTCGCTGGCGCGCACCTCGAACGTGTGCTCGCCGAGGCCCAGGCCGGTGTACGTGGCCGGGCTGACGCAGTCGCCCCAGGCGCCGCCGTCGAGCCGGCACTCGTAGGTGAGGAACGGACCGGGCGTGGCGTTGTCGGAGCCGCGGAAGGCGAACGTCGCGTCCTCGGACGTCGACGGGTCCTCCGGGGCCTCGGCGATGGTGGTGTTCGGCGCGAGGTCGTCGTCGCCCGGCGGGGCCG
Source organism: Jiangella ureilytica (assembly GCF_004348545.1). Taxonomy (GTDB): domain Bacteria; phylum Actinomycetota; class Actinomycetes; order Jiangellales; family Jiangellaceae; genus Jiangella; species Jiangella ureilytica. The sequence continues at coordinate 17,821 of NZ_SMKL01000041.1, read as the reverse complement.
GGACCACGGTCCAGGTGACCTTGGCCGGGGTCAGGTCGACGTTGTCGTACGGGTCGATCGCCCGCACCTCGAACACGTGCTCACCCGACAGCAGGAACGGGTAGACCTGCGGGCTGGAGCACTCGACCCAGTTGTCGACGTCCGGCGGCTGCGGCGGCTCGCCCGGCTCGGGGACCGGCGGCGGCGGGTCCGGCGGCGCGTCCAGCCGGCACTCGAACCGCAGCGCGGTCGCGGGCGCGAGGTTGTCGGTGCCCGTGAACGTGAACTGCTGCGGGGAGAGCGAGCTGGAGCCGCTGGCCGGCTGCGTCAGGATCTGCGTGTCCGGCGCGGTGAGGTCAGGCGGCAGCACCGGCGGGGCCGTGCCGGGCGCACAGACGACGCCCTCGCACTGCTCCGGCTCGGCGTTCCCGCTGGCCAGGTTGCCGCCGCCGTCGATCGTGAGCACGTCGGCGCTGATGCCCCAGGCGAGGTTGTTGTACGCCTCGTTGGCCGTGACCTCGTGGCCGCCGCCCTCGACGGAGATGCCGTCGGAGAGGTTGCCGACGGCCTCGTTGCCCTCGACGACGTTGCCGTCGATCGGGACCTCGTTCGGGTCGAGCAGCTCCGCCGTCACCGAGATGCCGGCGCCGCCGCCGTGGTTGGCGATGTTGCCGCTGACGACGTTGCGGTGGGCGGACTCCACCCCGATGCCCTCGGCGCCGGTGTGGCTGACCTCGTTGCCCGTGACCTGGTTGTCGTGCGAGCCGACCACCAGGATGCCGCCCGGGTTGAACCGCGCGTCGTTGCCGCTGACCTCGCTGTGGTGCGAGTTCGACAGCGTGATGCCGGCGCCGCCGGACAGGTGCAGCACGTTGTCGGTGACGACGGCCGCGTCGGAGTCGTCGACGGACACCCCGGAGTCGCTGCTCCGGGTGGAGGTGTTGGCGTCGACGACGTTGCGGTGCGAGCCCGCGTGGATCGCGATGGCGGCGTCACCGGTGTCGGAGACGACATTGCCGGAGACGACGTTGTCGCTGGCGCTCTCGAGGTAGATGCCACCGTCGCTGTCGAGGAGCGGGTCGTGCGTGAGCCCGCTGACGGTGTTGTCCTCGACGCGGTTGTACCCGGAGTCGAACAGGTAGACCTGCCGGCCCAGGTTGCCGCCGAAGGTGTTCCCCTCGATGAGGGCGCCCTCGGTGCCGAACACCGCGGCCACGCCGTCGCCGTTGAGGTTCATCGTGTTGTCGTGGACGTGCACGCCGTAGCGGCCGTCGTCGGCGTCGTGCAGTTCCACGCCGGCGATGAGGTTGTTCTCGAGCGTGAGGTCGTGCACGGAGCCGTGCTCGCCGCCGCCGAGGATCCGCACGCCGTAGCCGAACCACTCGATGGAGCCGTTGCGGACGTGGACGTTGGCGTGCCCGGCGTTGCGGACACCGGCGTAGAGGCCCTCCTCCTGACCCGGGTCGACCACCAGGCCGCTCTTCAGCGTGTGCCCGTTGAGGTCGAGGATCAGGTTCGGCGCGCCGATGACCAGGCCCTCACCCATGCAGGTGAGGTCGTTGTCGATCCGCGTGCTCTCGGTGATCACCTGGCCGCAGGCGACCGTCTCGGCCGCACCCGGCTCGTCCGGCGTGGGCGGCTCGGGCGTGCCGACCTCCTGGAACCGCAGCACCAGCTGCGGCGGCGTCGGCGGCTCGAGCACGGCCTCGCTGCTGATGAACGAGCTCTCGGCACCCGTGAGGTCGCCCTCGGCGGAGTCGCGGATCATCCAGCCGTGGTTGGCCGAGGCGCCGTCGAGCATCGACTGCACCTGAGTCGTCATGGTCCACTCGCGGTAGCCGGCGCCCGAGGTGGTCGCGACAGCGGCGCCGGTGGTGCCCGGCTGGTTGTTCCAGTTCAGCTGCGACTCGTCCCACGCGGCGTCGGTGGCGACGGCCTCGAGCGTGCGGCCGGCCTCGCCATCGCCGTGCAGGCGCAGCGTCGCCCGCTCCAGGACACAGGTGTCCGGGACGTCGGGCAGCGGGAAGCGCACGTACGACCGGGCGTTCTGGTCCGGCTCGTTGGACCGCACGACCAGTTCCTCGGACGCGCCGAAGTTGTCCAGCGGCACACCCTGTTCGACGTGGGTGTCGGCCGTCGCCTGCAGGATGATGTTGGCCGCGGTGCAGCTGGTGGGCTCGGTCACCGTCCACGTGTGGGTGGCCGGCGTCGGGTCCACGTTGCCCTCGCCGTCGATGGCGCGCACCTGCACGGTGTGCTCACCCGGCGCCAGGTTCGAGAACACGGCGGGGTTGAAGCACTCGAGCCACGCGTCGGGGTCGACGGTGTCGATGCGGCACTCGAACTCCAGGAACTGCGCCGCGGTGCGGTCGTCGGTGCCGGTGAAGGTGAACGCCGCGGAGTTGCGGTCACTCGGGTTCGGCGGGGTCTCCTGGAAGACGGTGTTCGGCGCGGTGCCGTCGGGCTGGAGCTCGAAGGAGTGCGACGCCGGGCTCTGGTCGACGTTGCCCGCACGGTCGATCGCGCGCACCTCGAACAGGAACACGCCGTCCTCGACCAGCTCGACCTGCCACGGGTTCGGGCAGCCGACGAACATCTCCTCGGGGTCGAGCGGCTCGGTCGGGTCCGGCGGCTCCGGCGGCTCACCCGGCTCGAACTCGAGCAGGCGGCACTCGTAGAGCAGCTCGTCGGCCGGCGTGACGTCGTCGATGCCGGTGAACGTGAACAGCGACGTGTTCTCGGTGTCCTGGATCGGGCCCGAGACGTACGCGGTGTTCGGCGGGCTGACGTCCGGTGCGGCGAACGGGCCCTCGTACTCGAACGCGCCGCCGTCGCACTTGTTGTCGTCGGGGTCGACCTGGTTGCCCTGCGGCCGGCTGACGCCGCGCTGGTCCACCGTCGGGCACGGCTCGACGCCGCCGTCGACGGCGAAGCTGTCCTCGCGCAGCGCCATGGTCATGGTCGGGCCGCCGTTGTCCGCGACGGCGTCGAGGCTCGCGGTCACCGCGTTCTGGCGGTCGCGCATGCCGCGGAAGTGGCAGGTGTCGCCGGAGTCGAGGTTGCCGCCCTCGGACCCGATGGCGAAGTTGCAGTTCGGGCCGATCAGGTTGTCCGAGACGATCGTGTTGCGGAACATCACGCTGGTGCTGGGCTGGATCGGTACGGCCGGGACGGTGACCTCGCCACCGACGCCGCTGGCCGCGGGCGCGCTGTTGTGCGCGATGGTGGTGCTGGACACGTGCACCGCGGCGTCGGCGTCGATGTAGAGACCGCCGCCTCGCACCTGGGCGAGGTTGCCGGTGATGGTGACGTTCTCGTAGTTCGCCTCGGCGTCGCCCAGGCCGTAGATGCCGCCGCCCAGGCCGGTGTCGTCGGAGAACCGGGCGATGGCGCGGTTGTCCCAGAACGTCGACGCCTCGACCCGCAGCGCGCCGTCCGCCTCGTTGGCCAGGCCGCCGCCGTTCTCGGCGGTGTTGCCGCGGACCGTGGTCTCGCTGATCGTGAAGTCGCCGCTGCCTTCGCTGAGGATGCCGCCGCCGTCGAGCTCGGCCTCGTTGCCCGTGATGGTCAGCCCGGTGACGGTGACCCGCGCGGCCGCGTTCAGCAGACCGCCGCCGGCCTCGGCGCTGTTGCCCGTGATCTCGGTGTTCTCGATGTTCACCGAGCCGTTGTTCTCCAGCGCGATACCACCGCCGGCGGTGCCGGCCTCGTTCTCGGTGAAGCGCGACGCCTCGACGACGACCGGGCCGCTGCCGCCGGCGAACAGACCGCCGCCGGAGCCCTCGGCCACGCCCTCGACCTCGACCCCGGCCGCGTTGCCGGTGAAGGCGACGTCCTTGACGGACACGGGGCGCTCGACGCCGGTGAAGACACCGCCGCCGTCGCCGACCGCCGAGTTGGCCTCGATGGTGCCGCCGCGGATCGACAGGCTCGCCTTCGAGCCGGCGACCACGCCGCCGCCGTCGCCGTCGGTCGCGTGGTTGTCGGTGATCGTGTTGTTGGTCAGGTTGAGCGCGCCCTCGTGGTCGACCATGACGCCACCGCCCGAGGCGGCGGAGTTGCCGTCGACCGTGACGCCGCTCATGCTCAGGCGGCTCGGCACGCCGGTCAGGCTCGGCTCGCCGGCCCCGAACACGCCACCGCCGTTGTGGGCGGTGTTGCCGGTGATCGCGCCGCCGGTGATGGTGACCGTGCCGGTCAGCGCGTAGATGCCGCCGCCGTCGCCGACCGCCTCGCTGTCGGTGACGTTGACGCCGTTGAGGCGGATGTTGCCGCCGGACGCGGTGTAGAGGGCACCGCCCTCCTCGCCGGCGAAGCCCTCACGCAGCGTCAGGCCGGAGAGCGTCACCGCCCCGGCCGTCTCCTGGATCTCCAGCACCCGGTCCAGTGCCGTCTGCTCCGGCGGCGACCCGGACGGGGCGTCCCCACCGTCGATCACGGTCGCCGCGGCACCCGCACCGTTGACGGTGACCGGTGCGGTGATGTCGAGGTCGCCGGTATCGGCGCCGTTGTCGCCGGCCGGCGCGATGGCCAGCTCGAACGTGCCGGCCGGCACCTGGACGACGTCGGGCGCCGTCGACGCGTTGGATTCCTGGATCGCGGCGCGCAGCGTACATTCGCCCGCCCCGGTGAGACACATGCCGTCGCCCACATCGGCGTCGGCCGCATCAGCTGTACTGGTGACCACGAAGGTCTCGCCGGCGAGCGCAGATGGCGCCGTCAGCGCCATGATGCCCGCCACCGTGCCCAAAGCCGCGAGTAACGCGACGATGGCACGGAATCGGCCGCGCGTGACGCGCATGCCGAGCAGAGTCCGCCCCTTGAGCATGACAATCCCGCCCCCCTGCGGAGGCCCCCCACGGGTCTCTCCGCATGCCCCACCTGGATATCGACGGTGCAAGCTTCCCGCTGAGGCATGAGACATCTGTAAGGCAATGGTGAGAGCTTCTTTATGAGGTTTTACGGGCTTGAAAGTGGATACGTGTAAGTGTTTCCCCTGGCGATGGCCGGCGAATCACGTACCACCCGGCATGCTCATGTTCTGGGCGTGGCGGAATCAGGCGGGCCTGAGGCGATAGCCGACGCCGCGGACGGTCTCGATGACGTCGGCGCCGAGCTTCTTGCGCAGCGCGTTGACGTAGACGTTCACGACGTTGGTGCCGGGGTCGACGGCGAAGCCCCAGACCTGCGAGAGCAGCTGCTCACGCCCCAGCACCTGGTCCGGATGGCGCAGGAACGCCTCCAGGAGGGCGAACTCGCGGCTGGTGAGCTCGACCGTGCGGCCGTGCACCCAGGCGCGCCGGCTGCGCAGGTCGAGCTGGATGCCGCTCGCGGACAACGTCGCCCGGCCGGTGCCGCCCGACGACGAGCGCAGGCGGCTGCGGACCCGGGCCAGCAGCTCGTCGAAGTGGAAGGGCTTGCGCATGTAGTCGTCGGCGCCGCTCTCGAGGCAGGTCGCCGCGTCGCGCTCGGGCAGCCCCGTCAGCACGACCACGGGGACGGTGTGCCCTGCCGACCGGATCTCGCGCAACACCCGCAGCCCGTCGCGGTCGGGCAGACCGAGATCCAGCACGACCAGGTCGTACGCGCCGGACATGCCGAGCTGCCGCGCCGTCAGGCCGTCGTCGGCGACCTCGGTGGCGTAGCCGTGCAGGCGCAGGCCCTTCTGCACGAACGCGCTGATGAGCGGATCGTCCTCGACGATCAGGATGCTGGTCACGGCAGCTCACCGCGGAGCGGGACGACGATGGTGAAGGTCGATCCCTGGCCGGACGCGCTGACGAGATCGACGCGGCCGCCGTGCGCCTGCGCGATGAGGGCGACGATGGCCAGCCCCAGCCCGGCGCCCTGGTAGGCGCGGCGCGAGTCGGCGCCGCGGGCGAACCGCTCGAAGATGCGCTCGCGGTCGACCTCGGCGATGCCGGTGCCGGTGTCGCGCACCCACAGCCGCCACTCGTCGTCGGTGCGGGCGCTGCCCACGGCGACGATCTGGTCGCCACGAGTGTGGTTGACGGCGTTGTGTGCGAGGTTGAGCACGGCCTCGGTGAGCCGGTGCCGGTCGGCGAGCACGGTGCCCTCGCCGACGCCGTCGAGGAGCCAGGTGCGCGGGCCGAGCGCGCCGGCCTTCGCCAGCAGCTCGACGGTGAGGTCGCCGAGGTCGACCGGCGCCGGACGGACGAAGTCGGGCTGGTCGGCGTCGGCCAGCACCTGCAGGTCGTCGACGATGCGGCCGATGCGGTTCAGCTCGTCGAGCACCAGGGCCACCGTCGCCCGCTGGTCGGCGGGGTCGTCGGTGAGCAGCTCGAGGTGGCCGCGGCAGATGGTGAGCGGGTCGCGCAGCTCGTGACTGGCGTCCTGGACGAAGGTGCGCTGGCTGCGGAACGACGCCTCGAGCCGGTCGAGCATGGCGTTGAAGGCGTGCGCCATCTCGACGGCCTCGCCGCTGCCGCGGGTGCGGATGCGGCCGGTGAGGTCGGACTCGGAGATCGTGTGCGCGGTCGTCGTCAGGGCGCGCAGCGGCGCGAGCACGCGGCCGGCCAGCGGCCACATGGCCAGCCCGGCGAGCAGCAGCATGCCCAGCGCGATGTAGAGGCTGTACGTGCGGACGTCGGCGATGTCCTCGAGGTCGCGCCGCGGCAGATGCGCGACGACGAACGCGCCGGACTCGCCGCCGAACTCGATGGGCTCGACGCGGTAGCGCATCTCGCCGCGCCCGGTCTCGATGCGGCCGATGCTGTGATCGTCGTGCCCGGCCAGCTCGCGCCAGCGGTCGACGACGTGGCGCGGCACGTCGCCCGACGGCAGCCGGCCCACCGCCGTCTGGTGGACGCGGCCGCCGACGAACGCGACCATGCCCTCGCCGCTGCTCGGGACGTTGCGGGCGAAGTAGACGTCGAAGAGCGCCGACAACGACGTGAACGGCTCGCCCGTGGTGGGGTCGCGGCCGTCGTTCATCATGCGCTCGAGCTCGAGGACCTCTTGCAGCTCGGCCCGCTGGATGCGCTGGTCGAGCCGGATGATCAGCACCTCGCTCAGCACCAGGCTGGTGACCACGGCCGAGGTGGAGAGCAGCACGACGTAGGACGTGATGAGGCGGCTGCGCAGGCTGCGCGCGCCGGCGAACCAGCGGGCCAGCCGGCGTCGGGTCGGCTCGCGCTCGGGCGCGCCGACGGCGCCCGCACCGGACGTCTCGTCCGACCGCGGCGGAGACCAGGTCGTCTCGACACGCACATTGCCCCCTTGCCGTCGCTGCGGCAACGGCGCGCCGGACGAGGCCTCCCCTGCGGACCACCCCGCGCCCGGCTGGGGAGCAGCGTACGCCCTGCGCCATTTCCGATCAACGCGGCCGCCAAGAGCGGGTATGCAGGAAAGGTGAACGCCGAATGAACGAAGCGCGTCGCGCCGCTCGGTCAGCGGTGAGACTCCGGCCCTGCCGCGGGTACGCCCATGATCAGGCGTCGGGGTCGGGCAGCGCCCGCAGGTGTCCGCGTCGTGTGCCGCCGCTCTCACCGGCCAGCGGCGGCGCCGGAGCGGGCTCGGGACGGCGGCCGGCCTCGCGGACGGCGTCGGCGAGGGCCAGCAGGTCGTCGTTGCTGGGGCCCAGTGCGGCGGGGTCGGGAGCCAGCCGGATGACCTCCCAGCCGCGGGGCGCCACGAGCCGCTCGGAGTGCTGCGAGCAGAGGTCGTAGCTGTGCGGCTCGGCATACGTGGCGAGCGGGCCGAGCACGGCCGTGGAGTCGGCATAGACATAGGTCAGCGTCGCCACCGCGGTCCGCGGACAGGCTGATCGTGAACAGCGACGCATCGGACTCACAGGGGAAGGCTAGCGTCTGCGCGGTGTCGTCCGGGCACGGCACGCCAAACCGGGCTAGTCTGCCGAGGATGAGCCCACGCGTGCCCGGTCCCGAGACCCCGTCCGGGGTGAGCCTGCCGCGCATCCGCCGCGACCGGCACGGGCGCGGCATGCGCGGTCCGCTCGCCCCCGCGGGCTCGCCGCTGGCGGTCTCGCGGGCGCAGCGCTTCGACGACCTCGTCATCGGTGCCGTCGAGCGCCTCGACCGCCGCTGGCAGGACCAGCTGGCCAAGGTCGAGTTCGCCGTCGAGGACGTTCCCGCCCTCGACGACTGGGACCGCACCTGGGTGCCGCTGGCCCGCGCCTACGCCGGCACCGGCGCCCTGCCCGCCCGGGTGGTCGTCTTCCGGCGCCCGGTCGAGACCCGCGCCACCGACCCCTCCAAGCTCCGCGCCCTGGTCGGCGACGTCGTCACCGAGCAAGTGGCGGAGCTGTTCGGCGTCGAGCCCGAGGAGATCGACCCCGCCTACGGCGGCCGCGACCTCCCCTGATCACGTCCCGTGGCAGCGGATCAACCCCGCCACCCCCGAGTTGATCGTGGAGTAAGTGCGCCATTGCCGGGCGATATGCCCGATGAATACCGCACTCTCTCCACGATCAACTTTGCGTGGGGGCGCGCTCGCCCGCGACCGGCCATCAGGGCGACTCGACGGGCTCGGGGACGTCGGGCAGCTCGCCGACCACCTCGGGAACGTTCACCTCGATCGTCGGCGACACGAGGGGCATCAGGTCGAGCAGCGAGCCGTCGTCGTCGACGGCGGAGATGAGGCGGGCGGCGACGACGGAGCCGGGTGACTCCGGGACCACGATGACCGTCGCGTTCGCGGCGTCGCCCTGGGCGGCCAGGGTCACCGGGACGGTCGCGCCGGCGGGGATGTCGACTGGCTCCTCGGCCGCGACGGTGCCGTCGGCGGCCAGCGTCTGGACGGTGACCCGCGAGGTCGTCGCGACGGCGGAGCTCAGCAGCAGCGTGCTGGCCAGCCCGCCCGTCGCGCGGCTGAGCAGCGCGGGGGTGGGACCGGAGATCGGCTCGCTGGCGGTCGTGTAGGCGAGGTCGGGCAGGCCGTCCTCGGGCGCCTGGACGACGCGCACCGATGCGGTGACGGGCTCGTCGCTCTGCAGCCGGATGCCGGCGGGGTCGGCGCCGCTGTCGAGCGGGATGTCGGCGACGGTGCCGGCGGTGACGGTGAGGACGTCCAGGTCGACCGGGCTGAACGCGCCCTCGGCGCCCAGGACCTGCAGCGACACGATGGCGTCGGTGTCGCCGGGCGCGACGATGCGCAGGCTGCGCTGTCCCGACCCGGGCACGCCCGGGATGATGAGGTCGCGACGCGGCGCGACGGCGGCCGGGACGTACGTCATGCCCTGGGGCGTGATCTCCGACGTCTCGCGCAGCTCCAGTGCCGCCGTCACCCGGCCCTGGCTGGACCGCACGTGCACGGCGGTGCTCACCGACCCGGCGGCCAGCGCGTCCAGCAGCAGGATCCGCTGGCTGCGGGCCGGCACGCCGACGTCCTGGGTGCCGGGCGCGTCGATGGACCCGGCCTCGTCCCACAGCTCGACGTCGACGACGGCCGGCACGTCGGTCGGGTTGGCCAGGATCAGCCGGCCGCGGCGGCCGACCTCGCCCGACGCGCCGACGAACCAGTGCTCGCGCCGCGGCGCGGTGCAGGCGGCGGTGCTGATGCCGCGGAGGTCGACCTCCTGGGTGATCAGCGTCTGCTCGGCCGCCAGCCCCGGCGCCAGCGCGCCCTGGCCGGTGACGGCGAACGACGTGCCCGCGTCGGTCTCGACCGGCGTGATGGTCGGGATGCCGCGGTCGGTGAGGCTCAGCAGCGGCTCCGGCGGCTCGGCCGGCTCGGCCGGCTCTGCCGTCGCCTCGGGGTCCTCGGGGTCCGGAGGCAGCGCGAGCGCCTGGACGGTGATGGGCGGCTGCTCCGCGCCGGTCTCCTCGGGGAGGTCGACGCCGGGCAGGGCCAGCACGCCGAGCTCGGCGGTGCCGACGTCCTCGCCGTCGACGTACGGGCAGACCAGCGTCGACCGCACGACCGGCTCGCGGACCTCCGGGTGGTCGTCGACGACGGAGTCGGGCGGCCCGATGAGAGTCGCCCCGCCGACCACGACGGCCACCCCGGCGCCGACCGCCAGGCCGGCCCACCGTGCGCTGATCACTGCTCGTCCTCCTGCCGCCGGCTCTTCGCCCGCCTGCCCGCCCCGCGGCTGCCCGCGGCCCGCTTGCCGGGAGTGCGCCGCGAGCGGCCGCCCGCGGCGTCGTCGGCGCCGGCGCCGGGGGCCTCGTCGGCCGCACGGCCGGCCCGCCGGCCCTTGTAGGCGTCGGTCAACGAGGCACGCGGCGCGTCCTCGTCGGCCCCGGCTCGGGCGAACGGGTCCCAGTCTCCGACGGCGTGCGGTGCGGGTTCGCCGGGCGCCGACGGCGTGGGCTCGGCCGGGCGCGTGGGCTCGGCCGGGCGCGCCGGCTCGGCCGGCTCCGCCGGGGCGCGTCCGGTCCGCTTGCGCGGGGCCCGGGCGCGCGGCGCGAGCTCGGGTTCGGGCTGCGGCTCGGCGAATGCGGGATCGGTCAGCGGGTCGCCGGGCGTCCACTGCTGGGTGGCCGGCTCGGGTGCCGGCCCACCGGACAGCGGCGCGGCCGGCTCGTCATATCCCGGCTGCTCGAACGGCCGCTCGGCCGGCAGCCGCTCGCCGCCGGGCAGCCACGGCAGCCCGGCGCCGGCGACGGTGGCCGGCTCCGGCGCCGCCGGACCAGCCGGCGCCGTATCGGGCGCCGGGGTGGGTGCGGGGGTCGGTTCCGGCCGCGGCGACGGCGACGGCTCGCGTCGCGGGCCGCGCCGGCCCGGCTCGGCCGGATCGCCGCGCCGGGATCCGCGTCGCCTCGCCCCTCGCGCGGCCACCGGCGCGGCCGCACCGGCAGCACCGGCTCCCGCGGTGGCGCCGACGGTGACCGGCTCCAGCGGCAGCGGCGGCGAGGAGTCGTCGTCGGGATCGAGGTCGGCGGCGTCGTCGACGGCGCCGCGCTCGCGGCGGATGCCGGGCAGCGCCAGGACCACGGCCACCACGACCGCGCCGAGCTGGAACCAGAGCCAGAACGCGCGCCGGTTGCCCTCGTACTCGACGACCAGGTCACCGGCCTGCGGGCCCAGCTCGAACGCCTGCGCCCAGCCGGCGTACGTGGTGGGCTCGAGCTCGTCGCCGTTCAGTGTCGCCGTCCAGCCGGGATCGGCCAGTTCGGAGAGCACCACCAGCCGGTTCTCGGCACCCTCGGGCACGGGGCCGGCGGCGTCGATCTCGCCGCTGGGGACGGTGACGACCTCGGAGTCCTCGTCGGCCAGCGGCGCGATCTCGGTGCCGTGGGCGGGCGGCGCGGTGACCCAGACCCGGGCCACGGGCTGGTCGATCTGCCACATCGCCGCGCCCTCGGGGGCACTGCTGCGGACCAGGCCGGGCACGGTGTCGAGGGTGTCGGCGAGGTCGGGGTCGTACGGGCGCGGCATGTAGAGGTAGCGCACCGCGAACTCGGCGAGCCGGGCGCCGTCGGCCCCGCCCCGGCCGGAGACGACGTCGGCGACCACCTGGTCGAGCGGGCCGTACTCCTCGGGCGGCGGGCTGGTCTCGGCGTCGCCGAGGCGCGGGCCGGACTCGCGCAGCAGCGCGTAGGTGATGCGGCCGTCGTCGGTGCGGCTGAGCACCAGGGTGCGCACCCGCTCGGGGCGGACGGCCTCATCGGCGACGTAGGCGGGCAGGATCTGCGCGTCGCGGCGCTCGATCGGATCGCCGGCGCCGCGCGCCACCCACCAGCCGGCCGCGACGATCGGAGCCAGCCCGGCCGCGGCGGCGACGATGACGGCGAGCGGCTGCCGCCAGCCGAAGCTGGCCCGCGACAGCCGTTCACGGGCGCCCTCGGCGCCGATGGCCGTGGCGATCAGCAGGCCGCCGGCCACGACCACCGTCGCGAGCCCGGGCCAGCCGGCGACCGGCGTCTCGAGCGTCGGGCCGCTCACCGCGAGGCGCGACAGCACGAGGCCCGCGACCAGCGCGACGCCCACCACCGTCCAGGCGGCCGCGATGGCCAGCCGTCGCACCGGGCGGAACAGCGAGAACCAGGCGGCGGCGAGGATGCCGGCGCCCAGCCACACGGGGCCGCTGCCAGGGCCGCCGGGGTTCTGCAGCAGCACCGACCACGGCGCGAGCTCGGGGTCGGAGAGGCCCGGCCCGGGCACGCCGGCCTCGGTGACCAGGAGCATCGGGTTGCTGAACAGGCTGCCGGTCCACGGGATCAGCACGACCGGCGTGACGGCCAGCATGACGCCCAGCCGCAACAGTGCGCGGCGGTCGCGGAACACCGTCGCCGCCGCGACGACCGCGAGCACCAGCGCGACGATCCAGGCCAGCGGCACGAACGCCGAGACCATGGCGAGCAGCAGCCCGGCGCTCCATGCGGCCCGGCCCGGTCCCGGCCGGCCCGGCGAGCCGAGGGTGCGCATGACCGCGAGCGCCAGCAGCGGCGCCAGCACGGCGGCGACGGCGGTGCCCAGGCGGCCGGCCGCGATGGCGCCCGTCGTCGCCGGGAGCAGCGCGTACGTGGCGGAGACCCAGACCCGCAGCAGCTTGGACCCGGCCAGCCGGCGGACCAGCAGGTACATCGTCAGGCCGGCCAGCGGCACGGACCCGATCAGCAACAGGTCGACGGTGAGCGAGGCGTTGCGCACCGCCGACGCGAGGACCGCGACGATGCCGAGATACGGCGGCGATGCCGAGGCGCTGCCCAGCCCGCCGCCGTGCCACGACTCGGTGTAGACCTCCCAGAGGTCGCCGGCGGCGGTGGGAGCGGGCAGCAGCGCGCCGCCGAACAGCCGGCCGGAGCCGATCAGGCCGCGCGCGGTGACCAGCGTGACCACCACCAGCGCGGCGGTCATGAGGACGGCGGGGTGCAGCAGGAAGCGCAGGATCCAGGTGTCGTCTCCGGGCGGCACGTCGTCGTCGTCGCTGCCGTCGGTGCTGGCCGCGCGCCGGCCTCCGGAGACGTCGTGGCCGGCGCCTCCGCTGGAGCCGGTGATGACGCCGAGGACGTTCTCGCCCGCGTGCCGCAGCTGCTGGCCCCGCGGCGGGAACAGCGAGCGCAGCTGCGACGGCGACTTGCGGCGGGTCTGCCGGCGCCGCGCCCGCGCCCGGATCAGCACGTCGGGCCGGCCGATGACCGACAGCAGCGCCACCAGCTCCTCGAAGGCCAGCGCCGGCTGCTTGCCGACCAGGAACGTCAGCGACCGGCCGATGCTCATGAACACGACGCGGAGCAGCACGAGCAGCAGCGAGCGTGCCGGGGTGTTGGCCAGCAGGACGTAGATGGCGTTGCGGCGGTCGGCGAGGTGCGGCCGGTCGCGGGTGGCGCCGAGCCGGCGGCGCCCGTGCGCGGCGGCCTCGGCGTGGTAGACGACGGCCTCGGGGCAGACGACGACGGGGTAGCCGGCCTCGTTGGCGCGCCAGCCGAGGTCGACGTCGTCGCGGAAGATCGTGAGCCGCGGGTCGAAGCCGCCCAGCTCGTCCCAGACGTCGCGGCGGATGAGCATGCCCGCGCTGCCGACGGCGAGAACGTTCTTGGTCGTGTCGTGCTGGCCCTGGTCGTACTCGCGGCGGTCGAGGCCGGTGTGACGGCGGCCGCCGCCGGTGACCGTCAGGCCGATCTCGAGCAGCTGCCGGCCCTCGCGCCAGTCGAGGACCTTCGGCCCGATGATGCCGGCGTCGGGTCGGCGGATCGCGGTCTCGAGCAGCCGCGCCAGCGCGTCGGGCGCCGGGGCGCTGTCGTCGTGCAGGACCCAGATCCAGCGGGTCTGGTCCGACCGGCGCAGCCCGCCGGTGCCCAGCATGGCCTGCGCCATCTGGTCGCCGGCCACGACGCCGGCGGCGACGGCCGCGCCGAACCCCGTCGACCGCGGCATGGAGACGACGGAGGGCGCGCCGAGGGTGGACGTGAGGACCTGCTCGGTCTCGTCGCGACTGCCGGTGTCGACGGCGACGATGCGCTCGGGCATGCGGCGCAGCGCCGCCACGGCCTCGAGGGTGCGGTGGACGAACCGGGTGCCGTCGTGGGCGACGATCACGGCCGTGACGTCGTGCGTCAGCAGCGCCGTGGGGTCGACCGGTTCCGGTTCGCCGATGTCGCTGGCGAACGCGTCAAGTGCGGCGTTGGCGCCGATGCCAGGGTCGGAATAGACGCTGGGTGTCGGGCTGCCGTTGTCGATTGCGGTCAAGGGGTCCGGTGCCATGCCTCGTCGTCGTTCCAGCGGTTCGGTCTGCGAGCACACGGAGCAATGGCGGTCCCGGCCGAAGCATGCCTCGGCCGGGCGACCCCGTGCGCCGACCGCCAACCTTACGCGCTGAACCTGAGAACGACAGGTTGCAGCTACTCGGCGACCGGCCGGGTGATCGTCAGACCGCCCGCTTCTTGAGCTTCCGCCGTTCCCGCTCGGACAGCCCGCCCCAGATGCCGAAACGCTCGTCGTGCGCCAGCGCGTACTCCAGGCATTCCGCCTGGACCTCGCATCCGGTGCAGACCCGCTTCGCCTCTCGGGTGGACCCGCCCTTCTCAGGGAAGAACGCCTCCGGATCAGTCTGGGCGCACAGCGCCCGCTCTTGCCAACTCATCTCTTCGGCTTCGCCCCAGAGCAGGTCTATCTGGTCCCCGTCCCACTCGGTCATGGCTCGCCTCCTTCGACCTGGTTCTCCGGCTCGAAGCCGGCCCCCGTAGCGCTCCTGCGGTGGTCGAGGCCGCAGAACCACTGAACGACACGTTCGAAATTACATGAATGCAATACGTGCGCGTCAAGCGGAACCGTGCTAAAGATCTCCGTTCGTTTGCCGGCGCCCCGGTCGCCCGTTGCGCCCCGACCCGTCCCGGCGCGCCCTGAAGACGCTCCGGGCCGGTTCGAGCCGGGAGCTTAAGCGCTCCCGGCAGTGGCTCGCCAGACGGCCGAATACCCGATCCGGGCCGTCCCAACCGCGCCATCCCTGTGACGTCCGGGCCGGTCGTTCCGGTTCCGCGTGTCTCGCTGACCGGGCGCGGACCGGACCGGCGGGCGGCACCGGGTACGGTCGTGGCTGTGCTGAGGATCACCGCGCTGGCCGGGGGGATCGGGGGCTCCAGGTTCCTGCGGGGGCTCCTTCGGGCCGTGCCGGACGCCCGGGTCACCGTCATCGGGAACACCGCCGACGACATCACGCTGCACGGCCTGCACGTGAGCCCCGACCTCGACACCGTCATGTACACCCTGGGCGGTGGCATCGAGGAGTCGCAGGGCTGGGGCCGCGAGGGCGAGACGTTCGCCGTCGCGTCGGAGCTCGCGGCGTACGGTGCCGAGGCGCAGTGGTTCACCCTCGGCGACCGCGACCTCGCGACGCACCTCATCCGCACCCGCATGCTGGCGGCCGGCTACCCGCTGTCGGCGGTGACGGAGGCGCTGTGCGACCGGTGGCAGCCGGGCGTGCGGCTGCTGCCGATGACCGACGACCGCGTCGAGACGCACGTGGTGGTCGCCGCGGACCTGGAGGACGAGGCATCCGGGGCCACCGAGAAGGCGATCCACTTCCAGGAGTGGTGGGTCCGGCTGCACGCCGAAGTGCCGGCCCGGCGCATCGTGCTGGTCGGGGCCGACCAGGCCAAGCCGGCGCCGGGGGTCCTCGAGGCCCTCGAGAGCGCCGACGTGATCCTGCTGCCGCCGTCGAACCCGGTCGTGAGCATCGGCCCGATCCTGGCGGTGGCCGGGGTGCGCGACGCCGTCCGGGCCGCAGGCGCCCCCGTCGTCGGCCTCTCACCCATCATCGGCGGTTCACCGGTCAGAGGCATGGCCGACGCCGCACTGACCGCCATCGGGGTGCCGACGACGGCGGCCGGCGTGGCCGAGCTGTTCGCGGACCTGCTCGACGGCTGGCTGGTCGACACCGTCGATGCCGAGGCCGTGTCCGCGGTCGAGGCGGCCGGCGTGCGCTGCGCCGCCGTCCCGCTGTGGATGACCGACGTCGACGCCGCGGCCGCGATGGCCCGCGCGGCGCTCGACCTCGCCGAGGAGGTGCGGGCTCGGTGAGCACGCGGTACGAGGCCTTCGGGCTGCCCGGCATCCCCGAGGTCCGGCCGGGCGACGACCTCGTCGGCATCCTGGCGACGGCGCTCGAGTCGGCTCCGCCCGGCGACGCCCTGCGCGACGGCGACATCGTCGTCGTCACCAGCAAGATCGTGAGCAAGGCCGAGGGCCGCATCGTGGCCGGCATCGACCGCGACGCCGCCATCGACGCCGAGGCGGTCCGGACCATCTCGGAGTGGACCACGCCGCGCGGGCGCACCCGCATCGTCGAGACACGGCACGGCTTCGTCATGGCCGCCGCCGGAGTCGACGCGTCGAACGTCGAGCTCGGGTCGATCGTGCTGCTGCCGGTCGACCCGGACGGGTCGGCGCGGCGGCTGCGCGACGGGCTGGCGGCGCGGTTCGGCGTGCGCGTGGGGGTCGTGGTGACGGACACCGCCGGGCGCGTGTGGCGCAACGGTGTCACCGACTTCGCGGTCGGCTCGGCCGGCGTGCGGGCCGTCGACGACCTGCGCGGCAGCGTCGATCCCTACGGCAACGACCTGGGCGTGACGGTGGTGGCGCTGGCCGACGAACTGGCGGCGGCGTCGGAGCTGGTCCGCGCGAAACTGTCCGGAATGCCGGTCGCCGTGGTGCGTGGGCTGCCGCACCTGCTGCTCGAACCCGGCGAGGAGGACGCCGGGGTCGCGGCGCTGATCCGGCCGAGCGCCGAGGACCGGTTCCGGCTCGGCACCCCCGAGGCGATGCGCTCGGCCGTCCTCGCCCGGCGGACCGCGTCGTCGTTCACGCCGGCGGCGGTCGACGGCTCGGTCGTGCGGCAGGCCGTGGCGGCGGCCTTCTCGGCGCCGTGGCCCATCGACACGCCGCCGTGGCGGTTCGTGCTGCTCGAGTCCCCGGCGTCGCGGCAGCGGCTGGCCGCCGCCCTGGACGGGGCCGGGCTGCTGCGCACGGCGCCGTACGTCGTCATCCCCTGCCTGGTCGACGGCTCCGACGCACTGCTGGGACTGGGCGCGGCGGTCGAGAACCTGCTGATCGCGCTCGGTGCTGAAGGACTCGCGTCGGCCTGGCTGTTCCCCGACCCCGCCCTGTCGGCGGCGACGGCGGAATTGGACCTGCCGGCCGGCTGGACCCCCATCGGAGCCGTCGCCATCGGCCACGGCGCCGAACCCGCCGCCGACCATCCACCCGTCGACGTCGCGACGGTCACCGTCACGCTGTGAGGTTCGCGCTCGAGACGCCGCGGCTCTCGTTGCGCCTGCGCGACCACGCCGACGCCGAGTGGAACCTCGAGCTGCTGGCCGAGCACGACCCGCCCAACGTCTCGTTCGGGGTGGAGGAGATGCGGGAGCGGCTGGCTTCACAGCGTGTCGCTGCGATGTCGTCCGGTCTCGGGCTGCTGACCGTGCGGCGGCGGGCCGACGGTGCGGCGCTCGGGTACTGCGGCCTGATCGTCGGGCGGTCGACGGTGGACGAGCCGGAGATCGTGTACGAGCTGCTGCGGCGCCACCACGGGCACGGGTACGCGACGGAGGCGGCTCGCGCGGTGGTGTCGGCTGCGGCGGAGACCGGCCGGGAGCGGGTGTGGGCGACGGTCCGGCCGTGGAACGCCGCGTCGCTCCGGGTGCTCGACAAGGTCGGCTTCGTTCGTCATCACGCCGATGTGGATGGCGATGGTGAGTTGGTGTATCTCAAGCGTGAGCTGAGTTGATGCGTTCGCCGGGGTGGTGAGGTGGGCTCCCCGTCCCCCTTGCTGCCCATTCTCTTAACCCCGGCCACCCGCCTCAAGTCCGCGCGCTCTGTGCTTGCGCGCCGCCGGGGTCGGGGCGCTTGGACTTGACCCGGGCACCCGGGGCATAAGAACGGGCAGCTATCAGGGGGACGGGGAGGCCCTGGGCACGCC
>NZ_SMKL01000040.1 GCF_004348545.1 Jiangella ureilytica | reverse complement strand
GGGTGGGGGTTCCGGGGTCGGCGTGGGCTCGTCGGCCGGCGTCTCGGCCGGCGTGTCGGTCGGTCGCGGCGGCGGTTCGGGCGGCGGGGTCGGGGTGACCCACGCCGTCGGCGGCGCGGCGACGTCCTTCGCGCCGCACGCGAACCAGTCGTCGATGTCGCGCGGCCGGCCGTTGGGCCGGTCTGGCCCGCGCAGGCCGACGAACGGCCCGCCGGTGTAGACGAGGTACTGCCCGCCGCCGCGCACGCCGACCGCGGTGAGCCGGTAGTCGTCGTCACGCAGCCAGACGGTGAGCCGCGTGCCCTGGTCCGTGACGACCGAGCCGATCGCGTCGCTGCCGGCCAGGTCGCTGCCGCCGTAGCGGCCGCACCCGGCGTCGTCGGCGTCGATCAGCTCGGCGCGGCCGTCGGCCGCCACGGGCAGCGCGGCCAGCAGCACCGCCGCCACCGCCGCGAGCAGCACTCGAAGTCCTCGCACGACGCCCCCCGGCAAGACGACAACGGCCGCGGATCACACAACGGCCCCATGCTTTATAGCGCGATGGGTCTGGATTGTCAGCAAGTGTCCAGCATGTCCTGCAACGCATCCTTCTCCGCGGCCGTGATCGTGAGCTCCCAGTCGTACTTCACGTCGGTCCAGTGCCGCGCGTAGTAGCACCACCAGCCGGTGTTGGCGGGCTTCCACTCCGACGGGTCGCTGTCGCCCTTGGAGCTGTTGCTCGAGGCGGTGACGGCGATCAACTGGCCGCGGGCGAGGTCGTTGGCGAAGTCCTCGCGCCGGTCCTCGGTCCAGGCGCCGGCGCCGGAGCGCCAGGCGTTGGCCAGCGGCACCATGTGGTCGACGGAGACGTCGCCCGGCTCCTCGATCCAGACCTGGTCGTAGACGCTGTACCAGCTGCCTGCGGTCGGGTAGCAGTCGGCGCCGGTGGTGACGCCGGAGCCGTCGCGCACCAGCACCGTCTCGCGGGTGTTACAACTGCCCCCGGCGGGGCTCCAGTGCGGGAATCTCTCGCGTGAGTAGCCGGCGCTCGACCCGGGGGCGGCGACGGTCAACTCGGCGAGCTGGGCCGCGGACTGCGCCGGCGACGGCGGATCCGGCGGGTAGGCGCTGGCCGGGCTGACCAGCGCAAAGACGAAGGCGAGGGTGGCGAGGAGGGTGAGGACGGCACGGCGCATGACGGTGACCTCCTGATTGGCCGAGGGTCACCAAGATTGTCAAGGATGTCCGGAGTGCGCCAGTGTGTGCCGGCCTCTTCGCTCAGATGTCAGCGAACCGCAACCCGGCCGTCGCGAGCTGGCCGAGCAGCGGCGACGGCGCCAGGCCCGGCTCGCGGACCTCGGCGTGCAGCCGCTCCAGGGTCGCCAGCGCGGCGGCCGGGCCGAGCCTGTCGAGCAGCTCGAACGGCCCGGCCGGCAACCGGCAGCCCAGCCGCATCGCGGTGTCGACGTCAGCGGCCGACGCGTACCCGGTCTCGAGCATCGCGACGGCGTCGTTGAGGTACGGCACCAGCAGCGCGTCGACGACGAACCCGGCGCGGTCGGCGCAGACGACGGGGGTGAGCCCGGCCGACGCGGCGACCCCGGCGACGGTGTCGACGGCCTGCCGGGCGGACACGACGGTGCGCACGACCTCGGCGACGGCGCTGGTCGGGCCGGCGAGATGCAGCCCGACGACGTCCTGGGGGCGGCCGGACGCGGCGGCGCTGGCGACGACCGGCCCGGTGCCGGTGGCGGCGAGGACGGTCCCGGGCGCGGTGGCGGCGGCGATCGTGGCGAACGTCTGCGGGTCGCCGGGTGCGACGACGAGGTCGGCGTCCGCGGCATCGCGGACGACGTCGTGGCCGGCCTTGGTGAGCGTCTGCGCCAGCGGTTCGGCCGACGCGGTCTCGAGGACGGCGATGCGGCGGGCTTCGGGGGCGGCCCCGGCGGGAGCCGAGCCGGCGCCGTCGCTCCCCGGCCCGTAGTCGTAGAAGCCGCGACCGCTCTTGCGGCCGAGGAACCCGAGCGTGACCAGCTGGCCCAGGACGGGCGCGGGCGCATGCAGGCGGTTGCGGCCCTGGCGGTACATGGTGCCGAGGATCTCGTGGGCGGTGTCGAGCCCGATGAGGTCGAGCAGCGCCAGCGGGCCCATCGGATAGCCGAGCCCGGCCGTCATCGCGGCGTCGATGTCCTCGCGGCTCGCGTGACCGCTCTCGTACATCGCGGCCGCGCGGTTGAGGTAGCCGAACAGCAGCGCGTTGGTGACGAAGCCCGCGCGGTCGCCGCACTCGACCGGCGACTTGCCGAGGCGCCGGGCGAGCTCGGTGACGCCTCGCACGACCTCTGGAGCGGTGACGACGGTGCGGACGACCTCGATGAGCTGCTGCACCGGCGCGGGGTTGAAGAAGTGCATGCCGACGACCCGCTCCGGGTGCGACACCGCCACGCTGATCTCCGTCACCGAGAGGGAGGAGGTGTTGGTGGCGAGGACGGTGGTCGGCGCGACGATGCCGTCGAGACGGCCGAACAGCTCGCGCTTGATCTCCAGCCGCTCCGGCACCGCCTCGACGACGAGGTGGGCGCCGCTGAGGGCGGCGAGGTCGGTGGTGAAGGTGATGCGGCGGCGGAGCGCGGCTTGATCCTCGCCGGTGAGCTTGCCCCGCTGGACCGCCCTGCTCGTCGAGGTGTCGACGTGGTCCCGGCCGGCGTCGAGGGCGGCCTCGTCGCGCTCGACCCCGACGACCTCGAGGCCGGCCCGCGCGAACACCTCCGCGATGCCCGCCCCCATCGTCCCCAACCCGACGACGCCCACGCTCGTGATCTGCATGCCGCGCAGTCTAGGCAGGGAGGTCGGCCGGGGCGGCGAGGAACCGAGCCCGCCTCGCGCTGCCACGTTCGCAGGAGTCTTCACCACCGGTGGCCGTCTTCACTACCGGCGGCCGTCCTCACTACCCAGAACCGTCTTCACTAGCCAGAACCGTCTTCTGAGCTTCCACGACCACGCAGAAGACGACTCGCGGAAGTGAAGACGACCGGCGGCAGCACAGTGCGTGGGCCGGGACCACCACCGTCGCCCGCCTCGCCCGCCACCACGCCGGGTTGCGAATTAGCTTAGGCGTACCTTACGTTGGCGCCGTGACCGTTTCGTCCACCATGCCGCTCGACGGCCTCGCCGCGCGCGAGCTCGATCTCGCGTACGGGCGCGACGTCGTCGTGCGTGCGGCGTCCATCGAGCTGAAGCCGGGCACGGTCACGGCGCTCATCGGCCCGAACGGCAGCGGCAAGTCGACGCTCCTCCGGGCGCTCGCCCGGCTGCACCTCCCGACCGCCGGCGGCATCAGTTTCGACGACGGCACCGACGTGCTCAGCCTCGACCCGAAGGAGCTGGCCCGCCGCATCACGCTGCTCGCGCAGAGCCGCAGCACCCCCGGCGGCCTCAGCGTCCGCGAGCTGGTCGAGTACGGCCGCCACCCGCATCGCGCGCGGTGGAGCGGCCGCGACCCGGGTGCGGAACAGGCGATCGGCCGGGCCATGACGCTGACCGGCATCGAGGCGCTGGCCGACCGCCCGGTCCAGGCGTTGTCCGGCGGGCAGGCGCAGCGGGTGTGGCTGGCCAGCTGCCTGGCGCAGGACACCGGCCTGCTGCTGCTCGACGAGCCGACGACATTCCTCGACCTGCGCTATCAGATCGAGATCCTCGACGTGGTGCGTGAGCTGGCCGACGAGCACGGCATCGGGGTCGGCGTGGTGCTGCACGACCTCGACCAGGCGGCCGCCATCGCCGACCGCATCCTGCTGCTCGAGGCCGGCCGCGTCACCGCCGACGGCGCCGCACACGACGTTCTGACCCCTGAGAACCTGAGCCGCGCCTACGGCATCCGCGTCGACGTCCATGTCGACCCCGTCGACGGGCGCATCTCGACGCGCGCCGTCGGCCGGCACAACGACGTCCGGCCGCGCGTCACGGCCTGACGCCCACAGAGCCCCGCATCACCCGTCCCACATCCACGATCACGAGGAACCCCACGATGAGAAGAGCGCGCGCCCTCGCGGGCCTGTCCGTCGCGTTCGTGCTGCTCGCGACCGCCTGCGGCACGACGGAGGATGCGTCCGGCGACGATCCCACCGAGGCAGCGGAGTCGACCAGCGACAGCGGTGACGACCCCGCCGCCGGGCCGATCACCGTCACCGATGCGCGGGGCGTCGAGGTCACCCTCGACGAGCCCGCGGTCCGCGTCGCGGCCACCGAGTGGAACGCCGTCGAGAACCTCGTCTCGCTGGGCGTCATGCCGGTCGGTGTGTCGGACATCAGGGGCTATGAGGCGTGGGTCAGCGGTGCCGACCTCGACGACACCGTCACCGACATCGGCACCCGGGGCGAGCCGAGCATGGACACCCTCGCCAGCCTGGACGTCGACCTCGTCGTGGTGACCGACAGCCTCATCGAGGGCGCCCTCGAGCAGGTCGAGGCGACCACGCCGGTCGTCGTCATGCCGGGCGGCGACTCGCAGGACAACATCGGCCAGATGTTCGAGAACCTCGACCTCATCGCCGAGCTCACCGGCACGCAGGACCGCGCCCAGGAGTTGCGCGACGAGTTCGACGCGAAGATCCAGGAGGGCCGGGCCGCCATCGAGGAGGCCGGCGCGGCCGGCGCCCAGGTCGCGTTCGCCGACGGCTGGGTCGACGCGGGTACCGTGAACGTCCGTCCGTTCGCCGAGGGCTCGCTGGTCTCCGACGTCTTCGCCGAGCTCGGGCTGGAGAACCCGTGGCCCATGGAGGGCGACCCGGTCTACGGGCTGGCCCAGTCCGACGTCGAGGGCCTGACGGCGCTCCCCGAGGACACGCGCTTCTGGTACATGGCCAACGACACCGACGGCGGCGACGCGTTCGCCGACAACCTGGCCGGCAACGCCATCTGGGAGTCGCTGCCGTTCGTCCAGGCCGGCAACGTGGTCCGCTTCCCCGACTCGCTGTGGATGTTCGGCGGGCCGACCTCGATGATGCAGTACGTCGACGCCGCGGTCGACGCCGTCGGCTGAGGCGGAAGGGCCCACCTCCAGTGAAGTACGGCCGGCTGCCCCTCGTCGCCGTCACGCTCGCGGTGCTGATCTCGGGCGCGGCGGTCGTCCACCTGACCCAGGGCACCGCCCAGGTCGGCGCGGGCGACGTGCTGCGGTGGGCGGTCGGCCGGGGCGACGACGAGGCCGGCGCGGTCGTGCTGGCCTCGCGGCTGCCCCGGCTGCTGGCGGCGATCGTCGTCGGCGTGGCGCTGGGCGCGGCCGGCGCCACCATGCAGTCGGTGTCGCGCAACGTCATGGCCTCGCCCGACACCCTGGCCGTCAATGCCGGTGCGCACTTGGCGCTCGTGACGGCGGCGACGGTGGGGGTGTCGGTGCCGCTGCTGGGCGCCGCCGGCATCGCGTTCGTCGGCGGCCTGGGCGCGGCGGCGCTGGTGCTGGCCCTGGCCGGGGTCGGCGGCACCGGGGCGGTGCGGCTGGTGCTGGCCGGCACGGCGATCGCGCTGGCGTTCCAGTGCACGACCAGCGCCATGATCATCCTGTTCTCCGAGGAGACCCGCGGCCTGTTCGCCTGGGGCGAGGGGTCGCTGGGCCAGAACGGGCTCGACGGCGTCCGCACGCTCGCGCCGCTCGTCGTCGTCGCGCTGGCCGCGCTGCTGCTGCTCGGCCGCAAGCTCGACCTCGTCTTCCTCGGCGACGACCACGCCCGCATGCTGGGCGTCAACGTGCGCCGGGTCCGCGCGGGGGCCATCGTGCTCGCCGTCCTGCTGTCCGCCGGCGCCGTCACGCTGGCCGGCCCCATCGGCTTCGTCGGCCTGGCCGCGCCCGCCGTCGTCCGGCTGGCCACCCCGATGGTGCCGGGGCTGCACAAACACGTGGCGCTGCTGCCGATCTCGGCGGCGACCGGCGTGCTCATGCTGCTGGTGTCGGACGTCGCGCTGCGGGCGGCCATCGGGTCGCAGGGCGCGCTCGAGGTGCCCACCGGCGTCATCACCACGATCTTCGGCGCGATCTTCATCGTCGCGCTGGCCCGGAGGATCCGCGGCGCGGACACCGTCGGCGAGCCGCCGGCCGCGGGCGTGCGCGGCGGCGTGACCACGCGGCGCTACGGCCTCGTCCTCGGCACCCTGATCGCCGTGACGGTGGCGGTCACGTTCGGGGCCACGCTGCTCGGCGACTCCGTGCTGCTGCTCGGCGACGTCGTCAACTGGCTGTCCGGCCAGGCCGGGCCGATCGTCAGCACCGTCATGGACACCCGCCTCCCCCGCGTCGCCGCCGGGCTGCTCGCCGGGGCGTCGTTGGCGCTGGCCGGCGCGCTCATCCAGGCCGTCGCCCGCAACCCGCTGGCCGAGCCCGGCATCATCGGCGTCGCCGGCGGCGCGGGCGTCGGCGCCGTCACCATGATCACGCTGGTGCCCATGGCGAGCTTCTGGGCGCTGGCCGGGGTGGCCGGCCTCGGCGCCGGGCTGGCCGCCGCGGTGGTGTTCCTGCTGGCCGCGAAGGGCGGGTTCGCCAGCGAGCGGCTGGTGCTGATCGGCGTCGCGGTGTCGGCGGCGGCGCAGTCGCTGATCGTCGTGCTCATCACGCTCACCGACCCGTGGAACGAGGTCAAGGCGCTGACCTGGCTGGCCGGGTCGACCTACGGGCGCTCGTTCGAGCACCTGGTGCCGATGTCGCTGGCGCTCGTCGTCGCGATCCCGCTGCTCTTCGGCATGCGGCACACGCTGGACCTGCTCTCCGTCGACGACCACACGCCGCGGGTGCTCGGGGTCCACGTGCCGCACGCCCGGCTGATCCTGCTCGCCGTCGCCGTCGTGCTGACGGGGGCCGCCGTCGCCGGCGTCGGGGTCATCACGTTCGTCGGGCTGGTCGCGCCGCACGCCGCCCGGGCGCTGGTCGGGCGCCGTCACTCGCGGATGCTGCCGGTGGCCGCACTGCTCGGCGCGACGCTGGTCTGCGGTGCCGACGCCTTGGGCCGGACGGTGATCGCCCCGGCCCAGCTGCCGGCCGGTCTGGTGACCGCGATCGTGGGAGCGCCGTACTTCGTCTGGCTGCTGTACCGCACGCGCCTCCGGGGGAATACGGCACCGCGGCGGGCGGGTTGGCGTGGACATGCCGCTCACCGGGGAGTACGAGCCGAGCACGTCTGACTGGGCGCGCAAGCAGGCGGAGGAGTACGAGGAATCCGGCGGCACGTCGGCCCTCACCCTGCGGGGCACGCCGGTCGTCGTGCTCACGTCGGCCGGCGCCAAGACCGGGAAGCTGCGCAAGACCGCCCTCATGCGGGTCGAGCACGACGGTGAGTACGCCGTGGTCGCCTCGCTCGGCGGCGCCCCGAAGCACCCCGTCTGGTACCACAACCTCAAGGCCAACCCGCACGTCGAGCTGCAGGACGCCACCGAGAAGCACGACTACCTCGCCCGCGAGGTGGTCGGCGACGAGCGCGAGCTCTGGTGGAGGCGCGCCGTCGACGTCTGGCCCGGCTACGCGAACTACCAGACCAAGACCACCCGCGTGATCCCGGTCTTCGTGCTCACCCGCCTGGTCGACTGACGACGGCGTTTGCCCGCCGGTCGGGCGGGTAGGGGCCGCGCATGACGTCGCATGCCACCGACCACGCCGACCGCCCGACCGAGTTCCCGGCCCAGCGGCAGGAGCCGCCCGGCTCGACCGCCGCCATGGATCCGGTGCCGGACCACGGAGAGAAGACGTACCAGGGCTCCGGCAAGCTGACCGGCCTGCGCACGCTGATCACCGGCGGCGACTCCGGCATCGGCCGCGCCGTCGCAGTGGCGTTCGCGCGCGAGGGCGCCGACGTCGCCATCACCTATCTCCCCGAGGAGCAGGACGACGCCGACGCCACGATGCAGCTGGTCACCGACGCCGGCCGGCGCGGCGCGGCCTACGCCGCCGACCTGCGCTCGCACGACGTCTGCGTCGAGACCGTCACCCGGGCGGTGGCGGAGCTCGGCGGGCTGGACGTGCTGGTGAACAACGCCGGCTACCAGATGGCCCGCGAGGGCGGCATCGAGAACATCGACCCCGAGCGGCTGGACCGGGTGTTCAAGACCAACCTCTATGCGCTGTTCTGGATGACGCAGGAGGCGGTGAAACACCTCAAGCCGGGCGGGTCGATCATCAACAACTCCTCGATCCAGGCCTACGACCCGACGGTGTCACTGCTCGACTACGCGTCCACGAAGGCCGCCATCAACAACGCCACCGTCAACCTGGCGGCCGAGCTCGGGCCGCGCGGCATCCGCGTCAACGCCGTCGCCCCCGGCCCCATCTGGACGCCGCTGCAGCCGGCCACGCAGCCGGAGGAGAAGGTGGCGAAGCTCGGCCAGGACACCCCGCTCGGCCGGGCTGGTCAGCCCGCCGAGGTGGCACCGGCGTTCGTGTTCCTCGCCTCCCCCCGCGACGCGAGCTACGTCTCCGGCACCGTCCTCGGCGTCACCGGCGGCAAGCCCGTCTTCTGACCGGGTCCCGACGGCGTCCGCTGCGGCTCCGGCGGGGTCAGAGCCCGCCGCCGAGGTAGGGCAGCCGGCCGCCGTCCACGTCCTGCGGCCGAGCGGCCAGCTCACACCGTCCGTCGAGGGAGCAGCGCACGAGCCCGGCCACGGTGCGGTCGTCGTTCCACACCTCGAACACGAGGCTCCCGTCCGGTTCCCAGGTGACGGTGCCGGGCTCGGTGCCGTCGACCGTCAGCTCCCGCTCGCCGGTCACCGCGTCGAAGACGACCACGGACCGGGGCACGTCGATCGTCGCGTAGCCGCCCTCGTCCTGGAGCCTTCGTTCGGCCCGCTCCTGCGCCTCGGTCAGCCCGGGCGACACGATCACCGCCAGGTGGCGGCCGTCCGGCGAGAACCCGTGCTGGGGGACGTGCGTGTCCGGCGGCAGCTCCCACCGTGTCTCGCCGTCGGCGTCCACGACGGCGGGCACCCGGTTCGCGGCCTCGTTCGTCGGCGACAGCACGGCGAGGCCGGCCCCCGGTGAGACGGCGTTGGCGAAGCCGTAGCCGGTCCACGGCGTGACCGTGTCGGCCTCCGGGTCCCAGAGCGCCAGGCCGGTCGGCGCGTTCGTCGCGGCGTCGAGCAGCACCCGCCCGTCGCCGAGGAAGCCCCTGACCGAACCCATGCTGCCGCCGTCGCCGGACTGCACGCGCTCGTGCAGCACCTCGCCGGTCGCGGCGTCGGCGACATAGAGCAGTGTCCGGCCGGGACCGCCGTCGGGCGCGTGCGTGGCCCAGTCGTGTCGGGCCCAGGCGATCAGGGTGCGGTCGGCGGAGACCCCGAAGCCGTAGATCGGGCCATCGCCCAGCTCCGTGCGGCCGCCGTCCGGCGACAGCAGGAGCAGCCGCAGGTCGGGGCTGCCGTCCGGGCTCTCGGCCGGCGGGACGGTCAGCACCGCGACTCCGCCGGCCACCGCCTCGATCGTCTGGATCCTGGAGATGTCGTCCGGCAGCGCGAACTCCTGGTCGTCCACGCGCAGCACGCCGTCGGTGATCCAGGGGGCGCCGGCGGGCGCGGGACCCTCGGCCAGCCCGGCCACGTCGAGGTCGACGGTGCCCGGCCCGGGATCGCCCGCGTCCGCGGGCTCCCGGGCCGCCGGGCCGATGGTGCCGAGGTCGGCGCCGTCGACCGCCAGCGGGTCGGCGACGACGAACATCGTCCCGGCGGCGACGGCGGCGACGGTGGTGCCGGCGGTCGCGAGCCGGACCTTGGCCCGGCGCCTGTTCGCCTCACGGAGCACGGCGTCGGCCAGGCCGGCGCGGGGCGGGACCCGCGTGACGAGATCGTCCAGCGCGTCCCGCAGGTGGTCTTCGAGCGTCATGCTGAGGCCTCCTCAGGAGTGGGGAGAGCGGCGTCGGCGGCCAGCTCCGGGGCGAGCACCCGCACCCGGGCCAGCGCCCTGGCGGTCTGGCTGCGGACCGTGCCGACCGAGCAGCCCATGATCTCGGCCACCTCACGTTCGGGCAGGTCCTCGTAGAAGCGGAGCACGAGCACGGCCCGCTGCCGCGCCGTCAGCCGGAGCAGCGCCTGGCGCAGGTCGAGCCGGTCGCCGACCTGGCCGGAGGCGTCGGAGACCGACCGGTCCGGCGGAGCGGCCATGGTGTCCTCGCGGACGATCTTCCGCCGACGCCAGCGGGTGGCGTGGTCGTGGTAGATCGTGCGGCGGACGTAGGCCTCCGGGTTGTCGACCTTCTGCCAGCGGCGCACGAGCTTGACCAGCGCCCCCTGCACGAGGTCCTCGGCGGTGTCCAGGTCGCCGGTCAGCGCGTACGCGGAACGACGCAGCGCCAACGAGCGGGACTCGACGAATTCCCGGAACTCGCTCTCGGCTCGAGAATCCATCTCGCCCCTCTCGTCGGCGCTGCTTCCTCACTCACAGACGCACGAACCCGGGCTCACTATGTCAGTCGTCGGAACCGTGACCACTGTTGTCGTCGTCGTCGCGGTCGTCGTCGTGCTTGTCGTCGTCACGGTCGTCACGGTCGTCGTCACGGTCGTCGTCCCGGTCGTCACGGTCGTCGTTCCGGTCGTCCCGGTCGTCGTCGCGGTCGTCGTCGATGTCGACCCGGGTGATCTCGCCGTTCATCGCGTCGACGCGGACGTCGTGCTCGACGCCGTCGAGGTGGATCTCGACCTTCCACTCCAGCCGGCCGTGCTCCCACTCCCGCTCGACCTCGGTGACCGTGCCGCCGCCGACGTGGGCGAGGGCGATCTGCTCGGCCTCGCCGCTGCCCATGCCCTCACCGTCCTGCGCCATGGCGCTGGGCGAGTCGCTCGGCGACGGCGATGCGCTCGGGCTGTCGTCCGGCATGGGCATGGACGACGCGGAGTCGTCGGGCGACGGGGAGTCGTCCGGAGACGGCGAGTCCGACGGCGACGGCGATGCGCTGTCGTCGGGCGTGGGCGAGCTCGTGATGGACGACTGCCGCGACGGGCTGCCGTCGTCGGAGGTGGTGACGGCGTAGGCGACGCCGCCGGTGACGAGGAGCGCGGCCGCGGCGGCCGCGGCGGAGACGAGACGGTTGCGGTTCATGGTGGTGTCCTTCCTGACTGGTGCGTTGCCACCACGTTCCCGCCGGCCGCCCTAGCGCCGCGCTGGGCGACGGTTAACGCCGGGCTAAGACGGCCCGGCCGCCCGGCCGCCGAGGTCGACGACGACGGTGAGCCCGCCGCTCGCCGGGGATTCCAGCCGCACTTCGCCGCCGGACTGCTCGGCCGTCCGCCGGACGATGTCGAGCCCCAGCCCGCTCGACCCGGACCCGCTCACGCCGCGGCGCAGCGCCCCGGTGTGCTGGCCCGACGGGAGCCCGGGCCCCTGGTCGGCGACGACCAGCCGGGCGCCGCCGCCGGGCCGCGGTTCCAGCCGGACGGTGAACGCCGTCCCGTGCGGGGTGTGGGCGAAGATGTTGCCGAGCAGCGCGTCGACGCACGCGTCGAGGTCGCCGCGCGCGAGCGCGACCGGCAGCCGCCCGGGCGCGACGTCGACCGTCAGCTCGCGCTCGGTGTCCTCGGCGAGCACCGACCAGAACGCGACCCGCTCGCGGACGGCGTCGGCGGCGTCGGCCTCGGCCCGGTCCGGCGCCGAGCCGCGCCGGCGGGCCTGCTGGATGACGTCGGTGACGGCGCGGTCGACGGCGTCGAGGTCGGCGACGATGCGCTCGGACTGCTCGCCGCCGGGCAGCGCCTCGGCGTCCATGCGCAGCGTCGTCAGCGGCGTGCGGACGCGGTGCGAGAGGTCGGCGATGGTCTCGCGCTCCTCGCGCAGCAGGTCGGTGATCCGTCCGGCCAGCCCGTTCAGCGCCGCCGCGACGACGCCCAGCTCCCCCGGCGCCGACGTGTCCGCGCGGGCGTCGAGCTCGCCGCGGCCGAGCCGGTGCGAGACCGCCGCCAGATCCGTCGCTCCGCGGACCAGCCGGCGACCCAGCCGGTCCGCGACCACCAGGCTGACCAGCAACAACGCCACACCCAGGCCGGCCAGCAGCAGCCAGGCCCGGCCCACGCCGCGGGCGAGCCGCTCGTCCGGGACGAAGGTGCGGATGACGCCGACGCTGCCCTCCGGGCCCTCGACCGCGAAGACGATCTCGCGGCCGCCGTCGGCCTCGGCGGACGCGCTGGTGCCGCGCTCGGCCAGCTCGACGAGCGGGGACCGGCCGGTGTCGGCGCCGAGCCGCTCGCCGTCGGGCAGGAACACCGTCACGTCGGACGCGGAGTCGGCGTCGAGCTGGGCGACCGTCAGCCCCAACGACACCCGGTCCGTCGTCGCGACCAGCGACGTCAGCGCCTGGGCTTCGACGGTGGCCGCCTGCACCGCGCGGTCGGCGGCGACGTCGCGGACCAGCAGCGCGAGCGGGAGCAGGAATGCGACCAGGACGAGTGTCGTCGTGGCGGCGACGAGGACGAGCAGCCGGCGGCGCACGTGTTCACCTTTCCCTCGTGGGACTCGCCGCCGCCTGGCACCTGGCGGTCGGCGTCGACGAGCTCACGCCTCCGGCGCGGCCAGCCGCACCCCGACGCCGCGGACGGCGTGCAGGTAGCGCGGCTCCTGCGCGGTCTCGCCGAGCTTGCGGCGCAGCCAGGACAGGTGCACGTCGACGGTCTTGTCGGCGCCGCCGTACGGGAGCTGCCAGACCTCCGTCAGCAGCTCGCGCTTGCTGACGACCTCGCCGGCCCTGCTCGCCAGGTAGTGGAGGAGGTCGAACTCGCGCGGCGTCAGGTCGAGTCCGGTGTCGTCGAGGGTGGCCTCGCGCGTGCGCGGGTCGATGCGCAGGCCGCCGACGGTGACCGCCTGGTCGCGCTGCTCCTCGCCACCGCGGCGCAGCACCGCGCGGATGCGCGCGTCGAGTTGGGCGACGCCGAACGGCTTGGTCACGTAGTCGTCGGCACCCGCGTCGAGGACGGCGACCACCTCGGTCTCGTCGTCGCGCGCGGTGGCGACGATGACCGGCACGTCGCTGACGCCGCGGAGCATGCGCAACATGGCGGTGCCGTCGAGGTCCGGCAGCCCCAGGTCGAGCACCACGACGTCCGGCCGCTCGCCGACCGCCTGCTCGAGCCCCGCCATCGCCGTCGGCGCCGACCGGACCGCGTGCCCGCGTTCGGTCAGTCCTCGGATCAGCGCGGACCTGATGGTCGCGTCGTCCTCGACGACGAGTACCTGTGCCATGCGGTCGAGATTACGGGGTCGGCCTGCCCACGCGGCGCCGTCGTGGCTGGTCCGAGGGGTCCGTTGAGGCTGCCTTAGGGATCGCTTAACCCGGGCGGCGGGCAGACTGGGGGCATGGCGAAGTCGAGGATCGTGCGGGTCGGGACCGTGACCGTGCTGTGGCTGGCGGCCGCGGCCGGCGCCACGGCGGTCGGCATGACGGCGGTCGGCATGATCGGCAGCGACATCTTCGGCTCCGGCCAGGACCCGCTGACGGCCGCCGAGGTCGAGCAGCGCCTCGCGTCCCCCGCGCCGACCGCTGCACCGACGGAGACGCCGTCGGTGGCGCCGTCGCCGACCCCCACACCGACGGGCACGCCGTCGTCGACACCCTCGGAGACGCCGTCGACGACACCTGTGGCTCCCCCGGCCCCCGAGCCGCAGAGCATCGCCGCCGACGGCGCCGGCACCGTCATCGCCCACTGCAACTCCGACGGCACCGTCACGGTCGTCAGCGCCGTCCCCGCCCAGGGCTTCGAGGTCGACAGCGACGACGACGATCGCGACGACCATCCGCAGATCAAGTTCGAGAGCGACGACCTCGAGGTCGAGGTTCGCCTCCGCTGCGTCGACGGCGCCATCAGCCCGGAGATCCGTCACCACGCCGAGGACTGACTCGACGCAACCTCTAGTTGCACTTCCGTCGGCGACTCGTCTAAGGTGACAAGCAACCAAAGGTTGCTTCAGGAAGAGGGTATGACATGGTCGACATCCTGCACCGCATTGGCGCCGAGTCCTCCACCGCCGACGTCTACAGGGCTCTGACCACGATCGACGGCCTGGCCGGCTGGTGGACCGAGAACACCACCGCCGCCGGCGACGACGTGATCCGGTTCCGCTTCGCCCTCCCGCAGGGCGAGGACGGGTTCGACATGAAGGTCCTCGAGACCGAGCCGGGCACGCTCGTCCACTGGGAGGTCGTCCAGGGGCCCGAGGAGTGGATCGGCACCCACGTCCGCTTCGAGCTCGCCCAGGAGGACGAGTACGCGGTCGTGATGTTCCGGCACGAGGGCTGGAAGGAGGCGGTGCCGTTCATGAACCACTGCAGCACCAAGTGGGCCATGTTCCTGATGAGCCTCAAGCGACTGGTCGAGACCGGCAAGGGCGAGCCCGCCCCGCACGACGTCCAGATCAGCAACTGGCACTGACCGCGCGTGACCTGCTCATCCAGGATCGACGACGTCATGGTGTCGTCGATCCTGGATGATCACGGGCCGGCCGCGCATCTACAGGTTGATGACGTGGCCGGAGATGCCGTGGATCGCTTCCTTGACCGCCTCGGACAGCGTCGGGTGGGCGTGGATGTTGCGCCCGACCTCGTCAGCGGTCAGGTCCCACAGCTGGGCGAGGGTGAGCTCGGGCAGCAGTTCCGTGACGTCGGGGCCGATGAGGTGGGCGCCGATGATCTCGTTGTGGGCGGCGTCAGCGACGATCTTGACGAAGCCGACGGGGTCGCCGAGGCCGTGGGCCTTGCCGTTGGCCATGAAGGGGAACTTCGAGACCTTGACCTCGTGACCGAGCTTGCGGGCCTGCTCCTCGGTGTAGCCGAAGCTGGCCACCTGAGGCTGACAATAGGTGGCCCGCGGGATCATGTCGTAGTCGATCGTCATCGTCTCGGCGCCCGCGATGGTCTCGGCGGCGACGATGCCCATCGCCTCGGCGGCGTGGGCGAGCAGGATCTTGCCGGTGACGTCGCCGATGGCGTAGATGCTCGGCACGTTGGTGCGCAGGTGGTCGTCCACCTCGATGGCGCCGCGCTCGGTCAGCCGGACGCCGGTCTTGTCGAGGCCGTAGCCGTCGATCCGCGGGGCGAAGCCGATGGCCTGGAGCACCTTGTCGGCCTCGAGGACCTCCTGCTTGTCGCCCGCGGTGACGGTGACCTTCACGACGTCGCCGGAGTCGTCGATGGCGTCGACCCGGGTGGAGGTGCGCACGTCGACGCCGAGCTTCTTGTACTGGCGGGCCAGCTCCTTGGAGACCTCGGGGTCCTCGAGCGGCAGCATGCGGTCGAGGAACTCGACGATGGTGACCTGGACGCCGTAGTTGGCCATGACGTAGCCGAACTCGACGCCGATGGCGCCGGCGCCCGCGATGATGATGCTCCGCGGCAGCTCGCTCTCGAGGATCTGCTCCTCGTACGTGACCACGCGCTCGCTCAGCGACGTGCCGGGGAGCAGCCTCGTCGTCGCGCCGGCGGCGACGATGCAGTGGTCGAACGTCACCGTCTCGCTGCCGCCGTCGTTCAGGCGGACGTCCAGCGTGGTGGCATCGGTGAACGTGCCCCAGCCGTCGAACTCGGTGATCTTGTTCTTCTTCATGAGGTAGTGCACGCCCTTGACCCGGCCGTCGGCCACGGTGCGGCTGCGCTCGTACGCCTTCGAGTAGTCGGCCTTGACCTCGCCCTCGAAGACCAGCCCGAAGGTGTCGGCCTCGTTCTTGACGATGTGGGCCAGCTCGGCGTTGCGCAGCAGGGCCTTGCTGGGGATGCAGCCCACGTTGAGGCAGACGCCGCCCCAGTACGTGGACTCCACGACGGCGACGGACTTGCCCAGCTGCGCGGCGCGGACGGCCGCGGTGTATCCGCCGGGACCGGCGCCCAGGACGACGACATCGAAGTGCGCACTCATGACGAACAGCCTAGAGGGCGCGCTCGGCTGCGATGACACAGTCGTGAAGCGGATCTGAATCCACCTCGGTGTTCAGTGCGGAGGTGTGAACGACACCACGCGCGCCGACCTCGAACGGCTGCAGATCCAGGTCGGGCGGGTCATCGACGATCTGAAGGCCGCGCTCGACGCGCCGCTGTCGATCATGGCGTCCGGCGAGGCGTGGACCGGCAACCGGGCCGACGGCTTCGGCACGTCGCTCGAGATCCACAAGAGCATCCTGCAGCGCGGCGCCGACACCATCAGCGGCGACATCGACGCCGCCGTGGCCGCCGCGCCGCCTGAGGAGCCGCCGGCATGACGTTCTCCTCGGTCTCGGTGGCCGGCCTCGAGGACCTCGTGGCCAAGCTGCGGATCGCGCGCCGCGAGATCGACGACTTCCTCGGGGAGACGACGGAGCGCTCGGTCCGGTCGGACCTGCGCACGCTCGGCCTCTCGTCCACCGGCTTCCAGGATCTCGCGGTCGTGCAGGAGTGGGTCGACTCCGCGCTGCAGGAGACCCAGCGCCGGCTCGGCCTGGCCCGGGTGCTGCAAAGCCAGCAGCCGGGCGCGCCGATGGTGCAGGTCGACGAGGACCTGATGGTGCTGGACCCGGCGTTGGCCGAGCGGCAGGGCCGCGACCTCGCGATCCGGTTCGAGCAGGCGGGCGGCGTCGACGGCGACATCTCCGGCCTGATGGAGGACTTCCAGGCCCTCGCCCACGACCCGGACGCAATGGCCGGGTTCTACGCCGAGCTCGGTCCGGAGCCGGCGGCCCGGCTCGCCGCGGCCATGGGCATGCCGGAGTCCGGCGTCGGCGAGAACGCGCAGCGCTACCTCGAGCTGCTCAGCATCGGCCTCGGCACAGCGCTCATGGACGAGACCCCTCCCGACGGGCTGAGCGAGCTGACCGGCGGGTTCGGCCAGGCCACGGACGACCCGCAGGTCGCCTGGGGCCGGCTGGCACTGCTGCAGTACGGCGACTTCTCAGGGTCGCCGGCGTTCGTGGAGCAGACGGTGAACGGGACGGCGCTCGACGCCTTCGCCGCCGCCGACTGGGCCGACCCGGGCAACATCTCGGCCCAGTCCCTCGGCGACGGCGACACCGCGGTCGGCCTGACCGGCGACATCGCGGCGCTGGCCTTCGGCACGCTCGCCCGCTCCCCCGCGCTGGCCACCAAGGTGCTGACCGAGCAGGACATCTCGGCCAAGGAGCTGACGCATCGGGTCTACGACGCGGCCGGCGACCCCGCCCAGCGCGCCGACCTGGCCGACACGTTCGGCCTGGCCATCGAGGCCGGCACCGGCTCGCAGGGCGACCCGCCCGACACCGAGCACACGCCCGAGCAGGCGGCGCTGGCGTTCGAGTTCATCACCGGCTCGGCCGACCACGAGCAGATCCCGCCCGCGATCAAGGACACGACGGCGCGGGTGGCTGCCGCGTACGTCGACGAGATGCTGGCCGGCTCGCACATCGACGGCGGCGAGATGATGGGCGACCGGGGCTCGTCGATGGACCAGGTGCCTCAGGACTTCCCGCAGGGCACCGGGCTGAGCCCGGACTTCTATCTGAGTCCCCGCGCGGTCTACCGGTTCCTCGGCGGCTTCCAGGACCAGCTCGAGTACTCCGCCCCGTTCGACGAGGCGATGGGCCTGTACATGGACCAGCAGCTGAGTGGGGCGATCCGGGCCGATCCGGCCAACGGCGGCGGCGAGCGGTACCAGTCGCTGCTGTCGCTGTTCGGCTCGCTCGGCGCGCTGCACTACGAGGCGCGCCGCGAGTTCGCCGAGGACTTCGACGCCCAGGAGCGGGCCCGGAAGGCGGCACTGTCCACATACGTCTCGGACGGGCTGGGGCTGATCCCGGGCCTGCCGCACCTGACCTGGTGGGCCGTCCAGAAGGGTGTCAACCTCGGTCTCGGCGCCTGGCAGGCCGCATCGGACAGCGAGGCGGACCAGGTCGCTGCCGAGCAGCAGCAGGCGAGCGACCTGCGCTGGTACGCCAGCGTCCAGCAACTGGTCGACAACGGGGCGCTGACACCGGAACAGCTGAAGGAGGCGCCGTCGTCGCTGCTCGAGAACGGGCAGCTGCGGCCCATCGAGGAGATCTTCGCCGACGACGCCACCCGCCAGGAGTTCTACGAGTGGGTCAACGGCGTCCCGGCGCTCGACGTGCCGGCCGACGCCGGGCAGGACGCCTGGGACAGCGGCTGGCAGGGCGGGCAGACGTTCGTGGGGCGGGCCTGACCGCGGCCGGTCAGAACAGCCGCGAGGTGGGGTCGTCGACGCCGCGGAGGGCGTCGTAGTCGACGGTGACGCAGGTGATGCCGCGGTCGACGGCGAGGGTGCGGGCCTGCGGCTTGATCTCCTGCGCCGCGAACACCCCCCGTACCGGCGCCAGCAACGGGTCGCGGTTGAGCAGGTCGAGGTAGCGGGTGAGCTGCTCGACGCCGTCGATCTCGCCCCGCCGCTTCACCTCGACGGCGACGGCGACGCCTTGGTCGTCGCGGCACAACAGGTCGACCGGGCCGATGGGCGTGGGGTACTCGCGGCGCACCAGCCGCCAGCCCGCGCCGAACGTCTCGACCTGCTCGGCCAGGAGCACCTGCAGGTGCGCCTCGACGCCGTCCTTGACCAGCCCCGGGTCGACGCCGAGGTCGTGAGCGGAGTCGTGCAGGATCTCGTGCAGGCTGATGACCAGGCGGTCGTCGGTCTTGTCGTTCTGGACCGTCCAGACCGCGGTGACGCCGTCGGTCCCCGCACCGTCCCCGTCCGGCCCCGGCTCCGGGTCGCCGACCGTCAGCGTGCAGGGCGGGCTCATCCAGTTCAGCGGCTTGTACGAGCCGCCGTCGGAGTGCACGAGCACACTGCCGTCGGCCTTCACCATGATGACGCGGGTGGCGAGCGGGAGGTGGGCGGTCAGCCGGCCGGCGTAGTCGACCTGGCAACGGGCGATGACGATCCTCACCGCCCGAACTCTAGACGGCGTAGCGTGCGCAACACACGCACCCGACGGTCAGGGGGCGACCATGAATCGAATGGCGCTGATCGCGCTGGGGCTCGCCCTGCTGGCCGTCGTCGGCCTGGGCGGGGTGGTCCTGCAGCGACAGGGCGAGCGGATCGACGAGCTCGAGGCGACCATCGCGGAGCTTCGGACGGTCACGGAGGCCGCCGCCGCCCGGCGCGACGTCGACGACGCGACGCGGCTGGACGAGATCGAGGCGCAACTCGGCTTCGGCGCGCCGGACTGGCCGTCGGAGAACGTCGCCGAGCGCATCACGCAGCTCGAGTGGGACCTCGGCCTGATCTGCGGGTTCCTGCACCGCACCGGCGAGGAGGTCCTGTGCTGACGGGGTCAGCATGCGGTGAGCCCGTCAGCGTGCGGTGAGCGCCGCGGCGAGTGAGGCCCGCTCGGCCCGGAGCCAGGCCTGGCTGCGCCGGATGGTGTCACCGGCGCCGTCGGCCCACATGCGCGCCCAGCCGCCGCCGTCGGTCTCGGCGCGGTGCTTCATGGCGTGCCAGGCGCGGGTGAACCGGCGGTCGGCGACGTCGAGCAGCTGCGCCCGCTGCACCTCGTCCAAGCCGTAGGCGTCGGCGAAGATCCGCATCCGCCGGCCGGCGTCGGCGTCGCGCAGGGCGGGGTCGCGGTCGGCCGGGGCGGTGAGCGGCGCCCAGTACCGCATCGTCGTGACGACGTCGAGCACCCGGGTCGTCGGGCCGGCGAGGTCGAAGTCGATGATCCCGACCGGCCGGCCGTCGACGAAGATCGTGTTCTCGAAGGTGATGTCGTTGTGGCCGACGACGTCGGCCTCGCGATGGTCCGGCAGCGGCGCGACGCCCGGCAGCTCGACCGGCGGCGGCCAGCTGACCCCGTCGGGCAGGGGCACGTCGGCCGAGCAATCGTGCAGCTTGCGCTGGATGACGGCGATCTCACGCAACGCGTCCTCGCTCACCGCCCACGGCGCGAGCGGGCGGCCGCCCATCTCGCCGTCGAGGAAGGTGAGGATCTCGCGGCCGCGGTCGTCGAACCCGAGGAAGCGCGGCGCGTGGGCGAACCCCTCCTTCTCGAGGTGGCGCAGGTAGGCGTGGACGGCGGCGGCGCCCTCGACCGGCCTGCGGCGGACGGTCGCGCCCACTCGGACGACGCCCTCGCTGACGTCGCCGCCGAGCAGCGGGATTTCGACGACCTCGTCGAGGAAGCCGTCGACGGCGGCGCGGAACTCGGCGGGCCGCTCGACCCACGGGTAGTGCCCGCAGTCGTCGACGACGGCGACCCGGCCGGCCGGGAACGACTCGGCCAGGGCGACGACCGGGGCGAGCCCGGTCATCGCGTCGTCGGCGCCGGCGACCACGAGGACCGGCGCGGTGACGGCGCTCAGCTTCGTCGCGAGATCGGCGGGCGGGTCGACGCTGAAATACGCGCGGTTGGCGGGCAGGTCGTAGCGGCCCACGGCGGCGTGCCGTTGTTCGGCCGGGCCCCAGTGCGCGTAGCTGGACGGCGCGACCCGCCGCTGCCAGTCGTTGAAGCCCTCGTCGTCGAGGACGGCGGGCCCGGCGGCCAGCGCCGTCCACGCCTCGGCGAACGCGGGCTCGGCGGTGCGGAGGCGGCCGGCGATCCGTTCGGCGTCCGGCTCGGCGTCGACGAGGTGGGCGGACGGCGGCGTGAGGAGCAGCAGCGCCGCGACGCGATCCGGGTACTGCACGGCGTACGCGACGGCGAGCCGGGTGCCGGCCGAGTGCCCGGCGACGAGCAGGCGGTCCTGGCCGAGGTGCCCGCGCAACGCCTCGAGGTCGGCGGCCTGGCACCAGTAGGACCCCTCTTCGAGTTGCGCGGGCGCCGGTGACGAGCCGATGCCGCGCAGGTGCGGGATCACCAGGGGGTGCCGCTCGGCCAGCCCGGCGAGATCGCCCAGGTAGACGGGGTGCCGCGCGGCTCCTCCCGCCAGGACGACGACCGGCGGACCGGCGGCGTCCGGCCCGGCGAGCTCGTCGTAGTGCAGGGGCGTGTCGTCGTCGGCGCGGTAGGTCGGCACGGCCCGACGCTACCGCCCGCCGGCGGGCGGGATCGACGGCACGATCAGTGGAAGTCGCGGGAGCGGTGCCGGACGTGCAGGGCGCGGGCGGCCTCGGGGTGGACGTCGTCGAGGGAGGCGAGCTTGTCGGCGTTGAGGTTGGTGACGCCGTCGTTGCGTTCGAGGATGCCGCGCACGATCATGCAGGCGGCGTTGCGGGCGATGCGCCGGTGCCGCTGCCAGAGGCCGACCGCGCAGACGACGTTGAGCATGCCGGTCTCGTCCTCGAGGTTGAGGAACGTGACACCGCCCGCGGTGCCGGGCCGCTGCCGGTGCGTGACCAGGCCGGCGACGGTGATCCGGCGGCCGGACTCGGTGGTCTGGAGGTCCTCGATGGACAGGATCCCCTCGCGCCGCAGCAGCGCCCGCAGGTGGGTGAGCGGGTGGTCCGAGGGTGAGATGGACGTGGCCCACAGGTCGGCGAGGGTGAGCTCGACGTCGTTCATGCCCGGCAGCGGCGGCGGGGCCGGGGCGGCGGTGACGGCCTCGAGCTGCAGTTCGGTCTCGGTGTAGCCGGCGTTCCACAACGCCTCGCGGCGGGTGAGGCCGAAGCCGTCGAACGCGCCCGCCGTGGCCAGCGCCTCCATCTGCCGGGAGTCGAGGCCGGCCCGCCGCGACACGTCGGTGGTGCTGGTGAACGGACGCTCCTCGCGGGCGGCCACGATCCGCTCGGCGACGGGCTTGCCGATGCCGCGGACGGAGTCGAGGCCGAGCCGGACCGCGTAGCCGGTGTCGCGGCGGTGCTCGGGGGTGGGGTCGGGCGTCCCCGGCACCCAGTCGGTGGTCTCGTGCAGCGGGCGCAGGCAGTCGTCGCGGCCGGTGGCGCGAGGGTCGCCGTCGGGGAGCAGCTCGAGGTCGGCGACGGCGCCGGAGCGGGCGATGTCGGGGCGATGGACGGTGACACCGTGCCGTCGGGAGTCGCCGACCAGCGACTGCGCGGAGTAGAAGCCCATGGGCTGGGCCCGCAGGAGCGCGGCCAGGAACGCCGCCGGGTAGTGCAGCTTGAGCCACGAGCTGACGTAGACCAGCTTGGCGAAGCTGAGCGCGTGGCTCTCGGCGAACCCGAAGTTCGCGAACGAGAGGATCTTGGTGTAGAGCTGGTCGGCGACGGCGCCGACGAGGCCGCGGCGGGCCATGCCCTGGTACAGCTTCTCCTTGATGCTCTCGATGCGCTCGATGCCGCGCTTGGAGCCCATGGCGCGGCGCAGCAGGTCGGCGTCGTCGGCCGTGCAGTCGCCGACGGCGATGGCCATCTGCATGAGCTGCTCCTGGAACAGCGGCACGCCGAGGGTCCGCTCGAGCACCGGGACGAGGTCGTCGTGGACGTACTCGACCTTCTCCTGGCCGGTGGCGCGGCGGATGTAGGGGTGGACGGCGCCGCCCTGGATGGGGCCGGGGCGGATCAGCGCGATCTCGATGGCGAGGTCGTAGAACTTGCGCGGCCGCAGCCGGGGCAGCGTCCCGATCTGGGCCCGGCTCTCGACCTGGAACACGCCGATGGAGTCGGCCCGGCAGAGCATGTCGTAGACCGCCGGCTCCTCCTCGGGGACGCTCTGCAGCCGCCACGCCTCGCCCAGGTGCCCGGCCACCATGGAGAACGCGTGGTCGATCGCGCTCAGCATGCCCAGCCCGAGCAGGTCGAACTTGACCAGGCCCATCGACTCGCAGGCGTCCTTGTCCCACTGCAGGACGGTGCGGTGGTCCATGCGGCCGCGCTCGATGGGGCACACCTCGCCGATGGGCCGCTCGGTCAGGATCATGCCGCCGGAGTGGATGCCGAGGTGCCGCGGCGCCCGCATGAGCTGGTTGGCGAGGTCGACCACCGGGCCGGGGATGTCGTGCCCGTCGCTGCCGCCGTCGGCCACCGCGCTCCAGCTGTCGGTCTGCTTCGACCACGCGTCCTGCTGCCCCGGCGAGTAGCCCAGCGCCTTGGCGGCGTCGCGGATGGCCATCTTGGGCCGGTAGCTGATGACGTTGGCGACCTGGGCGGCGTTGCGGCGGCCGTAGCGGCGGTAGACCCACTGGATGACCTCTTCGCGCCGGTCGGAGTCGAAGTCGACGTCGATGTCGGGCTCCTCGTCGCGGTTGACCGAGATGAACCGCTCGAACGGCAGGTGGTGGAAGACCGGGTCGATCGCGGTGACGCCGAGCGCGTAGCAGACCGCCGAGCTGGCCGCCGAGCCCCGGCCCTGGCAGAGGATGCCCTCGTCGCGGGCGAACGCGACGATGTCGTGGACGATGACGAAGTAGCCGGCGAAGTCCTTGCGGCCGATGATCTCGAGTTCGTACTCGACCCGCTCGCGTGCCTCGCGCTCGTGCGGCTTGTCGCGGTAGTAGTGCTGGAAGCCGCGGTCGACCAGGATCCGCAGCCAGCTCATCGCCGTGTGGCCGTCGGGGATGTGCTCCTTCGGCAGCCGCGGGCTGGCCTTGTGCAGGTCGAACGCGAGCTCGTCGGCCAGCTCGACGGAGCGGGCGACGGCGCCGGGGTACGCGGCGAACTTCGCCGCCATCTCGGCGCCCGTGCGCAGCGAGGCCGCGCCCCAGGCCGGCAGCCAGCCGTTCATCTCGGCCAGGCTGCGTCGCGCCCGCACCGCCGCCATGGCCGACGCCAGCCGGTGGTCGGACGGGTCGGCGTAGTGGACGTTGTTGGTGGCGACGACGGGCAGCCCGCGGTCGGCGGCGAGGCCGGCCAGCAGCCGGTTGGTGTCGTCGTCGCTGGGATGGCCGTGGTCGTACAGCTCGACGGCGACGTTGCCCTTGCCGAACAGGCCGGTCAGCCGGTCGAGCTCGACGGCGGCAGCGGCCGGTCCGCCTGCGGTGAGAGCGGCGCGGACGGTGCCCTTGCGGCAGCCGGTGAGCACCAGCCAGTGGTCGCGCCCGTGGCTCACCAGCTCGTCGAGGTCGTAGTCGGGCTTGCCCTTCTCGTCGCCGCGCAGCTGCGCCTCGGTGATGACGCCGGCCAGCCGGTGATAGCCCTCGACGCCCCTGGCCAGCACCAGCAGGTGGCTGCCGCGGGGATCGGGCACGCCGTTCTGCGGTGCGTCGAGGCCCAGCGACAGCTCCGCGCCGTAGAGGGTGCGCAGGTTCGCGGCGGCGTACTTCTGGGCGATCTCGGCGAACAGCGGCGCGCCGTAGAAGCCGTCGTGGTCGGTGAGCGCCAGCCCGTGCAGCCCCAGCTCGATGGCGGCCTCGACCAGGCGGTCGGGGCCGCTGGCGCCGTCGAGGAAGCTGAAGTTGCTGTGCGCGTGCAGCTCGGCGTACGGCGTGACGGGGCCGTCGGGACGGCGCACCTCGGCCTTCGGCGTGTACGGCTTGCGCTTGCGCGACCCCGGACCGTCCTCACGGGGCACCGTCGGGCGGTCGGAGAGCCGGCGCTCGAGCTCGCCCCAGGACATCGGCGGGTTGTTCCAGCCCA
The DNA here is from genome assembly GCF_004348545.1 of Jiangella ureilytica. Taxonomy (GTDB): domain Bacteria; phylum Actinomycetota; class Actinomycetes; order Jiangellales; family Jiangellaceae; genus Jiangella; species Jiangella ureilytica. Next base: position 30,224 of record NZ_SMKL01000040.1, on the reverse strand, counting down.
CTGGCTCACGCACCCTCAGTCATAAGCGGCCTCGATGTACCAGCCGTCGTCGGCGCAGGTCATCAGCCAGGCCCGGCCGTCGACGCCGACGATCTGGAACCGGGCCACCCAGCTGGCGGGGTTCTCCCACCACAGCTCCTCGACCGGCCACGGCCCGGCCCACGCGGTGATGGGCTGCCAGCCGCGGGAGCCGCCGCTGCCGCGGGAGCCGCCGGTGCCGCCGGTGCCGCCGTCGTCGCTGGTCCGGAACCGGGCCGGTGGCGCGCTGACCACGCCGCGCTCGCTGACCCACACCAGCCTCCCCCGCTGGTCGACGACGGCGACCGGGCGCGGCTCGGTGTAGATGCGCGCCGGTGCCGGCGGCGGGAGGCTGCCCGGCCACGGCAGCTCGGCCGGTCGTAGCCCCACCGGCCGCTCGCCCCACGGGACGAACGCCTGCCGGTCGCCCGGCGAGCGGCCGCCCTGGACCGCCGGGACGGTGACCGCCTGGTGGCCGAGCATGCCCTGGACCCGCGCGACCGCCCGCTCGACGCGTTCGTCGGTGCCGCCGCCCCACAACCCGGCGGCGTGGGCGGCGGTGGGCTCGACGGTGTCGGGGACGAATCGGACCAGCTCGACCGGCGCTGAGACGCCCATACCGCCCGAGGTGCTGCGCAGCTGTCCCCGCAGCTGCCAGTGGACGCGGTCGACGAGGTCGGCGGCGCCGAACCAGCGCGAGTGCGCCCACACCCGCGACGAGGCGATCTCGTGGTCGCACTCGGCCTCGATGAGCACCTCGGTGCAGACCAGGCCGCGGGCGGCCAGCTGGGTGACGAAGCGCTCGGCGGTCCGGCGGACGCTGAAACTGATGGCCTCGACGGTGTCGAGCGGCGGTTCGAACCGGATCTGGCACTCGAGGTCGGGCGGCGGCGTGCGCGCGCCCAGCCGGGAGTCGTCCTCGCCGCGGGCCAGCCGGTGGATCTTGGCGCCGTAGCCGCCGAACCGGGCCTGGACGTCGCCGCCGTCGAGCTGGGCGAAGTCGCCGAGCGTGCGCAGCCCCAGCCGCCTCAGGAGCCCGGCCACCTCGGCGTCGTCGATGACGCTGACCGGCAGCTCGCGCAGGAACGCCGCCGACCCGCCCGCCTCGACGACGACGGTGTCTTGCGGGTGTGCCTGCCGGGCCGCCTGCTCGGCGGTGAAGAGGTCGTCGGCGATGCCGATGCGGCAGTCCCACACGCCGGTCCTGACCAGCTGCTCGGCGATGAGCGCCCCGGCCGACCCCTCGCCGCCGTAGAACCGGCCCGGCGCGTGCACCGCCAGCAGCCCGGGCCGCAGCGGCGCGACGCCCGGCCGCAGCTCCTCGACCGCCACCACGACCGGCTCGAACGCCCGGGCGTCGCGGTCGGGGTTGTTCTCGATGAGCCGGAGCTCGGGACAGCGCGACTGCGCGTCGCGGCGGCGCATCCCCCGCCGGACGCCCTCGGACCGGGCGGCCTCGTTGCAGGCGACGACGGTGTTGGCGGCCAGCACCGCGGCGGGTGCGGTGACGGCGTCCGGCTTCGTGTCGCCGTCCTCGGCCATGGCCGCGACCACCGGCCAGTCGGGGCACCAGACGACCAGGACCCTGCGTCCGCCCTGGCCCGTGCTCATCCGGCCGCCTCGAGCGCCTCGAGGTCGGCGCCGGACACCGTGCCGTCGGGACCCGGCAGCCACAGCCACGCCGACCGCGGCCGCGCGCCGGACCCTCGCCCCGCCGCCTCGACCCTCACCCGCCGCCCGCGCAGGTGGCCGTCGCCCTGACCGGCCCCGACCCACAGCGACGACGCGACCCGCAGCCGGGTCTGCGCGCCCTCCCAGTCGCCGACGCAGACCAGCGCCGACCCGTGCCGGCGGGCCAGCGCCACGAGCCGCCGGGCCAGCTGGCCGCCCACCTGGCCGGGCGGCTGCACGAGGACCAGCTCGACCGCCGTGAGCAGCACCGCCACCACCTCGGCCCACTGGTCGCCGGGATCGTCGACCAGCACGACGCGGCCGAGGTCGGCGCCGAGGTCGGCGGCCGCCAGCACGCCGAACTCGGAGAGCCCGACCACCGCCGACCACGTTCCGGCCGCCGTCGCCCCGGCGAGGAGCGCCAGCGGCAGCACCCCGGCCCCCTCGACGGCGACCACCTGGCCCCGCCGCAACCCGCCGAGTAGCGTGCGCAGGGCCGGCAGCACCGCCACCAGCTCGACCGGCTGGGCGGCGAAACCCGCTCTGGCCAGCACCGCCTCGGCCTGGTCGCGCCTGAGAACCGTCACCCGCTCATCGTCGAACACGTGTTCGAGAGGTGTCAAGTCGATCACCGATATACTTCATCCGTAGTGGTTGCAATCTACTATCGCTTGGCACTACGGTCTCGAACCAGCGATTGCGACCACAAACGGAGGGAGCACCGTGTTGAGGCAGGTCGCGAAGGGTGTGCTGACCCACCAGAGCGAGTTGCTCGAGAACAATGCCGTCGTCGTGCAAGGCCGGACCGGCGTCCTGCTCATCGACGCCGGGATCACGGGCGACGAGATGGCGTGCCTGGCCAACGACCTCCGCGAGTCGGACCGGCCCGTCGTGGCCGGCTTCTCGACGCATGCCGACTGGGATCACGTGCTCTGGCACACCGACCTCGGCGAAGCGCCCCGTTACGGCACGGCCCGCTGTGCGGCCGCCATGCGAGACGTGCTGTCGAACCCGGACTGGCAGGCCCAGGTCGCCGCGGGGCTACCGCCGGAGATCGCCGACGAGACTCCGCTGGACCGGTTCGGCCTCATCACCGGCCTGCCCGACGGAACCACGCGGGTTCCCTGGGACGGCCCCGAGGTCAGGCTCCTCGAGCATGACGCGCATGCCCCTGGCCACGCGGCACTGCTGGTCGAGGAGAGCAGGGTCCTCGTCGCCGGCGACATGCTGTCCGATGTCCTGGTCCCGATGCTCGACGTGAGCACCGCCGACCCGATCGGGGACTACCTCGCCGCGCTGGACCTCTTCGAGGGCGTGACGGGCGACGTCGATGCCGTCGTCCCGGGCCATGGGTCGGTCGGCGGAGCCGATCAGCTCCGCGCACGGATCGAACTCGACCGCGCGTACGTGCGGGCTCTGCGTGACGGCGGTGGTCACGACGACCCGCGGATCGGCCCCTCGGCCAAGGAAGGCTGGGAATGGGTGGTCGAGATCCACACAGGGCAACTGAACAGTCTCAGCCGGAAGTCTCAGCCGGAAGGGTGAGAGCGATGGGTGGATGCCGAGTGGGCCGGGGTGATGAGGTGGGCTCCCCGTCCCCCTGCTGCCCATTCTCTTAACCCCGGTCACCCGCCTCAAGCCGGCGCCCTCTGTGGTTGCTTGACCGTGTGGTTGGGGGGCTTCGGCCTGACCCGGGCACCCGGGGCCCAAGAACGGGCAGCTATCAGGGGGACGGGGAGACCCTGGGCACGCCTCACCGCCCCGCGTGCCCGTTTCGCCCCGGTTCGCCGGGCTGTGCACAGCGATGATCATCGGCGATCCGCTACATCACCAGGCGTTCTGCCACATCACCAGGCATGCATGCCTCGTGAAGCGGCAGAGAACCTCGTGATGGCCCCGCGAACAACGGAAAATCCCACCACGTGGACACCAGCAGGGCCCGCCAGGACCGTGCCCGTCGCCAGACTCCCCCCGTCCCCCTGATAGCTGCCCGTTCTTAGGCCGCGAAGCCGCGGGTCAAGCGGACCCCAAGGGCGCGCAGCGCCCACCGGTCCGCTTGAGGCGCGGATTCGCGGCTAAGAGAATGGGCAGCAGGGGGACGGGGGAACCCCACCGACCTCAAGACCCGGCCAACCCCCGGGCGTAGCGCACCTCCGACAACACATCGGGCCCGACCTGCTCGTCATGGCGCGCGCCGTCGAGCGCCCACCCGGACCGGTCGTAGAACGCGCGCCCCAGGGCGTTGCCCTCCAGCGTCCACAGCGTCGCCCGCGTGAACCCCTCGGCCCGCAGGAAGTCCAGCGCGGCCGTCATCAGCGCACGCCCCACCCCCGTCCCCAACTGGGCGGGGTCGGCGTAGATCGCGTACACCTCACCCACGTCGGCAGAGGCGGAGGAATCGCGCGACGCGCCCGCGGCACAGAACCCGGCCACCTCCCCCGCCCGGACCGCGACCAGCACCGTCGACCGCCGAGCGGGTTCCAAGAGCATCCGCCGCCACCCGGCCGCCCGCCGCGAGACGTCCAACTCGGCGAGAAACTCCGCGTCGACGACGCCGGCGAACGCCCGCCGCCAGCCGGCGACGTGGACCGCCGCGATCGCGTCGGCATCGGCCACCTCGGCCGCGCGCACCGACAGCCCGCCGCCGTCACCGTCACCCACCGACATGCGCCTGAACCTACGCAACCGACCGGGTCCCCGGCCACCCTTACCAGCGCGCCCGTCATGACGCATGATCAAGTGATGCAACCATCGCGGCACGTGGTGCGGCAGGCGTTGCGCTCCGACGTCGGCACCGTCGCGCGCGTGCTCGCCGAGGCGTTCGACGGCGACCCGGTGATGCGCTTCATCGTCCCGGAGAACCGTCACAGGCACCGGCTCACGTCGCTGTTCGCGTTCGAGACGCTGCTCAGCCCGCACGGGTCGTGGGTCGACGTCGTCGACGGCGAGATCGCGGGGGCCGCGCTGTGGGGGCTGCCGGGCGCCGGGCAGCCCGGGTTCTGGACGACGCTGCGCTACAGCCGGTACCTGCTGCGCACGTTCGGGACGGGGCTGCCGAAGGCGATGCGGGCGTTCCGGACCATCGAGGACGCGCATCCGTCGTCGCCGCCGCACTGGTACCTGCAGACGCTCGGGGCGGCCCGGCCCGGACGGGGTGTGGGCGGCGCGCTGCTGCGCGACGGACTGGCCAGGGCCGACGCGCAGGGGCTGCCGGCGTACCTGGAGTCGTCGGCACCCGGAAACATCAGGATCTACGAGCGGTTCGGGTTCCGCCCGACCGGCGAGATCATGCTCGCGGGCGGCCCTACGCTGACGGCGATGTGGCGCGACCCGGTCGGAGGGGGTCAGTAAGGTCGGAGCGTGGCATTCGACGCATCCGGCTCCCCGCAGCCGCTCCCGACGGCATATCCCCCCGCCCCGCGCGGCGACGACGCCGACGTGCTGCACGGCGTCACGGTCCCCGACCCGTACCGCGCGCTGGAGCCTGAGGACGACCCCGTCACGCAGGCGTGGTCCAAGGCGCAGCGCGTGTTGTTCGACGAGCACCGCGCCGGCTGGCCGGCCCGCCCGGCGTTCGCCGACCGGCTGGCCCAGCTGCTGCGCGCCGGCTCCGTCGGCACGCCGGCCTGGCGCGGCGAGCGGGTGTTCCACACCCGGCGCACGCCCGACCAGGAGCACGCCGCCCTGCTCACCACCGACCCCGGCGGCGCCGAGCGGGTCCTCGTCGACCCCGTCGCCGTCGACCCCTCCGGCGCCACCACGCTCGACGCCTGGCAGCCGTCCAAAGAGGGCGACCTGCTGGCCTACCAGCTCTCCGAGGGCGGCACCGAGGAGTCGGTGCTGCGGGTCATCGACGTCGCCACGGGCCAGGTCGTCGACGGCCCCATCGACCGCGCCCGCTACTCCCCGGTCGCCTGGCTGCCCGGCGGCGAGGCGTTCTACTACGTCCGCCGGCTGCCGAAGGACGCCGTCCCCGATGGCGAGGACCAGTTCCACCGGCGCGTCTACCTGCACCGGCTCGGGGCCGACCCCGCCGACGACGTCGAGATCTTCGGCGACGGCATGGAGAAGACGAACTACTACGGCGTCTCCGTCAGCCGCGACGGCCGCTGGCTCACCGTCACCGCCGCCCAGGGCACCGCGCCGCGCAACGACGTCTGGCTCGCCGACCTCACGGCCGAGGGCGCCACTCTCGAGGCGCCCCGGCTGCGCCCCGTCGTCGTCGGCCAGGACGCCAAGACCGGCCTGCACGTGGGTCGCGACGGCCGCCTGTACGTGTGGACCGACCTCGGCGCACCGCGTGGCCGGCTCGCGGTCACCGACCCCTCGGCGCCCGAGCCGGAGCACTGGCGCGACCTGCTGCCCGAGGACCCCGAGGCGGTGCTCGAGGACTTCGCGCTGCTCGACGGCGACGGGCTCGACGCACCCGTGCTGCTGGCCGCGCGCACCCGGCACGCCATCAGCGAGGTGACGGCGCACGCGCTGGCCACCGGTGAGCCCTTGCACACGCTCGAGCTGCCCGGCATCGGCAGCGTCGGCGGGCTGTCCGAGCGGCCCGAGGGCGGCCACGAGTCGTGGTTCGCCTACACCGACCACACGGTCCCGGTGCGCATACTGCACTACGACGCCCGGTCGCGGACGGTGTCCACCTGGGCCGACGCGCCCGGGGAAATTGACGTCCGGGCCATCTCATCACAGCAGGTCACCTACCGGTCCAAGGACGGCACCGAGGTCCGCATGGTCATCGTGTCGCCCACGGCGTCGGCTGACGGCCCGCGGCCGACCGTCCTCTACGGCTACGGCGGCTTCAACATCGCCCTCACGCCGGCCTACTCCGCCAGCATCCTGGCCTGGGTCGAGGCGGGCGGCGTGTGGGCCGTCGCCAACCTGCGCGGCGGCTCCGAAGAGGGCGAGCAGTGGCACCGCGCCGGCATGCGCGAGCACAAGCAGAACGTGTTCGACGACTACCACGCCGCTGCCGAGTACCTGGTCAGCGAGGGCTGGACGACCAGCGGCCAGCTGGCGATCTTCGGCGGCTCCAACGGCGGCCTGCTGGTCGGCGCCGCGCTGACCCAGCGCCCCGAGCTGTACCGCGCCGTCGTCTGCTCCGCGCCCCTGCTCGACATGGTCCGCTATGAGAAGTTCGGCCTCGGCGAGTCCTGGAACGACGAGTACGGCACCGCGTCCGACCCCGTCGAGCTGGGCTGGCTGCTGGGCTATTCGCCGTACCACCACGTGCACGACGGCGTCGAATACCCGTCGGTCCTGTTCACGGTGTTCGACGGCGACAGCCGCGTCGACACGCTGCACGCGCGCAAGATGGCCGCGGCCCTGCAGGCCGCCACGTCGGGCGACCCCGCCACGCGGCCGATCCTGCTGCGCGCCGAGGCCAACGTCGGGCACGGCGCCCGGGCCGTCTCGCGCACCGTCGACCTCAGCGCCGACCAGCTCGCCTTCCTCGCCGCGCAGCTGGGACTGGAGGTTCCGTGATCCCAGTGGTCGGCCTGCTCGCGGCGACCGGGGCCATCGGCGCGGCCGGCGTCATCGCGTCGCCCGACATCACCGAAGCCGAGCAGTACTCCGCCGAGTGGTGGCGCGACGTGCTGCTCGACGTCCCGCTGCGCCTGGCCGGGCTCATCCTCTTCGCCGTCGTGGCCCGCTACCTCGCGCACAAGTTCATCAACCGCATGGTCCGGCGCACGGTCGAGAAGGAGCCGCCCAAGGCCGTCCTGGGGTCGGCCCGGGCCGCCCGCATCGTGTTCGGCGGCGCCGGGGCCTTCTCCGAGCGGCGGGCGCTGCGCGCCGAGACCATCGGCTCGGTGCTACGCAGCATCACGACGGTCGTCATCAGCGCCATCGCCGTGGTCACGGCCCTGGAGATGCTCGGCTACGCCGTCGGCCCGCTGCTCGCGTCCGCGGGCGTCCTGGGCGTCGCGCTCGGCTTCGGCGCGCAGAACCTGGTCAAGGACTTCCTGGCCGGCGCCGCCATGCTGCTCGAGGACCAGTACGGCGTCGGCGACGTCATCGACATGGGCCACGCCATCGGCACCGTCGAGTCGGTCAGCCTGCGCATCACCCGGCTGCGCTCCGTCGACGGCACCGTCTGGTACCTCCGCAACGGCGAGGTCATCCGGGTCGGCAACTCGTCCTACGGCTGGTCGCGGGCGCTGCTCGACGTCCACGTCCCGGCCGACGCCGACGTCACCCGGGCCCGCCGGCTGCTCGAAGAGATCGTGCACGTCCTCGCCGACGACGACCACTGGCGCGACCTGATCCTGGAGCCTCCGGAGGTCTGGGGCGTCGAGGACCTCACCCCCGACGGCGTGCTCATCCGGGTGGTCATCAAGACCAAGCCGCTGGAGCAGTGGGGCGTCGCCCGCGAGCTGCGCGAACGCATCAAGCAGCGGTTCGACTCCGAGCGGCTGGCGCTCCCGGTCGCGACCGAGTCCCCCGCGCCCGGCCCCGGCAGCGGCGCCGGCGACCCGACCAACCCGCCGCCCGCCACGGCGGCCCAGCCCCCGGCCGCGCCGCCACCGCCGGCGACGTCGAGCGACGGCCTCTGACGGCACTCCGGCCGAACGACGACGGCGGCAGCTTCCGCAACCCCGTGGGGACGGAAGGCTGCCGCCGTCGTCGATGACGAGTGGATCAGGCGTCGGCGAGCGCCGCGTCGAGCGTGATCGTCGTGCCGGTGAGCGCCTTGCTGACCGGGCAGTTGGCCTTGGCGTCCTCGGCGGCGGCCACGAAGTCCTCCTTGGACATGCCCGGCACCACGCCGCGCACCGTGATCTTGATGCCGGTGATGCCCTCACCCGGCTGGAACGTCACGTCCGCCGAGGTCTCCAGCGATGTGGGCGGCGTGCCCGCCTTCGCCAGGCCGTTGGAGAACGCCATCGAGAAGCAGGACGAGTGCGCGGCAGCGATGAGCTCCTCGGGCGACGTCTTGCCGCCCGGCGTCTCCGTGCGCGCGGCCCACGTGACGTCGTAGGTGCCCAGCCCCGACGAGTCGAGCGTGACGCGGCCGGCCCCCTCGAACAGCGAGCCTTCCCAGCGCGTGGTGGCGGTACGGGTGGTTGCCATGAACGTGTCCTCCCATGCGACGTGTGTGCGACCGCCGACCATCCTTCCCTGTCCGGTCCGGCGGCGTGTGGTCAGGGGCACTTTGCATCTCGGGTCGTTCCGCGACGACGATGGTGACGTGACCACGCGCCTGGACAACTTCTACGACGCCGTCGGCGGGCACGAGACGTTCGTGAAGCTCGTGCACCGCTTCTACGAGGGCGTCGCCACCGACCCGCTGTTGAAGCCGATGTATCCCGAAGAGGACCTCGGCCCGGCGGAGCAGCGGCTGCTGATGTTCCTCGAGCAGTACTGGGGCGGCCCGACGACCTACTCCGACCAGCGCGGACACCCCCGGCTGCGCATGCGCCACGCCCCGTTCAAGGTCGGCCCGGCCGCGCGGGACGCGTGGCTGCGGCACATGCGCGTGGCTGTGGACGAGCTCGGCCTGCCGCCGATCTACCGCGACACGCTGTGGGACTACCTCGAGCGGGCCGCCCACTCCATGCTCAACACCTTCGAGGACTGACGGCGTCGGCTCACTCCGCGGCGGACGTCCGGCTCGGGTCGCGGTGGCGCCGGGCGGCGCGGTAGCGGCGCATCCTGGCGCTTGCGCCGCAGGTGTCGTCGCTGCACCAGCGCCGGTTGTGGTTCTTGGTCCGGTCGAGGTAGATCCACCGGCAGTTCGCGGTCGAGCACTCGGCGAGACGGGTCAGGTCCGCCGAACCGAGAAGGCCGACGATCTGTGCGGCGATCGGCCACAGAACGCTGTCCGGCTCGGCTGACGATGCCGGCCACGACCATCCGTAGACGGACTCCCGGGTGAGCCGCGCCCGGGCGAGCGCGGCGACGTAGGCGTCGTGAATCGCTACCAGGTGAGCCTCCTCCGGCGCGTGTCCGGCGAGTTCGGCGCGGACCACCGCGTCGAGGTCCGCGCGAAGTCGTCGTGCGGCTGCCAGTACGGCAGCGGCCGCACCGGGCTCGGTCTCCGCGACCGCTCGCAGCAATCCTGCGTGCTCATGGGTGAGCAACCCGGCCTGCTCGGTCCAGGCGACCAGGTCCGGGTAGCCGGGGAGGAGCTCCTCGAGCGCAGGCGCGAAACCGCCGACCGTGTTGACGAAGTCGACGGCCGGGTGGCCGCCGATCAGCTTGAACGTCATCCGCCGACCGCCCTGTGTGCAGTGTTATGGGCAATCACCAGGTTTGAGCGTAACAGACCCGGGTAACCGTGACGAGCGAGAGGTGGTTTCGACCGTAACGGGTGCGCGACGATCGGAGGAGTCGTGACGGCTTCGGTCAGGGCCGCGTATGCCGGGTTCGCCGCCTTCGGCGCTCTGTGGGGCGTGTGGGGCGCTCTGCTGCCCTCGGTGCGTGAGCAGGCCGGGCTCAGCCACGGTCAGCTGGGTACGGCGCTGCTGTTCATCGGCGCGGGGGCGCTGCCCGCGATGCTGCTCACCGGGCCGGCCGTGGACCGGTGGGAACATCGCGTCACGGCACTGCTGCAGGTCGCCCTGGGCGGCACCGGGGTCGTCGTCGCCGTCACGGGCCACGGGTTCGTCAGCCTCTGCGTCGGACTGGGCCTTCTCGGCGCGGTGTCCGGCGCCGCCGACGTCGCGAACAACGCGGCGGCCGCCTCGGCCGAGCAGGCGTCGGGCCACCCGGTGATCGCCCGGGCGCACGGCGTGTTCTCCGCCAGCGTCGTGGTGACCAGCCTGATCGGCGGTGCTCTCCGCGGCGTTGATGCGGCGGTGGCCGTGCCGTTCCTGCTGGCAACCGCGGCGGGCGGCGCGGCCGGCCTCATCACGCTCGCCGCTACTCGCACGTTCGCCGCCGCTGGCGTGCGCGGGCTCCAACCGGCCCCGCGTCCGCGGACCCGGCGACGGCCCCTCAGCACGCTGCGGCTGCTGCCACTGCTCGTTGCCGGCGGCCTGGTGGCGCTGGCCTTCGCCGTGGAGAACGCGCACCAGAGCTGGAGCGCGGTCTATCTGGGCGACGTCCTGTCCGCCGGGCCCGCGGTCGCGGCCGCCGGGCCGGCGGTCTTCGCCGGTGTCGTCGCGCTGGCGCGGTTCGCCGTCGCCACTCTGACCCACCGGCACGCGCTCGCCGTGCTGATCGCCGGCGCCCTGACCGCCGCCCTGGGCACGGCCGTCGTCGCCGCGGCCGCCAACGTCGCGATCGCCCTGACCGGGCTGGGTCTGGCCGCCGCAGGGACCGCCGTGCTGCAGCCCACCGTGCTCGGGCTGGTCGCGCGCCGGGTCGACGAGACGGCCAGGGGCAGGGCGACCGCCGTCGTCACCACCGTCGCGTACCTCGGATTCCTCGCCGGCCCCGTCTACGTCGGGCAGTGGGCGGGTGCCGTCGGCCTGCCCGGGGCGATGCTCGCGGTCGCCGCCGTCGCCGTCGTTCTGGCGCTGCTGACCTGGCCGGCAGTGCGGCTGATCACCCGGACGCCCGCCGCGGAGGTCGAGCCGGTGGGCCGGCGCTGAGCCTCAGCTGACTCCCCGGCGGGTCACGATGCCGCGCACGAACGCGGCCTGGCCGGCGTGCTGGAGGTTGTCGCCCACCACGCTGACCAGCCGCACGCCCATGGTCACCGGCGGGTCGTACCGATCGTCGACGACGCGGCCGAGCGTCTCGTCGTCGAGCTCACGCAGGAAGCCCTCGGTCATCTCGTGCGTCGCGTGGTGGTAATCGATCAGCAGCCCGGGGTCGTCGACCTTCACCGCGGCGACGTCCGCGCTGCCGTGCCCGTAGCCGGTGGCCTCGTCGGGAAACGGCAGCCCGAACCGGTCGCTCCAGGGCCCCGAGGTCCACACCTGGTCGATCCCGGCGACGTGCGCCACGTGGTCGTCCTGGATGCGGGTCAGATGCCAGACCAGCCAGGCGATCGAGTTGGCGTCCGGGTCGACGCGGTAGGCGAGCTGGCTCGGGGTGAGCCCGTCGACCGCCGCGTTGACGCGGTCGCGGATTCGGCCGAAGGCATCGATCAGCAGGTGTGGACCGTGCACGTGCACCACTCCTCAGCGCCGGCGTTAGCGTGAACCGCCATGACACCACATCCGCTGCTGGCCGTGTTGCTCGACGCCGTGGCCGGCCGGTTCCCGGCGGTCGACGGAGCGGTCGGCGTGCTGCCGCCGCTGGCAGCTGGAGTGCGCGACGGCGTTCACCGGGCATGCGGTCGTGAGCACGGCACTGCCTGCGGCAGATGTGCCGGCCCGTGAGTGGACGGGTACGGCGCTGCGATGGCGCCGGACTTCCTGCGCCGGCTCGCCGGGCCACAGGGCTGGATCGGCGAACTGGACCTGCTGCTGGTGGCGGCCGGGACGGGTCCAGTCGGCCTCGAAGGCGACCACAGCGGGAGTGGCACCTCCCCCGTCATCGCTGCCCGCACGGATCTGGAGGGACACGACCGGGTGCGTCGAGCGCGGTCACTGCGGCTGGACGTGCGGGTCTACGGCGACGAGCGCGGGCTGGTCACGCTCGGGCGCGGGGTGGCGGGACGGCGCGAGCTGAGCGTCGAGGTACCGGACGGCGCTCAGGGGCGGGGCCACGGGCGAACGCTGCTGGCCGACGCGCTGCGGCTGGTGCCGGCCGGGGAGCCGGTGTTCGCCGCCGTCACGCCCGGGAACGCCCCGGTCGCTGCGCGCCTTCCTGGCCTGCGGGTTCGTACCATCGGCAGCGAGGTGCTGCCGCGCCCGGCCAGAGCCGCGGTGTGAACCTTTCGCCCTGGCCGGGTGCGCTGTTCTAGGCTGGTGTCTCGTGACTCAGGCATACCGTGACTGGTGGAGAGACGCCGTCATCTACCAGGTGTACATCCGGTCCTTCGCCGACGGCAACGGCGACGGCGAGGGCGACGTCGCCGGCATCCGCGAGCGGCTCCCGTACCTCCGCGACCTCGGCATCGACGCGCTGTGGATCAACCCGTGGTACCCGTCGCCCCTGAACGACGGCGGCTACGACGTCGCCGACTTCCGCGACATCGACCCGCGGTTCGGCGACCTCGCACAGGCGAAGGCGCTGCTCGACGAGGCGCACGGGCTCGGCCTGAAGGTGCTGCTCGACATCGTGCCGAACCACAGCTCGTGGGACCACCAGTGGTTCAAGGAGGCGCTGGCCGCCGGCCCGGGCTCGCCCGAGCGGGCCCGCTACATCTTCCGCGACGGCCGCGGGCCCGACGGCAGTGAGCCGCCGAACAACTGGCGCAGCGTCTTCGGCGGGCCGGCCTGGGAGCGGGTCACCGAGGCCGACGGCACGCCGGGCCAGTGGTACTTCCACATCTTCGACGTCTCGCAGCCCGACTTCGACTGGAACAACGCCGAGGTCCGCGCCGACTTCCTCGACATCCTGCGGTTCTGGTTCGACCTCGGTGTCGACGGGTTCCGCATCGACGTCGCGCACGGCATGGACAAGAACATGGACGGTCCGGACCTGCCCTACGACAAGTCCGGGTTGCTCGATCGGCCGAGCATCGCCGACCACCCCTTCTTCGACCGCGACGGCGTCCACGACATCTACCGCGGCTGGCGCGAGGTCGCCGACTCCTACGACCCGCCCAAGCTGTACGTCGCCGAGGCGTGGGTCGAGCCGGCCGAGCGGCTGGCCCGCTACCTGCGCGACGACGAGCTGCACAGCGCGTTCAACTTCGACTACCTCAAGTCCGCGTGGACGGCCGCCGAGCTGCGCCGTTCCATCGACGACTCCGTGACGGTGCTCGCCTCGGTCGGCGCGCCGGCCACCTGGGTCCTCGAGAACCACGACGTCGAGCGGGTGGTCACCCGCTACGGCCGCGAGGTGACGGCGGCCGGGGCCGGGCATGCGGGCCGGGTCAGCGGTGCGGTCGACGTCGAGCTCGGGACACGGCGCGCCCGGGCGGCGGCGCTGCTCATGCTGGCGCTGCCCGGCGGCGCGTACGTCTACCAGGGCCAGGAGCTCGGACTGCCCGAGGTGCTCGACCTGCCCGAGGAGTCGCTGCAGGACCCGGTGTGGGAGCGCTCCGGCCGCACCGAGCGCGGCCGCGACGGCTGCCGGGTGCCGCTCCCCTGGGCCGTCGCCGGGACGTCGTACGGGTTCGGGTCGGGCGGCTCCTGGCTGCCGCAGCCGGCGGGCTGGGGCGCGCGGTCGGTCGAGGCGGAGTCCGCCGACCCGTCGTCCATGCTCTCGCTCTACCGCGACGCCCTCCGCCTGCGCCGGTCCATCCCGTCGGTCGAGCCGCTGGCGTGGATCGACGAGACGACCGAGGACATGCTGGCGTTCCAGCGCGGCCGCGGGTTCGCCTGCGTGGTCAACCTGGGCGCGACGCCGGCAACGCTCCCGGCACACCGCGAGGTCATCCTGGCCAGCGGTCCGCTCGACGCGGACGGCCGGCTGCCCTCCGACACCGCCGTCTGGCTGGCTCTCTGAGTCGTCCGCTCGGCCCGCATCGGCGAGGGCGTCACCCACCGCGCTGCGGGGGTGACGCCCTCGCCGCGTTCCCACTCGCTCGCGGCCCTCGCCGCGTTGCGATTCGCTCGCGGTCCTCGCCGCTCCGCTGCGGCAGCCTCACCCATCGTCGCTCGGTCCCCGCCGCGGGGACATCGCCCTCGCCGCATTCCCACTTGCGCTCTCACGCCCCCGTGGCCCGTGGCCCGCGTCCCGCGGCGCCCTCACCCATCGTCGTTCGGCTCCGTCGCCGCCTGGCAGACGCGCACCTACCCTTGTTGATCATGGAGAAGGTAACGTCCAGGTGGCTCGGAGTCCGACCTTCTCCATGATCGACTTCGGCCGGGGCGGCTGCCCGCTGCATCGGCACGGGCCCGAGCGCGCGGGTCAGAGGGCGAAGAGGGCCAGGCCGGTGCGGGCGATGACCGAGCCGTTCGGCGCGTCCAGCCGCCACCAGGCGCCGGCCGTGCGCAACGCGACCTCGGCACCGTCGGGCCCGCTGAGGAAGCCGTACGACGACGCAGCGTGGGCGAGCCGCAGCGGCATGCCGGCCGCTAGCTCGCGGTCCCAGATCTCGGTCGCCAGGCCCTCCAGGGCGGCCCGGCCGGCCCGCAGCGACTTGCCGTCGGCGACGCCGACGGCACGGGTGCGGAACTCCTCGACGCCGCGGTCGACGTCGGCGACGACGGCGGTCAGCGGGAGGCGAGCGAGCTCCGTCCAGCCGGAGCGCGGCGGGAGGCTGCTGGCCCAGCGCAGCGCTGGCAGCGCCGGCGGCAGTTCGAACTGCCCGGCCGCGCCGACCGCCCGCGCGGCGAGGTTGCCGGCCTCGACGACGACGTCGAACTCGGCGGGCTCGGCGAGCGCGATGGCACGCAGGGCGAGCGCGTCGAACGGGGTCTCGGCGAAGCAGCCGGCGACCGTCCCGTGGGCGAGGATGCGCAGCACGGAGTCGGGCTCGTACTTGGCCACCCGGCGGGCGAACGTCGCGAGGTCGCCCGCGGCGCCCGGATGGGCGGGAACGAACGACGTCACGACGACGGCTCGAGGTAGCGCTCGAGGACCTCGCGCTCCAGCGGGCTGACGGGGCGCGGCGTGTTCGCGCGGACGTCGAAGGCGACCAGCACGCCGGTGGCCCGCGCATACAGCGAGGTGTCGTCCTTGACCTCGTAGGCGACCTCGAACGACGTCGTGCCGATGCGGGTGACCCACACCTCGACCTGCAGTGGCTCGGTGCGGAACGGGACCGGCGCGAGGTAGTCGACGCTCTGGTGGACGACGACGGAGCCCTCGTGCGGCGCGTCGCCCGACGACGTGAGCTGCCGGTGCGCGAAGTCGACCCGCGCCTCCTGCAGGTACTCGGCGAAGGTCACGTTGTTGACGTGGCCGAACGCGTCGAGGTCGTCGAAGCGGACCGAGCACTCGTAGATGTGCCTCACGCCGCCGCCTTCCCGGGCTCCGGACCGTCGAGCTCGAGGAACGACTCGAGCACGAGCCGCTCCTCGTGGGCGACGCGGCGCGGGTGCGCGTCCTCGAGGTCATACGGCACCAGCACCGACGAGGCGACGGCGTACACCGTCCGAGCGCCGTCGCCGTCGATGTCGAGCACCTCGTAGCCGAGGTGGAACGACGAGTTGCCGACGCGCCGCACCCACGTCTCGACGCGGACCGGCTCGGCCCGGTAGTGCAGCGGCGCGTGGTAGCTGATCTCGTGCCGCGCCACGACGACGCCCTCGGCCAGCTGCTCCGCCCCCTGTTTGGGCGCGTGGACGAACAGCATGTCGACTCGCGCCTCCTGTAGATAGCGCAGGTAGACGACGTTGTTGACATGGCCGTAGGCGTCCATGTCGGCCCAGCGCAGGGGCACGTGAGTCACGTGGCGCGGCACCCAGGGTCCCTAGTCGCGGCTGAGCTTGCGGTAGGTGACCCGATGCGGCCGGGCGGCGTCGGCCCCGAGGCGCTCGATCTTGTTCTTCTCGTAGCTCTCGAAGTTGCCCTCGAACCAGAACCACTTGGCCGGGTCGTCCTCGTCGCCTTCCCACGCCAGGATGTGCGTGGCGACGCGGTCGAGGAACCACCGGTCGTGCGACGTGATGACGGCGCAGCCGGGGAACTCGAGCAGCGCGTTCTCGAGCGACTGCAGCGTCTCGACGTCGAGGTCGTTGGTCGGCTCGTCGAGCAGGATCAGGTTGCCGCCCTGCTTGAGCGTGAGCGCGAGGTTCAGCCGGTTCCGCTCGCCGCCGGACAGCACGCCGGCCGGCTTCTGCTGGTCCGGGCCCTTGAACCCGAACGCCGACACGTACGCGCGGCTCGGCATCTCGACCTGGCCGACCTTGATGTGGTCGAGCTCGTCGGACACGACCTGCCAGACGTTCTTCTTCGGGTCGATGCCGCCGCGCGACTGGTCGACGTACGACAACCGGACGGTGTCACCGATGCGGAACTCTCCCGCGTCGGGCTGCTCCTGGCCGACGATCATCTTGAACAGCGTCGTCTTACCGACACCGTTGGGGCCGATGACACCGACGATGCCGTTGCGCGGCAGCGTGAACGACAGGTCGCGCATGAGGGTGCGGTCGCCGAAGCCCTTGGTGACGCCGTTCGCCTCGACGACGAGGTTGCCCAGGCGCGGGCCCGGCGGGATCTGGATCTCTTCGAAGTCGAGCTTGCGGGTCTTCTCGGCCTCGGACGCCATCTCTTCGTACCGCTCGAGGCGGGCGCGCTGCTTGGTCTGCCGGCCCTTGGCGTTGGAGCGGACCCATTCGAGCTCTTCGCGCAGGCGGCGCTGGCGCTTGGCGTCCTTCTGACCCTCGACCTTGAGCCGCGCTTCCTTCGTCTCGAGGTAGGTCGTGTAGTTGCCCTCGTAGCCGTGGACGCGGCCGCGGTCGACCTCGGCGATCCACTGCGCGACGTGGTCGAGGAAGTACCGGTCGTGGGTGACGGCGATGACCGCACCGGGGTACTTCTCGAGGTGCTGCTCCAGCCACAGCACGCTCTCGGCGTCGAGGTGGTTGGTGGGCTCGTCGAGCAGCAGCAGGTCGGGCTGCTGCAGCAGCAGCTTGCACAGCGCGACCCGGCGGCGCTCACCACCGGACAGCACCTTCACGTCGGCGTCGGGCGGCGGGCAGCGCAGCGCGTCCATGGCCTGCTCGACCTGGGAGTCCAGCTCCCACGCGTTGCGGTGGTCGAGCTGCTCCTGCAGCTTCCCCATCTCTTCGAGCAGCTCGTCGGAGTAGTCGACGGCCATCTTCTCGGTGATCTCGTTGAACCGGTTGAGCAGGTCGAGAGTCTCGGCCACGCCCTCCTGGACGTTGCCGAGCACCGTCTTGTCCTCGTTGAGGGCCGGCTCCTGCGCGAGGTACCCGACCGTCGCACCGGGCGCCAGTTGGGCGTCACCGTTGGACGGCTGGTCGAGCCCCGCCATGATCTTGAGGATGCTCGACTTACCGGCGCCGTTCGGGCCGACCACGCCGATCTTCGCTCCGGGGAGGAAGTACAGAGTGACGTCGTCGAGGATGACCTTGTCACCGTGCGCCTTGCGCGCCTTACGCATGGAGTAAATGAATTCCGCCATAACGAGTCCAAGAGTACGGCCTCGCCCCCTCCACGGACGACTGCGTCCCCCTCTCTGGGACCGTCCGGACGGATCCGCCCATCGCTGCTGATGGGAGTGGTCTCGTCCGATGACCCGCCCGACGCCGGACGGCGCCTGTTCCCCCTGGTCAGCGGGTGGGCCTCGCCGCGGAGCGCGGCACGAGCTCCGCGGCGAGAGATCTCGGCCGGCTGCGCCGACGCATGCAGCACCGCACGGCGCAGCTCGGCATGGTGAGACGCGGCGCCCCACGTGCGCAGCCGGATCAGGCGGCGGCACTGCTCTTTCCCGTCCCGTCCCGGCTGGGGCCGGTGCGACGCCGCCACCCGACACGGCACGGCACGACGAGTCGTCGGCTGACACGGCCCGGGGGTCAGGCCAGCGCCCCACCCTTCACCGGCCGCCCGGGCCGAGACGGGGCGCCACCCGACACGGCACGGCGCGGCACGACGGGTCGCCGGCCGACACGGCACGACACGGCACGACGGGTCGCCGGCCGACACGGCCCGGAGGTCAGCCCAGCGCCCCATCCTTCCCCGCCGGCCGGGGCCGGTACGGGCCCACCACCCGACACAGCACGACACGGCGCGACGCGGTCGCCGGACGGCACGGCACGGGGGTCAGGCCAGCGCCCCACCCTCCCCGGCCGCCCAGGGCCGGAACGGGGCCCACCCGACACGGCACGACGGATCGCCGGCCGACACGGCCGGGGTCAGACGGGCGCCTCGGCCTTCTCACGCCTGCTGCGGGTGGTGGTACGCGTGCGGGTGGTCACGTTGGCGAGCGGCTCGGCCGGCGCGTCGTTGCCGCGCCGCTCGCCAGTGGCGCGCGTGCGATCGGCGCCACCCAAGCTTTCCCCGGCCGCGGGTGAGCTCCCGCCGTCCGCCGGCGCCGGTCCGTGCTCCGCGCGCAGCTCGCCGCCGGGCTGGCCGTTTCCGCCGGGCAGGGTGATCCCGACCCTGTTCCCGCCGGGCAGACCGTTCCCGCCGGGCAGGCCGTTCCCGCCGGGCATCCCGTTCCCGCCGGACGGGCCGCTCCCGACCCCGTTGCCGCCGGGCATCCCGTTGCCGATGCCGGCGTAGGGGTCGCTGCTCGGGTTGGCGCCGCCGAGGGCGTCGGCACCATAGGCGTACATCTCGCGGACGGTCTCGACAGCGTCGTCCTCGTCGGGGATGAGCGGCGGCCTGGTCACCTTGGTGAACGTCGACGTGCCGCGGTAGAGGTCGTGGCCGAGGCTGCGCGCCGTGATCTCCGGCGACACTCGCGCGGCCTCGTTCTTGTCGCGCCACTCGCGGTTCTTCAGCCGGCCGTAGACCACCACCGGATCGCCCTTGTGCAGCGACGCCGCGATGTTGTCGGCAAGGGGCGAGCGCCAGCAGTACACGGTGTAGAACGACGTGTCGTCGTCGACCCAGGACCGTGTTCGGGCGTCGTAACGGGCGTTGTTGCACGCAAGCCGGAAGTGGGCGAACGCGTCGCCGTTCTTGTTCCGGTCCAGCTTGGGTTCGGTCGCGACGTTGCCGACGACCGTGATGTTGACCTCGCTCATGTGGCGTCTCCTGTGCTCGTACCCGATGAGGTTGACGAACACGAGATTTCCGCCCGGCGCGGCCGCTCGAAAGCCCGATTCCACGAAATGTGGACAACTCCGCGAAGTCATGAAGCCTGTGGAAACCCAACGTCCCGCGGGTTGCGATACGACAGCGTCAGCGCGCCGGCGGCGGCACGGCCATGACCTCCGGCGCGCGGAAGGCGTCGACCCGACGGTGGAGCGGCTGCGGCGCCGCGGCGACGCGGCGACGGCCGCGAACGACTGACGTCACCCCGTCCGGGTGCACCTCACCCGCGAAAGCGCCGCATCCGGCCGCGGGCGACCCACGTCACCCGGTCCGGTGCACCTCACCCGCGAAATGGCCGCATCCGGCCGCGATCCAGCCGCGATCCCGCCGCCATCCAGCCGCGATCCCGCCGCGATCCCGCCGCCATCCAGCCGCGATCCCGCCGCCATCCAGCCGCGATCCCGCCGCCATCCGGCCTCCACGCGAGTGAGGTGGCCTCCGGGTGAGTAAGGGTTCCAGGCACCGCCGGCGGCGCGGCCGTCCGGGGGCCGTCCGCGCCAGGGAGTGGGGCTGCGTCCCCTGGCGCGCGGAAGGCGTCGACCCGGCCTCTGAACCGACGCAGGAGTTGATCTTGGAGCAACTGCGCAGTCACGGGGCAAGATGTCCGGTTGATTCCGCAGTTTCTCCAAGATCAACGCGGGAGGGAGGCTGACGGCGGGGCCGGAGCCCACGAGATCAGGAGCGGGCGCGGTCCAGAGCCGTCTTGAAGGCGCGGTACTTGCTCAGCTCGGCGTCGACCGGGTCGACGACGACCTCGCCCGCGACACCGTCGATCAGGTCGCGCAGCTGGCCGCGGACCCGCTCCTCCTGCCGCCGGCTCCCCCGTCTGGCCGCCCACAGTCCGGCCACTCCGAGCAGCACGCCCAGCACCAGCCCGCCGGCCAGCAGCACCGTCGGCACCGGGATCCCGCCCACCGACGGCTCCGCTACGTCGAACCGCAGGAACGACGTCCCCGCCAGCGCGAGCAGCCACAGGACCCCAGCGGCCGCCGTCAGCAGGGACAGCCACTGCAGCGCGTTGAACAGCCGCCACCACCGCGGCCGCGTGGAGATCCCGAAATCGGTCCCCGCGACCCGGCGGTCCAGCTCGTCCGAGAGCCGCTCGCCCGACGACGTCGCCACCGAGCGAACCGCGTCGCGCCAGGCGGCCGGCAGCGTCCCCGCCGCGGCGTCGCCGTACGCGCGCACCGCCGCGTCCGACCGTGACCGCTGCACCGGCGTCGTCACCGGCAGGGTGATCCGCGCACCGGACTCCGCACCCACGGCACCAGGACCCGAACCGCCCGGCAGCAGCGACGACGAGCGCACCTTCACGCCCAGTTTCGCCAGCGGGTCGCGCCGCAGCCGCCCGAGCCACCGGGTCACCGGCCAGCCGGTCGCCGCGCGCGCCCGCTGCAGGTAGGACCGTCCGGCCGCCGTCGCCACGACGTCGGCTCCCGACGCCTCCGCCACCGCCGATGCCAGCCGACGCCGCTCGTCGGCGCCGACGGTCCCCGGAGCCCCGTCACCCACCGCCGACGCCACGAGCTCGGCCGTCATCCGGATGTCGGCCTCGATGCGCTCGTCGACGGCGCGGCGCTTGGTGACGGCGGTGCGGATGAGGTCGACCAGCGTGTCGACGCCGTCGCCGGTCGCGGCCGACAGCGCGACCACCGGGACCTCGTCGAGCCCGTCGTCGTCGAGCAGGCCGCGCAGATCGGTGACGCACTCGACGACGTCGGCCCTGGTCAGCCGGTCGATCTGGTTGAGCACGATGACGGTGACCGCCTGGTGGGACGCCAGCGGCCGCAGGTAGCGCTCGTGCAGCGCGGCGTCGGCGTACTTCTGCGGATCGAGGATCCACACGAACAGGTCGACCATCTCGACGAGCCGGTCGACGGTGTCGCGGTGCGTTCTCTGGGTGGAGTCGTGGTCGGGCAGGTCGAGGAGAACCAGGCCGTCGAGTTCGTCGCCCTCGCCGGAGTCGAGGACGCTCTCACGCGCGACGCGGTGCCGCGGCGGCACCTGGAGCCAGTCCAGCAGCGGGATGACTCCCTGGGTGCCCCACACGATGGCGAGCGGGTCCGACGTCGTCGGGCGGCGGACGCCGACGACCGAGACCTCCATGCCCGCGATGCGGTTGAACAGCGTCGACTTCCCGCTCCCCGTGGCGCCGGCCAGCGCGACGACGGTGTGCTCGACCGAGAGCTGCCGCCGTTCGCCGGCGCGGTCGACCACGACCTGCACCGTCTCGGCCAGGTCCGGTGGCAGCCGCTTGCCGCCGACGGCGACGGCCTCCTGCAGCGCGGTCACCCGCTCCGGCAGCGTGATGCGGTCGCGGCGGGACCACCTCCTCATGCGTGGTCCTCCGTGGCTCGCTCCACCCTCGCGTGTGCGGCCCGAAGCGGGCTCATGCGTGGTCCTCCCGGGCCTGCTCGACGGTGACGAGTGCGGCACGCAGCGCGTCGCCCGCGCCCGCCTCGACAGGTAGCCCCCCGAGCCGATCCGTGAACCGTACCGCCTCCGTGCGCAGCAGCTCCTCGACCCGCTGCGACAGGTCGGCGCGCGCCCGCGCGGCCAGCCGGCGCACGGCCTCGTCGCCGAAGAACGCCTCGAGCAGCCGCTGCCCGACGACGGCGGTGCCGCCGGCCACGCCGACCTCGGCGCCGGTCAGCCCGGCGGTCGACGCGAACACGACGATCATGAGCGCGAGCCCGAGCCCGTTGACGCCGAACGACAGCAGCCGTGCGTTGAACCGCTTGTCGGCACCCTCGGACCGGACCATCGCCAGGACCGCGTCTTGCCATTCGCGGACGGTCCGGGCGCTGCGTTCTGGGAGATCACTCGCGGTGCGAGTGAGGTCGTCGCCGGCCAGGAGGGCCCGGCCGGCCGCGGAGTCGCGCCACTTGCCGTCGGCCTTCTCGGCGGCGCGGTTGGCCTCTTCGACGATCATGGCGGCGAGACCGTGCTCGATCGCCTCGCCGACGGCGGCGGCGGGCTGCGGGCGGCCGCGCAGGAACGCCGTCACCCTGTCGCGCACCCGGCCGACCTTGGCCTCGAGGGAGCGCATGAAGTCGCCGGTCCCGACGAAGTCCTGCCAGCGCGCGAGCACCTCGCCGCGCAGCATGCTGCCGTCGGCGGACGCGTCGTCGATGCGCTTGACCGCCTTGCCGTAGACGTGCGTGATCTCCGCCCGCAGCCGCTCGAGCACCTCGACCTGGTGGTCGGCGGCGTCGGCGAGCTTCGGGATCTGCCGCAGCGTGCCGCTGATGGCGCCGTCGAGCGTGCGTCGCACGATCTCGTTGCGCGCGGACTCGTCGGCCGCCAGCCCGTCGAGCCAGGCCCGCACCGACGCGACGGCGTCCTCGGGCAGCAGGCCGGTGTCGTCGGGCGCCGTCTCCTCGACCACCAGCAGCGGCGCGTCGCTCAGGCCGTGCTGGGCGAGCATGGCGGCGAGGTGGCCGCGGACCTCGCTGACGGCGTCGGGCGCGACCCGGTCGAGGACGACGGCGACGGCGGCCTGCCGGTCGGCGGCGGCGCGGAGGAAGTCCCACGGGACGGCGTCGGAGTAGCGGGCCGCCGTGGTGACGAACAGCCAGAGGTCGGCGGCCGCGAGCAGCTGCGCGGCGAGCGTGCGGTTCTCGGTGACGACGGAGTCGACGTCGGGCGCGTCGAGGATCGCCACACCGGCCGGCAGACCGTCGTCGGCGACCAGCCGCAGCGCACCGCCGGCCTGGTCGTGGATGGCGACCCGCGGCAGGTCGGGCAGGATGCGCAGCTCGTCGAACCAGCCGACGTCGTCGGGGTGGTGGACGAGGACCGGCGAGCGGGTCGTGGGCCGCAGCACGCCGGCGTCGCTGACCTTGCGCCGCACGAGCGAGTTCACGAGCGTGGACTTGCCCGCCCCCGTCGACCCGCCGACGACGGCGAGCAGCGGCGCGTCGAGCTGGTCGAGGCGCGGCAGGATGTAGTCGTCGAGTTGTGCGAGCATGTCGCGGCGCGTCTGGCGAGCATCGTCGGCGTCGCTGACGTCCAGCGGATACTGCACCCCGGAGAGACGGCCGCGAAGAGCGGCGAGAGCACCATGAATGCTCATCTCAGCGGTATCCACTGGCGAATCTTGCACTCTCGCACCGCCCCTGGCCAAGAGTGATGGCGGCATTGATGCCAATCGTTCACATGGCGAGTCACACCGCGGAGTCGATGGACTAACGTCGGCCGTGCCGGATCGCCTGCCACGGAGGACTCGATGTCGCTGGAACGTCCCATCCCGCCGGACCCCTACGCCCTGCTCCCCGCCGTCGGCTCCATGACGCTGACCAGCGACGACGTCAGTGACGGCGAGCAGCTCGCGAAGGACTTCATCTCCACGGACGCCGGCGGGTCGAACCTCTCGCCGCAGCTGTCGTGGTCCGGCGCGCCCGACGGCACCCGCAGTTACGCCGTCACGTGCTTCGATCCCGACGCGCCGACGCCGAGTGGGTTCTGGCACTGGGTCGTCGTCGACCTCCCGGCCACGGCGACCTCGCTGGCCCGTGGTGCGGGCCTGCCCTACCCGGCGTTCGCCGTCCGCAACGACGCCGGCACGACGGAGTACTTCGGCGCCGCGCCGCCCCAGGGCGACATGCCGCACCGGTACTTCTTCGTCGTCCACGCCGTCGACGTCGAGACGCTGGGGGTCGACGGCGACGCCTCGCCCGCCGTCGTCTCGTTCAACCTCGCGTTGCACACACTGGCGCGCGGCCTGGTGGTGCCGGTCTACTCGCACTGAATATCGCGTTGAGGACTGCCGCGGCCGGTTCCTAGGCTGCAACGGTGATCCATCAGCATCCGCTCGCGTACCTGCTGGGGCTCGAGGGCGTCGCGCTGCTGCGCGCGTTCGCCGGCCGGCACGACGAGGCGTTCGTGGCCGACCGGCTGGCCGAGATCCGCTCGCTGCTCGACCGCGCCGGCGAGCTGGGACCCGGCGGCTCGGCCATGGAGCTGACATCCGCCGAGGCGTACGGCTCGTGGGCCGCGGGCTACGACCGGCCGGGCAACCAGCTGCTCGACATCGAAGGCCCGCTGGTCAGGGCGCAGCTCGACGGAGTCCCGGTGGGGGTCGCGCTGGACGCGGCCTGCGGGACCGGGCGGCACGCGGCGCATCTGGCGGAGCTCGGGCACACGGTGATCGGCGTGGACAGCTCGCCGGAGATGCTGGCGCTCGCCCGGGCCAAGGTGCCGGCGGGCCGGTTCCTGCTGGGCGAGCTGGCGTCGCTGCCGGTGCCGGACGCGACGGTGGACGTCGTGGTGTGCGCGCTGGCGCTGGCGCACGTGCCCGACCTGCGCCCCGTGTTCGCCGAGTTCGCCCGCGTGCTGCGCCCGGGCGGGTCGCTGGTGGTATCGGACCCGCGGGGCCGGCTGGGCGACACCGGCCTCCCGATCGTGGTCGCCGGGCCGGACGGGTCGCCCGGCTACCTGGCCAACCGCAGCCGGCTGGCCAGCGAGTACCTGGCCGCCGCGCTGCCGCTGGGCTTCGAGGTCCGGCACTGCGAGGAGCCCATGCGGCCCTCACCCTTCGTCGACGGCGACGGCCTTCCGCCGGGGGCGGCCGGGCCGCCTCCGCCGCCGTCGCCGCCGGGCACGCCGCCGAACATCTGGTCGCTGCACCCGCTCATCCCCGACGCCGCCAACGCCGCCTACGAGGGCAGCCCCATGGCGATCGTCTGGCGGTTTCAGCTCGCGTCGTAGCACGGGCCCGGATTGCAGAAACCCTTTGCAAAATCCGTTTGCGGTTTTAGTCTGGCTCCATGCCAGATCCCCACGCGTGGCCGCCGCCGTGGTTCGATCCGGACCGCCACGACCTGCTGACCCCGCTGAACGTGCGCGCTCTGTCCCACCCGGTCCGGCTCACCCTGCTCCGGCTGCTGCGCGAGGACGGTCCGCAGACGGCTTCCCGGCTGGGCGAGCGCATCGGCCAGTCCAGCGGAGTCAGCAGCTATCACCTGCGGATCATGGCGACCGCCGGGCTCGTCGTCGAGGACCCGTCGCTGGGCAACCGGCGCGACCGCTGGTGGCGGGCCGCCCACGAGGCGACGACGTTCTCCTTCCGGGTTCCCGGGCAGGCCGGCGACGTCGAACAGATAGAACTGGCCGAGCAGTACCTGCGCACGGTGACCCAGGTCGCCTACGAGCGCGTGCTGTCCTGGATCGGCACGCTGGTCGAGCGCCGGGACGAGCTCGCCACGCTCCCGTGGCAGCTGGGCGAGGCCTCGCTGAGCCTCACGCACACGGAGGCCAGGGAGCTGTCCGGGCAGATCCTCGCCCTCGTCGCCCGGTACCGCCGCGACCAGGCCGATCGGGCGCGCGGGCCGGGGGGACCGGACGAAGTGGAGCCGCCGGACGGGCCGCGGCGGGAGCGGGCGGTGTTCCAGTTCCAGCTGCTGCCCGACCCGCATCCCGGCGGTGAGAGGCCCGTTCCGTGAACCAGGCGGAGGAGCGGTCGGTGAGCCTGGCGCCGTCGACGGCCGAGGCGACGACGCGGCGCCGCCGGCTGCCGCTCGCCGCAATGCTGACGGCCTACCTGATCTCGACGACCTGCACCGCTGTGTCCGCGATCGCCATCCCGTGGCTGGTGCTCGGCACGACCGGCAGCGCCACCCGGACCGGACTGGTCGTCCTCGCCGAGATGGCCCCGTACGTCGCGATGCAGGCGATGGGCGGACCCTGGGTCGAGCGCTTCGGCCCGCGCCGAGCCAGCTGGCTGGCCAACCTGCTCGCCGGGTTGTTGTTGCTGGCCGTGCCGGCGCTGTTCGTGGCCGGCCGACTCGGTTACGGCGCGCTCGTCGCCGTGGTGTGCGCGGTCGGGGCCCTGCGCGGCCTGGCCGACTGCGGCAGCGCACCGCTGGTTCCGCGCACCGCGGCGCTGAGCCGGACACCGCTGGAACGCGCGGCCGGCCTGCACGCGTCGGCCAGCCAGGCCGGCGCCCTGCTCGGCGCGCCGCTGGCCGCGGTGCTGCTGACCCTGATGTCCGCGCCGCTGGTCCTGCTGGCCAGCGCCGGCGGGTTCGTGGTGGCGTCGGCGCTGGTCGGGCTGCTGGTTCCGGTCACCGTCGGCGCCGGATCCGATGCCGCCGAGCCCTACCTGCGCCGGATCGCCACCGGCGTCGCGTTCCTCGCCCGGGACCCCGTGTTGCGCGCCCTGGTGGTCGTGATCGCCGCCACGAACACGCTCAGCGCCGGCTTCTTGAGCGTGCTGCTCCCGTCGTGGGTGCGCCACAACGAGCTGCCGGTGGCCGCCGTGGGCGCCGTCGCGGCCGCCTCCGGGCTGGGCTCGCTGGCGGGCAGCCTGGTCGGGGCGTGGGTGGCGCCGCGGGTGAATCGGTGGCTGGTCTTCGCCGTGGGACTCCTGGTCGGCGGATCACCCCTGTTCGCGAGTCTCGCCCTCAGCGACACCGTGCTGCCCGTCGTGGTGGCCGCGGGCTTGTGCGGTCTGGCGGGAGGCGGCGTCAACCCGGTCATCGGCGCGGTGCAGTACGAGCGGATCCCGGCCGACATGCAGCCCCGGGTGCTGGGCGCGGTCAAGGCGTTCGCCTGGACCGGCATCCCGCTGGGACCGGTCATGGTGGGTGCGCTCACCGACCAGGCGGGCGTCCAGGCAGCGCTCGCGGTCGCCGCGGCCGCCACATTCCTGCTGACGCTCGGGCCGTTCGTCGTCCCGGCCTTCCGGCTGATGAACGACCGGCAGCCCGCGCCGGGCGGGGGTCCTAGCCGGCCCCGATGACGTCGTAGTCGAGCCGGACCACCCAGCGCACACTGCCGCCGTCGTCGCCGCCGTCCTCCCTGGGCTCGACGGTGCCGCTCGCGTCGCGAGGTGGCCCGACGGTGACCTCCTCGCCCCGCTGCTCGAGGAAGGCCGCCCGGACGACCTCGACCGGGTCATCGCCGTGGGCGAGCAGCCCGCCGGCGGTGGCGCCGTCGGCCCGGTGTCCGAAGGCCGCGACGCGTAGCTCGACCCGGACGCCGTCGGCGATCGGCGGGTTCGGCCCGACCCGCGCGACCGGCACGCCGTCGCCGTCGTTCATGGCCATGCCGATCGCGACGAGAGGGACGGCGTCGAGGCTGGAGAGCTTGTCGAGCGGGACCCACTCGGCGAGGTCGCTGGTGCCGCCGACCTCGTGCGTCAGCTCGCCGCCGGTGACGTGGCCGCGGTAGACGATGCGCACGGCATGCACGTCGACGCCGTCGTACCCCTCGGGCACGTGCCGATCACTCTCGAAGTGCTGCACGTCGATGCCGAGGAGCGCGTCGAGCTCGCCGACGTAGCCGGTCTCCTCGAACAGCTCGCGCAGGGCGCCCTGCTGCGGGTTCTCGCCCGGGTCGAGGCCGCCGCCGGCCAGCGACCACTGCGGTCCGTCGTAGCCGATCCAACGGGAGAGCAGGACCCGCTCGTCGTCGACGCAGATGACATAGGCGGAGACGCGCAGGCGTGGGAAGAGGGCCACGAAGACGGGACCGTAGCATCGAGGGGTGACAACGCCGAAGATCGGCCGGCTCGAGACGGAGCCGGCGCTGTCCCGTCCCGACCTGCTCGCGGGGCCGGTGAAATCCGCACTGGAGGGGTCCTCGTCGGCTGCGTCGGTGTACGTGGCACCGATCGACGCGTCGCTGGCCGACACCGCCGCCTTCTGTGCTGCTTACGACGTGTCGTTGTCGGAGTCGGCGAACTGTGTCGTCGTGGCCGGCAAGCGCGAGGGCGTCTCGTACGTGGCCGCCTGCATGGTGCTGGCGACGACACGCGCCGACGTCAACGGAGTGGTACGCCGGATCCTGGGGGTGCGGAAGGCGTCGTTCCTGCCGATGTCGGAGGCGGTGTCGGCGACCGGCATGGAGTACGGCGGCATCACGCCTCTGGGGCTGCCCTCGGACTGGCCGATCCTGGTCGACCCCGCCGTCGCCGCGCTACCCTTCGCGGTGGTCGGCAGCGGTGTGCGCGGATCCAAACTGACGGTTCCGGGCGCGGTCCTCGCTGCCTGGCCGGGCGCACGGGTGGTGGACGGCCTCGGCCGGCCCGTGCAGGAGGGCTGATCTTTCGGTCACAATGTCCGTGTCCGCCATGCGCCTGTAGCTCAGTCGGATAGAGCAGGAGCCTTCTAAGCTCTTGGTCGGGGGTTCGAGTCCCTCCAGGCGCGCCCAGCTCAGAGCACATCTCGATCATGGACACCTCCTCTCGGGTCGGCGGTTGGTCGGTACGTGGTCGGTAACTAGGCGGCTTCCGGTCGTCGGGACCGGCCGTCGCGAGCGGTGCGAGCCTTCGTGTTCATCCGCTTGGCCACGTCGCTGAGGTCGTCGGGGAACAGGCTGGCGTAGTGGCGCAGCGTCGTCGCGGCGTCCTCGTGTCCCAGCATCTGGGCGACGGCGACGACCGAGGCCCCGGCATCGATGGCGAGGCTGGCCGCGGTGTCGCGCAGGTTGTGCGGCGCGATCGGCTTGATCTTCGCCGCCCGAGGCCCGGCGTGAGGGCGCTGGGTGTGCGTACTGGCGTGAGGCCCTGGCCGGGCGGATGATTCGACAGATGCCGCTCGTCGGACCCACTCCGGGATCTATCGGCTCGCTCGTCCTTACGGGGATGGGTGCGTTGGCGATGCTGTCGGCGTGTGCCGATCCGAAATCGAGTGACGCAATACCGGGTGACGCAACGTCGCATGCCCCCGCAGTGGACCGTGCTCCCGCTGTGTGGCACCTGCAGTCAGATCAGCGGCTCACGGCCTCATCCACCGGCTTCACGGCGCTCGTCTCGCGTCTCGCATGCAACAGCGGAGTAACCGGTGACGTGTTGTCACCCGAGGTCGAGATCGCGGATTCCGAGATCGTCGTCACCTTCCAGGTGGAGCCTGAGAACCCCGGAGCAGCGGACTGCCAAGGCAACGCATGGGTCGCTTATGAAGTCACTTTGAACGAACCGATTGGGGATCGAGCGCTGATCGACGGCCAATGCCTACCCGGCAGGGCGGCCGAGCAGACCACTTTTGCGATCCGGAACGTAGCCGATGGACTCCCTGAGCGACATGAGCAGGAGTCACCCTCGTCTGCTGGGTACGCCATCGTTGCGGCTAAGGCGGGTACCTCCGCGAGCGATGAGCAACCACGCCATGGGCGAATGTTGAGGCTGGCAGTCAGCGAATCGTCAGCAGAGTCACCACCACCAGGCGACAGCGGGCGACATCGTCCGATCAAGTGGGTCAAGTGGGTGACGTCCCGCGGAGTGGTGGAGTTGGTCAACACCGTGCGGGTCAGTGGGTTAGATCATGCCGTCATGAGCTCGGGTTTGGCCACCACCTCTTCTGTCGTGGGCGGGGTGAGTAGTGCCATGGAGGTCTCGGAGAGATAGCGACGCTCGGCGGCGACCTGCCACTCGTCGTGCGCTTCGACCAGGACAGCGCCGGCGAGTCGGAGCAGCGCGGCGGGGTTGGGGAACACCCCGACGACGTCGGTGCGGCGTTTGACCTCCTTGTTCAGTCGTTCCAGCGGGTTGGTCGACCAGACCTTTTTCCAGTGCGCGACCGGGAACGCCGCGAACGCGAGGAGATCGTCGCCGGCGTCGCGGAGCATCTGTTCGACCTTGGGCAGTTGCCGGCCGAGCATGGTGGCGATGACGTCGAACTGCTCGTGCACGTGCTCGGCGTCGGGCTGGGCGAAGATGGTGCGGATCGCCGCGGCCACCATCTCGGCGTTGCCCTTGGGCACCTGGGCCAGCACGTTGCGTAGGAAGTGCACCCGGCAGACTCCCACTGTCAACCTGCGCGCGATTCGATCTTCTGAACCTGCGCAGCATTGGCGGCCGCGCGGCCTGTTCGCCGGCGGCTGAAGAAGGGCGCTGGTCAGCCCGTGGT